>NZ_JAHXKI010000001.1:300000-492310 GCF_019392195.1 Marinobacter sp. F4206
GCTGATTGAGGTTATCTTCTCGCTTGACGGGCTTGGACGCCTCGGGTTTGAGGCCGCCCTGAACCGGGACTACCCGGTGATCTTCGGCACCCTCTATATCTTCACCCTGATGGGCCTGATCCTGAAGCTGATCAGCGACATCACTTACGTTCTGGTGGATCCCCGCATCGACTTTGAAAGCCGGGAGGGCGCGTAGGCATGAAATCGCTGACGCCCATCCAACGGCGACGACTCAGGAATTTCCGGGCCAACGGGAGAGGCTACTGGTCTCTGTGGGTGTTTCTCGCACTGTTCGGCCTGTCACTCATTGCGGAGGTGATCGCCAACGACTCGCCACTCGTTGTGTCCTACCAGGACACCCTGTACTTCCCGGTGGTGGAGTCCGTATCCGAGGAAACGTTCGGTGGTTTCCTGCCTACTGAGGCTGATTACCGGGACCCCTTCATATCCAGTGAGATCGAAGCCAATGGCTGGATCATTTGGCCACCGATCCGTTTCAGCTACGACACCATCAACTACGATCTTGAGGTACCCTCACCCGCACCGCCGAGTCCGGAGAACTGGCTGGGCACCGATGATCAGGGACGGGATGTCGCCGCCCGGGTAATCTACGGCTTCCGGATTTCTGTGCTGTTCGGCCTCACCCTGACCTTCGCCAGCTGCATCGTGGGTGTTGCGGCTGGTGCCATTCAGGGCTATTACGGCGGTAAGATAGACCTGCTTGGCCAGCGCTTTATCGAGGTATGGTCCGGGCTCCCGGTGCTCTACCTACTAATTATCCTCTCGAGTATCGTGCAGCCAAATTTCTGGTGGCTGCTGGGTATCATGCTCCTGTTCAGCTGGATGGGACTGGTTGACGTCGTTCGGGCCGAATTCTTGCGGGCGAGGAATTTCGAGTACGTGAAAGCGGCCAGGGCCCTGGGTCTGGACAACCGGAAGATCATGTTCCGCCATATCCTGCCCAATGCCATGGTCGCGACGCTGACTTTTCTTCCCTTTATCCTGACCGGTGCCATAACCGGTCTGACATCACTGGATTTCCTCGGATTCGGTCTGCCCTCTGGCTCGCCGTCGCTCGGGGAACTGATCGCGCAGGGGAAAGCAAACCTGCACGCGCCATGGCTCGGCATATCCGCCTTTGTCTCCCTTTCGGTCATGCTGACGCTCCTGGTGTTCGTCGGTGAGGCCGTCCGCGATGCTTTTGATCCGAGAAAAAGCTGATATGAGCAACCTGTTAGAAATCTCCAATCTGTCTATCTGCTTCGATCATGGCCCTCGGGCGGTGGATTCCCTGTCATTTGCCATTCACCAAGGACAGACTCTGGCACTCGTCGGAGAAAGCGGTTCGGGAAAGTCCATTTCGGCACTGTCGGTACTTAGGTTGCTGGATGAGCGGCACGCGGGCTACCCCTCGGGAGAGATCCTTTTCCGAGGCGAAGATATGCTCAAGGCCAGCGAAAAACGCCTGCGCCAGATTCGGGGCCGCCAGATCAGCATGATCTTTCAAGAACCAATGACATCCCTGAACCCCCTGCATACGGTCGAAAAACAGATCGGGGAAACCCTGGCGCTGCACAAGGGCATGCGCAATGCCGCAGCCCGCAAACGCTGCATTGAACTGCTGGAGCTGGTTGGCATCCAAAACCCGGAAAGTCGTCTGGGCAGTTATCCGCACCAGCTCTCCGGGGGGCAAAAGCAGCGGGTCATGATCGCCATGGCGCTGGCCAACGAACCAGAGCTATTGATTGCCGACGAACCGACGACAGCGCTGGACGTCACCGTACAAAAGCAGGTGCTGGAACTGTTGCGGGATTTGCAGCAAAAACTCGGGATGGCTATCCTGCTGATTACCCACGATCTTTCCATCGTCCATCGCTACGCCGACGAAGTGGCCGTGATGGAACAGGGGAAACTGGTGGAGCTGGCAGACACCGACACGTTGTTTGACCGCCCCCAACATACCTACACCCGAAAACTCCTTGACGCTGAACCACCCGAGGCCCCGTTGGCGATCGCGGGCAACAGCGAGCCATTGCTCAAGGTTTCCAATCTGGATGTCCGTTTCTCCACCCGGAAATCACTTTTTGGCAAGGTGAAAGACTATTTCCATGCTGTCCAGAACACCAATTTCAGCCTGAACCGTGGTGAGACCCTCGGGATTGTCGGAGAAAGCGGCAGTGGCAAGACCACCATTGGTCACGCCCTGCTAAAGCTTACCCCCTGTACCGGTAGCATCCAGCTGGCAGGGCAAGAGCTTGGCAACCTCACGCAAAAACAGTTCCGCCCTTGGCGAAGCCGGATTCAGATTGTATTTCAGGATCCATTTGGAAGCCTGAGCCCTCGCATGTCCATTGCTGAAATCATCCGTGAAGGCCTCGAAATTCATGAACCCGGCAACAGTTCTGATCACGAGGAACGGGTGATCCGGGCATTACGGGACGTTGGCCTGGATCCTGACAACCGACACCGGTACCCTCACGAGTTTTCCGGTGGCCAGCGCCAGCGCATTGCCATTGCACGGGCATTGGTGCTGCAGCCTGACCTGATCATTCTGGACGAACCGACTTCGGCGCTTGATCGCACGGTCCAGAAACAGGTGATTGAGCTGCTGCGGGATATACAGGGTCGGTATGGTCTAAGCTATATCTTTATCAGTCACGATCTTGCCGTGGTTCGAGCGCTCAGTCATCAACTGCTGGTACTGCGCCACGGGAGAATTGTGGAATACGGAAACGCCGACGACATTTTCCACACGCCAAGCGAGGACTATACCCGGGAACTGCTAAGTGCGGCGTTTTTTTACCAGAACACGTCTACGACCAATTGAGCGTTACCCGGAGCGCGCGAGTTCAGGGATAATGCTCGAAAATCAGGAACACAGGGAGAACTACCCATGGGATTACTCAGTGGCAAGAAAGCACTGATCGTTGGCGTTGCCAGTAAACTATCCATCGCCTACGGCATTGCCGAAGCATTCGCCCGGGAAGGCGCCGAGCTGGCTTTCACCTACCAGAATGAAAAGCTTCAACCCCGGGTGGAAAAATTCGCCGAGCAATGGGGCAGCAAGCTGACTTTCCCCTGTGACGTCGCCAGCGACGAAGAGATTGAAAACGTCTTTACCGAACTTGGAAAACACTGGGATCATATCGACATCATCGTGCATGCCGTTGGCTTTGCCCCGGGGCATGAGCTGGATGGCAATTATGTCGACGTCACCACCCGCGATGGTTTCCGCATTGCTCACGACATCAGTTCCTACAGCTTTGTCGCACTGGCCAAGGGTGCCCGGAAAATGATGCACGAGGGAAGCTCATTGCTGACGTTGAGTTACCTGGGTGCAGAACGGGTGCTGCAGAACTACAACGTAATGGGTCTGGCCAAGGCCTCCCTCGAAGCCAACGTACGTTACATGGCAGCGAGCCTGGGTAAGGATGGCATTCGGGTAAACGGTATCTCTGCCGGCCCCATCAAGACCCTGGCGGCGTCCGGCATCAAGAGCTTCCGCAAGATGCTTTCAGAGAACGCCAAACAGGCGCCACTGCGTCGCAACGTGACCACCGATGAAGTGGGGAACGCCGCCGCCTTCTTGAGCTCTGACATGGCCAGCGGCATTACCGGCGAAATCATGTATGTTGATGCCGGATTCAACATTACCGGCATGGCTCAAATGGAAGAGTAAGTCCCGACAGAAGCTTCCAACACCAATGAAAAAGCCGGCCCGGGGCCGGCTTTTTTATGGCTCAGGGTTAGTCCTCCGCCATCGCTGCCGCAACCGCTTCTAACCATTCCACATAGGCCGTGTCGTCAGATTCCTGTATCTGGACGCCAACAAGGAACTCGGTCTGATGGGGACGGCACCACACCACTTCCACAATCAGCGTAAACGGCTCTGGATGCCTACCGAGGGATACCAACGCCGGAAGTAGTGCTCCAAGGGATATGGGCTCTTTCGAAAACAGACACAATCCGCGGGCCGATATGTCGCGGATCCGGCATACCAGTTCCCGCCTCTGTCTATCCGACCCCGGTTCCGGCATCTCTGACTCGAGCTCCAGCGTCGCTCGTGCCGTGGCAGTCAGTCGGTAGTCTGTCCGATTGTCCGGTCCGTCCACTTCCCGGTCCGGCCTGCCAAAATCGTAGTCTGCGTCGCTCATTTTTATTTTTCCCGCTGTTGTATCGGTCTCAATTTCGACCCACCCGAATCCTGCCAACAACCCGCGTAAGGGTGTCATCAAACTCCGCGGAACTGTCCAGCACCCGAATCTGGCCTACCACGATTCCTTCCACCAGCTTTTCTTCCTGAAACTCCCTGCGGTTAAGCCCAAGCCGGTCAACGAAGACCAGCTTTCGGGACGCGTTGATCCGAACTGCCAGCTTCAGGCGAGCCGGCTCTTCCTCTGACGAAGTGGGAGCAACCACAATCCATCCGCCCAACTTGAGACTATCGACCTGTTTCCGGGCGATTAGCTGCCGTTCCCGTGCAAGTCTTTCCTGTTCAGCTTTCTCATCTTGCAACCGCTGCTCTTCGGCTAACTGTCTCTGCTGCTGCAACTCTTCCTCGCGAGCCGCCTTTTCCTGCTTGCGCTGCAGATCCTCCTGCTCGCGTTTGCGACGCAGCGCCTCTGCGCGATCCCTAGCATCCCTGGCAGCTTGCTCACGCTGTTTGCGCTGCTTTTCGCACACCGCGGCGAGCAGTGTCACTGTCTCCTTCAGAACCTGGCCAAACGGCGTCAGCTCGGGGAGTGGTCGCAAGTCACCTTGGGCCCGGGCCCGCTGAAACTCCGACCATGGCTGTAAACCCAGCTTTACCCCGGCACCGTTAGTCCACAGGATTTCCGCGGTGTCTTCCAGCAGCGCAAAAAAATAACGACGATGTTCCTTTGTGCCCTCGCCCTCAACAAACCAACGCCCCTCGCTTTCCTCGGCAACACCGGCGTCCACTCCAGAGAACTCCAACCAGGAACTGTCCCAGCGGAACGTTGCCGAAGACGGTAAGGCATCTGCCAGCTCCGGCGCTTCTCCGCGCAGCCGCGACACCATGACACTCTCTATCCCGGAAAGCGCATCTGCGGGCAGCGCTCGATCAAAAACACGACTCCAGACATCCAGGATGCGATCACCGATCTGTTCGCCAACATGGTACAGGCGATTCCGATCCTGATCCGATAATGACGGATCTCCGACCCAGACAAGCCATTCCAGAAGTTTTGAACCATGGCGAAAGGTATCCCCTTCAACACCCGACTCCCAGATAGATTGCTTTAGAAGATGGTGCCAGTGATCCAGAAGAAAGCGACTGACCGGCTCCGGCAACCTTCGCCCCTGCAACGCCCGACCAATCAAAGCCCGGGCCGTCTGATCGGCACGCCGTTGTCGCGCCGCCCCCCGCTCTGTGTCCAAAAGACGCTGTCTGAGTTTTCCGGTTTGCCCATTGCGCTTGTCAGCGTCTTCTTTCCATTGCTGGCAGAAGTCGTCAACCGCCGACATAGTCCCCGACTCGAAACTGCTCGATATCGCAATGACCAGAGCGTCGAGCTGGTCGAGCAATACCTTAGCCGAACGTCCGCCGGAATCACTCCAGCCGCGCCATACCTGAAGGCTATCGAGCCACTCAACCAAGGCGTCGCTGAAGGCCCTGGCTCCTTCAAGATTCATTCGCCAGGCAAGAAAGAAACGCAGACGGGCAACACGCCGTGACAGTTCCGGATGCAGACCGCTGGTTTTCAGGAAAACGTCCATAATCCGGTCGGCAACATAGGCAGCGTTGATCTGCCTGGCTGACCAGTTCAGGTGGACGGAACGAACGACACGGGTAACGCGCTCATCCCGCTGCTCGGCCCAGCAGGACAGAAGGAGCGGGCGCCAGTCGCTGACCGACTCCGGGGCGAGCTTTCCTGGTGGGTATGGCAGATCCGGAACGCGGATCCCTGCAAGGACATCACCAATTTTCCCCGAAACCGTTCTCCCAGAAGGAACATCCCGCGGTTTCTGCCTGTTTTGTGACATCCGGTCCTCGTGCTGAAGAAGCGTTGAAAAGGCCTACCAAATGACGCAGTATAACCACCTCGCCGGGGTTAATCGCAACTGGATACCGGCGACCTTTGCGTTAATCTGCAACTCCGTTGGCATTTGTTCGTCCAATGTGAGTGCAATGATCAGAATCGGGGATACACAACAACATGTCGGGCAAAAAACTAGAGAACCTGAATGTGGCCAGCCAGGAACCACTGATTACTCCTGAAGCGCTAAAACAGGAGATGCCGCTCTCCGACAAAGCCGCCGAGACTGTCGAAAACGGGCGTCAGGCCATCTATGACATCATGGACGGTACCGATCATCGCCTGTTCGTGGTGGTGGGCCCCTGCTCCATCCATGATGTGGAGGCTGCCCGAGACTATGCCCAACGCCTGAAAAAGCTTGCTGACGAAGTCAGCGATACGCTTCTGATCGTGATGCGCGTCTATTTTGAGAAGCCACGTACAACGGTGGGCTGGAAAGGTCTGATCAATGACCCGCAACTGAACGATACCTTCGATATCGAGCAGGGTCTCCACATTGGTCGCCGCCTGCTTCTCGATATCAACGAGCTGGGTCTGCCCGCAGCCACCGAAGCACTGGATCCGATTTCTCCTCAGTATCTGCAGGATACCATTGCCTGGTCAGCGATTGGCGCCCGCACAACCGAATCCCAGACCCACCGCGAAATGAGCAGCGGGTTATCCATGGCCATTGGCTTCAAAAACGGTACAGATGGCAGCCTGGACGTTGCCGTCAACGCCATGAAATCCGTGTCTCATCCACACAGTTTCCTTGGCATCGATCAGCAGGGCAAAGTTGCCATCATCCGCACCAAGGGCAATAACTACGGCCATGCCGTGCTTCGAGGCGGTGGCGGCAAGCCAAACTATGATTCCGTCAGCGTGGCTCTCTGTGAGCAGGCACTGGAGAAGGCGAAACTGCGTAAATCCATCATGGTTGACTGCAGTCACGCGAACTCAAACAAGGATCCCGGGCTTCAGCCCCTGGTCATGCAGGACGTTGCGCACCAGATTCTGGAAGGCAACAACTCTATTCAGAGCCTGATGGTTGAAAGCAATATCAACTGGGGCAATCAGTCCATTCCGGAGAACCTCGCCGATCTGAAGTACGGCGTTTCAGTGACCGACGCCTGTATCGATTGGCAGACCACCGAGAAGGCCATTCGTGAGATGCGTGACAAACTGAAGGATGTGCTGCCCACGCGCAAAATTGGTTAAGCAGCTTCAGCCACAAGTCTGAAAAAAGGGAGCCTGAGGGCTCCCTTTTTTGTGCGTTCTTTCCATCTATTTTCAGTGACACAAGTCGGCCAATGCCGTAGCAGCCCTAGACGTCCACACGGTTCCTCTCGGGCAAACCGCCAACCCAGTCCAGGCGATCCCGCAAGGCCACCACGTGACCAATGATCACAAGCGTGGGCGGCTGAACCGGCTGAGACTCGACCCGCTCAACGATGTCGATCAGGGTCCCCGTAATCACCCGTTGTTCCGGAGTCGTTCCCTTGGAAACCAGCGCCACTGGCATTTCCTGAGACATCCCATGTTCGACCAATTGCCGGCAGATGATCGGTAGCCCTACGAGGCCCATGTAGAACACGAGGGTCTGGTTGTTCTGGACAAAATCTTTCCAGGGCAGATCGCAGGTATCGTTCTTGAGGTGTCCGGTTACAAAACGCACTGACTGGGCGTAATCGCGGTGGGTCAACGGAATACCCGAGTAGGCCGCACAGCCAGATGCCGCGGTTATGCCGGGAACCACCTGGAAACGAACTCCAGCGGCCGCCAGAGTCTCTATTTCTTCACCACCTCGACCGAAAATGAACGGATCTCCGCCCTTTAGCCGCACTACTTTTCGCCCTTCCCGCGCGAGGTCCACGAGACGTTGATTGATCTGATCCTGTGGCAAAACGTGATTGGAGCGCTGCTTTCCAACATGGACCTTTTCAGCCGATTCCGGAATAAGGGCCATGATCTCCGGCGACACGAGGCGGTCGTAAAGCACGACTTCTGCAGACGTTATAAGGCGCCATGCTTTAAGCGTAAGCAGCTCCGGGTCGCCGGGCCCGGCCCCAACCAGGGCGACCTCTCCCGCAGAGCTGTTCGGGTTATCCGTTACCGGGTTGACCCGGTAACGGATCGGTGCAGGGGTTGCACCAACGCCCTTCCCTGGTGCATTTGTCAGCTGTTCGGTCATTGGATTCGGTCGATGCCTCCCATGTAAGGCTTGAGTACATCCGGAACCAGAATACTGCCGTCGGCCTGCTGGTAGTTCTCCATCACGGCAATCAGCGCACGGCCTACCGCCAGACCGGATCCGTTCAGGGTGTGGACAGGCTCAGGCTTTCCGGTTTCCGGGTTACGCCAACGGGCATGCATGCGTCGTGCCTGAAAATCACGGGTGTTCGAGCAGGACGAGATTTCCCGGAACTTCTGCTGGCCTGGCAGCCAGACCTCCAAGTCATAGGTCTTGGCCGCAGAGAAGCCCATATCGCCACCACAGAGGGTGACCACACGGTAAGGCAGCTCCAGCAACTGGAGAACCTTCTCAGCGTGCCCCGTCAGGGCATCCAGCGCCCCATCGGAATCCTCAGGCCGAACCACATGCACCAACTCGACTTTGTCGAACTGGTGCTGGCGAATCATGCCTCGGGTGTCACGGCCGTAGGAGCCGGCCTCACTGCGAAAACAGGGAGTGTGACATACCAGTTGAAGCGGCAGCTCTTTGGCGTCCAGGATGGTATCCGCGACAAGATTGGTCGCAGGAACCTCGGCGGTTGGGATCAGGTAGAGAGGATTCTCGCCCTCCATCTTGAACAGATCGTCCTCAAACTTGGGTAGCTGCCCGGTTCCATACAGAGTTTCCGCGTTCACCAGATAGGGCACATAGGCTTCGGTGTAGCCGTGCTCACCGGTATGCAGATTCAGCATGAATTGAGCCAGCGCCCGATGCAGGCGGGCAATCGGGCCCCGCATCACCGCAAACCGGGAATGGGCCAAGCGGCTTGCGGTCTCAAAATCCAAACCATTTAGCCCCTCTCCCAGGGCCACATGGTCCTTTGCCTCGAAATCCAGCGCTCTCGGGGTGCCCCAGGTCCGAATTTCGACGTTGTCATCTTCACTTTCACCGGCCGGAACATCCTCATCCGGAAGGTTGGGGACACCCGCCAGAAAATCCGAGAGTTCTTCCTGCAGGCTTCTCAGCTCATCTTCCGCGGCGGATTTCTCTGCCTTCAGGCTCTCCACTCTGTCCAGCAGGGGCTGGATGTCCTCACCCGCGGCCTTGGCCTTGCCAATCGACTTTGACTGCTTGTTTTGCTCGCCCTGCAGCGTCTCCGTGCGCACCTGGAGGGCACGACGGCGTTCCTCGAGTTGCTCGAAAGTGGCGGTATCAAAGGTAAAGTTCTTGATGGCCAGCCGACGGGCAATCTCTTCAGTTTGAGTACGGACGCGTTTTGGATCGAGCATGGTTATCCTGACTATTCCGGTTAGCGATGTGTGGTAAATGACTGGCCATTATACCTGCACTGAGGCTGGTGGCTACCGTAGGGCCCGCTCAGGAGTAGCGCTTTCGGGAACTCTGCGCGTTGAGCCGATCGAGCCGGTCGCGTTTTTCCGCCAACTTGATTTCGAGGCCGCGATTCACTGGCTGGTAGTAGCGGCGCTGATGAATGGCCTCGGGCAGGTAGGATTCCCCGGCAGCAAACGCGTCGGGTTCATCGTGGGCGTAACGATAGGACTCGCCATGGCCCATGGTTTTGAGAAGCTTGGTCGGAGCGTTCCGCAGGTGCACGGGCACTTCGAAATCCGGATCCTGACGGATGTCTGCCATGCATTGATTGAACGCGTTGTAGACCGCATTACTTTTCGGGCACATTGCCAGGTAGGTCACCGCCTGGGCCAGTGCCAGCTCCCCTTCGGGTGACCCAAGACGCTCCTGGGCCTCCCAGGCATCCATGCTCAACTGAAGAGCCCGTGGATCGGCATTGCCGATGTCCTCGCTGGCAATACGGACCAGACGGCGCGCAACGTATAAGGGGTCGCAGCCGCCATCGAGCATCCGACAAAGCCAATACAGGGAACCGTCCGGATCCGAGCCCCGAACGGATTTATGAAGCGCGGATATCTGATCGTAAAAAACATCTCCGCCCTTATCAAAGCGACGCAGGCTGGTCTGCATGACCTGTTCAAGCTGCTCATGGGTGATCCAGTCCTGACCCTCGGAGTCCGGCTCGGCGAGATCCGCCGCAACTTCCAGGATGTTCAGGGCACGACGGGCATCGCCTGCTGATGCGGCCGCCATCAGTTCCAATACGTCTGTCGGAACGGATAGTCGGCCTTCAAAGCCATCGCTTGAAACGAGGGCCCGCTCAAGCAATCGCAGAATGTCCTCGTCATCGAGATTTTTCAGGACGTAAACGCGGGTACGGGACAGCAGGGCACTGTTAAGCTCAAAGGACGGGTTCTCAGTGGTGGCTCCCACAAAGATAAAGGTGCCATCCTCAATATGGGGAAGAAATGCATCCTGCTGGCTCTTGTTGAAGCGGTGCACTTCATCCACAAACAGGAGCGTGTCCCGGCCTTCGGATTGTTTCCGGTTACGGGCCCGTTCCACAACGGCACGAATTTCCTTCACGCCACTGAGCACTGCAGAAATGGTCTCGAAGCTGAGGTCACTGAGGGAGGCCAGGAGCCGTGCAAAGGTGGTCTTGCCTACGCCCGGGGGGCCCCAGAGGATCATGGAATGCAGCTGCCCCTGTTCCACGGCCCGGCGAAGTGGTTTACCGGGCCCCACGAGGTGCAGTTGGCCGACATAGTCGTTCAAATTCGCCGGCCGCATACGGGCGGCCAGGGGGCGAAAGCCCGGCTGTTCCTCGAACAGACTATCCTGCATCAGGCCCCATCCCGGATGATGTCCACTCCCTCTGGATAATCGAGGGAGAATGCGCTGTTGTCCACGCTCTCATTCAGCCTGATGTTATCGAAGCTCAGCACACTGAGCTGGGACAACGAATCCTGCATCCGCATCTCCTGGAGCTCGCCTTTGAAAAAAGTGAGACGCAGGGAAACAAACAGGGAATCGGGGTTACGGGGTTCGAGGGTATATTCCCGGGTATGGTCGCCGATGGCCTTCCTGGAAACCTTGTAGGTTTCCTCAAGATTGTCGACTTCGCCACTCAGCAACAGGGCCGGCGTGGTCTGGACCCGTTCATCCAGATTGTGAATTGTCACCTGCGCCAGATCCGGGTCATAAACCTCGACGGTTTCTCCGTTACTGACAATAAACTGGGACAAGGGTGCACTGGTTTCCCAGTAAAACAATCCGGGACGTTTTGCCTTCAATGCACCGCGGGTTTCCTGAACCCGATTTCCGTTCTCATTGACAACGATCTGGAGGAAATCCGCCTGATAGGATTCGTAGCTCTTGAGAACAGATGCCAGCTGGGCCGCCGCATCCCTGGACTCTGACGGATTTTCTGCCGCTTTCGCTGCCAGCGCACACAGGGTTACAACTGCGAGGGCAAACATCTTCAGAAACGGGTGGTATTGCATACGGAACGGCTCCTAATCTCTGGGGGGTGGCGGTGCCAAAACTTCACGGGCACCGTTGTGCCCGGCCGCACTGACCACGCCGGATGCTTCCATGGCATCGACGAGGTTCGCCGCACGGTTGTAGCCAATCTTGAACTTGCGCTGAACAGATGAAATCGAAACCCGCCGGCCTTCGGTAACAAATGCAACCGCTTCGTCGAACAGTGCATCTCCCTCACTGTCACCGCCACCCTCAGCGAGGGTCGGTACGCCCGGCAGGTTCTCGCCCTCGGCACCGTTCAGGACATCGTCCACATAAACGGGTTCGCCACGGGCTTTCCAGGCACTCACGACGCGATGGACTTCGTCATCATCGACAAAGGCACCGTGAACCCGAACCGGGAGACCGGATCCTGGCGGCAGATAAAGCATGTCACCATGCCCCAGAAGCTGTTCGGCACCGCCCTGATCGAGAACCGTCCGGGAATCGATCTTCGATGACACCTGGAACGACATACGTGTGGGGATATTTGCCTTGATCAGGCCGGTAATCACGTCAACGGATGGTCGCTGTGTCGCGAGCACCAGATGAATGCCGGCTGCCCTCGCCTTCTGGGCAATCCTGGCAATCAGCTCTTCCACTTTTTTGCCAACAATCATCATCATGTCGGCAAATTCATCGATGACGACCACGATGAACGGCAGGGTTTCCAGTTCCGGACGCTCCTCCTCATCGTTGGCGAGGTATTCGTCCGGCTTCCAGAGCGGGTCAAGCAACGGCTCGCCCGCTGCCCTCGCATCCTTAACCTTGCGGTTGTAACCGGCAATATTGCGCACACCAAGATTGGCCATAAGGCGGTAACGGCGCTCCATCTCGGCCACACACCAGCGAAGCGCGTTAGCGGCCTCTTTCATGTCGGTAACCACCGGCGCCAGCAGGTGGGGAATACCGTCGTAAATGCTCAGCTCCAGCATCTTCGGATCGACCATGATGAAGCGGACTTCATCCGGCGTCGCTTTCAACAGCATGCTGAGCAACATGGCGTTCACACCCACCGACTTGCCCGAACCGGTGGTGCCAGCGACCAGCAGGTGGGGCATCTTGGCGAGGTTGGCGACCATCGGGTTACCACCGATATCGTTACCAAGCGCAAGTGTCAGGGGCGACGAGGATTCCTCGAACACTCTGGCTCCAAGCACTTCGCTCAGTCGGACCATCTCCCGCTCTTCGTTGGGAATTTCAATCCCGACAACGGATTTGCCCGGAATGACCTCGACAACCCGGACACTGAGAACTGCCAGCGAGCGCGCAAGATCCTTGGCCAGATTCGAGATCTTGCTTACCTTCACACCGGGTGCCGGTTTAATTTCAAACCGGGTGATCACAGGCCCGGGATTGACCTCCACCACTTCCACCGAGACACCAAAATCGCCCAGCTTTTCCTCAAGCATTCGGGACATGTGCTCAAGGGATTCCTCGGAATAGCCTCTTTCCTTGTGCTCTTCAGGCGGATCCAGCAACGAGATAGGCGGAATAGGATTTTCCAGGTCTTCCAACAGCGAAGGTTGCTTTTCTTTACTGTTTTTGCTCGACGGTGGCTGCTCGTCCTTCTTGAACGGTGATATTTTCAGCGACCTGCCAGCCGGACGGGGTGATGACTCTACCGGCGCAGACATCGCCTGAGGAGGCTCTGAAGGCTCCTTGTCGTCGGTCGAGCTGAAGCTCTCGATTGGGTCCGGCTCGGGTTCCACCGCCGCACTGAGACCTTCCAGGCCGGGCTCTTTCCTCTCGGCCGGGGCCTTCGGTGATTTTTTCGCTTTGGGGCGGCCAAAACCGGGAATTCGGTGCCACCATCGCGGCCCTTTTTTGCCCTTGGAAACGGCGTCGGGCTTTGGGGCAGCCACACGGTCTTTGACAACCGGCGGTTCCGCTTTGGGCGCTGGCTCGGGCTTTCTCTTCTTCGGGTTGGGACTGAACAGCCCCTTTAACGCCAATCCGGCCCTGAGGGTCATTCCCCCGATCTGGTCCATCAACCAGAACCAGGACAGCCCCGTGGTGACCGTGATAGCAAACAGAAAAATGGCAATCAGCAGAAGCGTTGTGGCCGGCAGATTAAAAAACCGGACCATGGCTTCGGATACGGCGGTTCCCAACACCCCGCCAGAGGACACGCCGAGACCAAACACCGAATAGAGCGAGAGCAGACTCGTGGCGGACAGCAGTATCAGCAAAAAACCGCCGAAGCGCATCATGAACAGCGGCCAGTGCAAATCCATGGAATCGTTTCGACGGCGGATTAGCATGAGTGCATACCCGGCAATCATGAGCGGAAACAGGTAGGCGACCTGACCGAAGAAATCCATAAACAGGCTGGCCAGCCAGGCACCGGTGCGGCCGGCGTAATTCTGGACACTGGTATCATGGCCGATGCTGGCCCAGCCAGGATCAGACGGGCTGAATGTTACCAACGCCATCGCAAAGTATATGCAGAGCGCAATCAACGCGATCACGGCGCCTTCACGGGCGCCCTGTGCCACCAAATGGCGAAAGCGCAGCTGCTTCTCGGTCAGTTCCTGTGGTGCTTTCTTCGCTTTTGCGGACTCGGCCATGAATACTCAAACGTTTCCATTGCTTGGGTTCTGAAGTGCCTGAAAGCCACGAGCAAAATCGGTCTTCAGGTCCTCGACTGCTTCTATACCCACCGAAATACGGATCAGGTTTTCGGTGATACCCGCAGCGTCCTTGTCCTCGGGAGACAGGCGACCATGGGTGGTGGTGGCCGGATGGGTAATCGTGGTTTTCACGTCGCCCAGATTGGCGGTAATTGAAATCATCCGGGTGGCGTCAATGAACGACCAGGCTTCTTCTCGCCCGCCCTTCACACGAAAGGATAGAACACCACCAAATCCCGATTGCTGCTGTTTTGCAAGCTCATGCTGCGGGTGACTCTGCAGCCCGGCATAAAAAACCTCCGCCACCGCAGGTTGTTGCTCCAGCCACAACGCCAACTCTAACGCATTGTCGCAGTGGGCACGCATACGGATTGGTAAGGTTTCCAGTCCCTTGAGAAACACCCAGGCGTTAAACGGACTCATGGTGGGCCCCGCGGAGCGAAGGAAGCCGTAGACTTCGTCCATCAGCTTTGACGATCCAACCACAACACCTCCAACGCAACGACCCTGACCATCCAGGTATTTGGTCGCTGAGTGGATAATGATATCAGCACCATGCTCCAGAGGACGCTGCAACACCGGCGTGCAGAAGCAATTGTCGACCACAAATAGTGCGTCATTGTCGTGCGCCAGTTCAGCGAGACCGGCCATGTCCGCAACTTCGCAGAGGGGATTCGACGGCGTTTCGATAAAGAGCATACGGGTTTCAGGTCGTACCGCTGCAGCCCATTCATCCATATCCGTGAGGCTCACGAACGAGGTCTCGACTCCAAACTTCGCCATGTATTTCTGGAACAAGACATTCGTGGTGCCAAACACGCCTCTGGAACACACAACGTGATCGCCGCTCTTCAGCAGCGCCATACAGGTGCTCAGGATGGCCGCCATTCCCGAAGCCGTCGCCACTGCACGCTCGCCGCCTTCCATCGCGGCGATTCGTCCCTCAAACGCCTGAACGGTGGGATTGGTAAACCGCGAGTAGATGTTGCCGGGCTCGTCGCCGCCGAAACGGGCAGCCGCCTGGGCGGCACTCCCGTAGACAAAACTGGATGTCGGGAAGATCGGATCACTGTGTTCGAGTTCACCCGTGCGCACCTGCCCTGCCCTCACCGCCAGAGTATCTACCGACATACCCTCCAGATCCGATTCCGGGATCCAGACGTTTTGTTCGCGGCGAAAGGTCATGAGTTACTCCTGGTATCACGCGTTGCGCAGTTAATCTTCGTCATTGTACAAGTCGATGATGCCGTTATCGCCGGCATCCCCGCCTTGCTGCTTGGCACGCTTGTCGTCATTACGGGCTTCTTCGAGGCGATTCAGGTAGTCCTGATCAACATCGCCGGTGACATAGTTGCCGGTAAATACCGAACATTCCCAGCCTTCGATTTCCTCGTTCACATCATTGACGCAAGCGATCAGATCCTCGAGATCCTGGTACAGCAGCCAATCGGCGCCAATCAATTCGCGAATTTCTTCCACCGTCCGGTCATGAGCAATCAGCTCACTGGCCGAAGGCATATCGATGCCATACACGTTAGGATAACGAACAGGCGGCGCCGCCGATGCGAAGTACACATTCCGTGCACCGGCATCACGGGCCATCTGAACGATTTCCTTACACGTCGTTCCGCGAACGATGGAGTCGTCGACCAGCATCACGTTTTTATCGCGAAATTCCAGATCAATCGGGTTCAGCTTCTGGCGAACAGACTTCTTGCGCATCTTCTGGCCCGGCATGATAAAGGTGCGGCCAATGTACCGATTCTTGATAAAGCCCTCTCGGAACTTTACCCCAAGGCGGTGGGCCATCTGCATGGCCGACGTCCGGCTGGTATCGGGGATGGGCATTACCACGTCGATGTCGTGGTCCGGTCGCTCACGAAGCACCTTGTCAGCAAGAGTTTCGCCCATACGCAGACGGGCCTTATACACCGACACTTTGTCGATGATGGAGTCAGGCCTGGCAAAATAGACATGCTCGAAAATACAGGGATAAAGGTGGGGCTCTTCTGCACACTGTTCGGTGTAAAGTGTGCCGTCGGTTTCTACATACACCGCCTCGCCCGGAGCAATATCGCGGACCAGCGTGAACCCGGCTGCGCTCAGCGCGACGCTCTCCGAGGCGATCATGTATTCCTTGCGACCGTCCTCCACCTCGCGAACACCGTAGCAGGCCGGGCGGATGCCGTTCGGATCACGGAAACCGACGATTCCGTAGCCGGTTATCATGGCGATGACGGCATACGCTCCACGACACCGCTTGTGCACTGCCCTTACCGCAGCAAAAATCTCGTCCTTGGTTGGGTCCAGCTTGCCCAGTTTCTGGAGTTCATGGGCGAAAACGTTCAGCAGTACTTCGGAGTCTGAGTTGGTGTTGATATGGCGAAGATCGGTACGGAACAGGTCCTGGCTGAGGTCATCGGCATTGGTCAGATTGCCGTTATGGGCCAGCGTAATCCCGTAAGGGCTGTTCACATAGAACGGCTGAGCTTCGGCGGAGCTGGAGCTGCCGGCGGTCGGATAACGGACGTGGCCAATGCCTACATTGCCAACGAGCCTGCGCATATGCCGGGTATGAAACACATCACGAACAAGCCCGTTGTCCTTGCGTAGAAAAAAACGTTCATCCTGAAAGGTAACAATGCCCGCCGCATCCTGGCCCCGGTGCTGAAGAACAGTCAGTGCATCATAGAGAGACTGATTGACGTTGGAAGTACTGACGATGCCGACAATGCCACACATGGATACGGTTTTCTCCGGGTGTTAGATCTGAATGTTAGCTGGAGGTAGACGCGGGTTCCACGCCTTCCTGCTGTTGACTGCTGCCTGGTTCACCTTGCCCTTCCGTAGCAGGCCCCAGGAAACGGGCGAATTCGTCACCCAGCGTACGGCGTGACCAGTCTTCCACGACGGCTAGCCTGGTTATCATCAACGATTCCCGCCACCAGGTATCCTGCGCCAGTGGGGTATATCGCGTAAAGGCAATCGCGACGATCACCACAACGACACCGCGCAGGAGCCCGAATCCCATTCCCAGGACCCGGTCGGTTGCCGATAGGCCGGTGGCCCGCACAAGGTGACCAATCATGTTGTTGATGATAGCGCCCACGATGAGCGTGCCAAAGAAGAGTATTGCAAACGCTGCGATCAAACGGACCAGGGGCGTCTCGACAGTGCTCTCCAGAAGGGTTTGCATCTGCGGGTGGAAAGTTCTGGCGAGTATGAACGCACCCACCCACGTCACCAGAGACAAGGCTTCCTTGACGAAGCCACGTTTCAGACTGATGAGCGTGGAAACTGTAATCAGGGTAATGATGACCCAGTCGATCCAGATCAGCGCTTCCATGAAGAATCCGATGGAAAAAAGGAAGCGCGAATTCTATCAGGAAACCGCCCGCCACCAAACTGCCCGGCCAACATAAACCGACCGAAAAGAACTTATTTATCGCCGGTTGTGACCAGGCTGTTAAGACTGAAGGCTTCATCAAGACTGCGCTTGGCCGCTTCGGCATCCGCCTTGCTGGTAAACGGACCACTGAATACGCGGGTCAGGGTGGCGTCACCACGTTCAACTTCCTGCAGGTGTGAGGCGTAACCCTTATCACGCACTTTGTCTCGCAGGCGGCGGGCATTGTCGCCGTTACCAAAGCTGCCCAGCTGCACCACCCACGAACCTTCCAGGGAACGGCTATATTCGGCCGATTCAGCCTCGTTGCTTACCGCAGAAGTGTCGGGAGACTCGGCCGGGGCGGAATCCTCAGCAGCCTCTGCCGTCACCTCTTGCACGGGCTCGTCAGGCTCCGGCGGATTTGACTCCGGCGCGCCGTCGAATGGTTCTTTCTCATCTTCCACAATCCGGTAGTCCGGCGCATCCGACTCCGATGTAACCTGTTCAGGCTCTCCAGCCTCAGGCGCAACTGCCGGCTCTTCATAGGTTGGCGGCACAGCACTGTCAGACTCTGGGGACGTCACCTCGGGAAACGGCGGCTCCTCGGGAATCTTGATGCTGGTGGACGTGCGCTCGGAATGCGGCTCATCGAACAACATGGGAACAAAGATAACCGCAAGGGAGACCAGTACCAGCGCCCCGATTATTCTTTGCTTCAATCCATCCACGATTACCGGCTCCCGTTAAGTAATGATTGACCAGACTTGGCGTTAGCAGCAGATACTAACTGGCATCCCCAAAGAACTCAAAGCACCGGCCCAAGCTATGGACAAAGTTTAAGGCGGCTGTCCCAACCGGCATCCAACCTCAGTGGGCCCTAGCTCCCCGGTCGATCCTGCCCTGCAAACTTGGCCAGAATGTGGGCAATACGCTCGCGCAACTGCTGACGATCGAGAATCATATCGACGGCGCCCCGCTCAAGCAGGAACCGGCTGCCCTGAAACCCTGCCGGCAAACCTTCAAGCTCAACCTGCTCAATAACCTCCGGATAGCAAGAGCCGCTCCGGGCATCCGGTTCGGCAATGTTCAAGTCACCAAGCATCGCCAGGCTCGCAGAAACTTCCCCGTAAACCAGATCCGTTATCACGGAAATATACGGAATCCCCTTCTGTTTCATGCGCTCAAGCACAGCGGCGGTCTTGGCCATCTGCATCAATGCCAGGAACCCTTCCTGCACCCTTGCACCACCACTGGCGGAAAAACACACCAGCGGAATCTGGTGATCAAGAGCGACGTTCGCGGCCTGGACAAACTTTTCGCCCACGACCTCGCCCATCGAGCCGTCCATAAAACTGTATTCAAAGGCGCAGGCGACCAGGTTGACCCCGAGGGTGGCGCCCTCCATGACCACCAGTGCATCACTCTCGCCCGTGGATAACCGGTGCTCAGATAACTGTGCCTGATAGCGTTCGCTGGCCTCAAACTTCAGTGCGTCGGAAGCCTCAAGGCCTGAAGCTATTTCCCGTCGGCCTTCTTCATCGAGGAACATCTCAAGACGCTGACGGGCGGTAATGGGCGTCAACCGAGTTCGCGCTTCCGCAACAGTAAAGAACGATCCGAATACGACGATCAGATCTTGCTGCCGGGCGCAGGCCCTGGCAGCAGTGATGGCCTCGTCCACCGTTTGGACCTGATCGCAGTCCAGTAGCCCTGCACCCTCTGCCCTACCATGCAACGATTCGGCGGTAAGTCCGCGGGGAACGTCAAGCCCCGCCAGCCACCAGTGGTCCACAACCGGTTTCATGGCCTCAAAGACACCTTCCACATCTTTGTCACCCAACGCCGCATACACGGCCAATACTCGGCTGTCGGTGGTTTTCAGAGATGCCAACCGACTGGCAAGCCAGCTTGCAGCATGGGGGTTGTGCCCCACGTCCACAAACACATCCGGATGTTCCGCCATCCTTTCGAAGCGGCCCGGGACTTTGAGCCTGGCCAGCGCCCGCTCGATAACAGACACATCCATGCCAGGCTCAAGAGCCCGCAATGCCACTACCGCCGCAGCGACACTCGGAACAGGCAGCGGTCCGGCAGGCAGCGTAACCTTCCAGCCCTGGTAATCCAGTACCACAGTGGCCGGGCCTGCGCCCTGGGCACTCCCCATTTCGAGCAAATGATAATCTCGGCCGGCAAGCGCGAGATCGACCTTTTGAGCGGCGACCTGCTGAAGAACCGATCGGGGGGGATCAGAATCCGCGTAAACGGCTGGAATGTTGGGCCGGAGCACTCCAGCCTTCTCAAACCCAATCACCTCGCGGTTATCACCCAAAAAGGCGACATGATCAATGTCTACCGACGTTATGATCGCGATATCCGCATCAAGCACATTCACGGCGTCCAGTCGACCGCCAAGCCCCACTTCAAGTAGCCAGTCGTCTACCCCCGCCTCGGAAAACGCGACAAAGGCGGCCAGCGTCCCGAACTCGAAGTACGTTAGCGAGATGTTGCGACGGGCCGCCTCGACGCGTTCAAAAGCCGAGACCAGCGACGCATCACCGATATCACAACCATCCAACCGGACTCGCTCATTGTAGGATTGAATGTGCGGCGAGGTATAAGCGCCGGTTCGCCGACCTGCTGCCCGGAGCAGTGCCTCGATGGACGCAACAGCGCTGCCCTTTCCATTGGTACCGGCAACGGTAATTATTCGAGCCTGTGGCTTGCGAGGAAAAAGCCTGCGCAAAACCATAAGCACGCGGTCGAGACCAAGATCGATTTCGGTAGGGTGAAGGGCTTCGAGGTAGGCGAGCCACCGGTCGACAGTGGCGCCAGTCCCCGGTGGGATTGGGGACTGGCCAGGTTTGTTACTCGATGGGGGCATCGGTTTCCGGTTTTTCCGTTACTTCAAATTCGATCGGCTCCTCGGTTCCGGGCCGCTCCTGGCCCGTGAACTTCGCCAGAACGTGCGCAATGCGTTCACGCATCTGGTGGCGATGGAGGATCATGTCGATGGCGCCATGGTCCAGCAGGAACTCACTGCGCTGAAAGCCTTCCGGCAACTTTTCCCGAACGGTTTGCTCAATAACACGGGGACCGGCAAAGCCTATCAGGGCGTTGGGCTCAGCAATATTGAGATCACCCAGCATAGCCAGACTGGCAGATACGCCGCCAAATACCGGATCTGTCATCACCGAGATATAGGGGATACCTTCCAGCTTCATCCGCTCAAGGACAGCTGCTGTCTTGGACATCTGCATCAGCGACAATATCGCCTCCTGCATCCTGGCACCGCCACTGGCAGAGAAGCAGACCAACGGTATGCGCTCTTCCAGGGCAACATTGGCAGCCTGAACGAACTTTTCGCCAACAACCTGGCCCATGGAGCCACCGAGGAAATTGAACTCAAAGGAACAGGCTACGAGCGGGACCCCGAGCGTTGTGCCCTTCATCGCCACCAGCGCATCTTTTTCACCAGTGGACTTCTGTGCGTGGGACAACCGGTCCTTGTAACGCTTGCTGTCCTTGAATTTCAGTCGATCCCAGGGCTCCAGCTCGGCAGCAATCTCTTCACGACCATCCGGGTCCAGAAATACATCAAGGCGGCGACGTGCACTGACCCTCAGGTGATGATTGCACTTGGGACAAACATCCAGATTCTTCTCAAGTTCCGGCTTGTAGAGAAAGGCCCCGCACTTGGGGCATTTTTTCCACAACCCCTCCGGCACGCCGGTCCTCTGCTTGGATTCCGAGCGAATCTTGCTCGGCATTATCTTGTCCAGCCAGTTACTCATGATTTCATCCTGTCCTGTGATGCCTGTCGGCCCGGCCCCCTGATTCAGGAGCCCAGGCTATCCAGCGCTTCGCGCATCGGGTGGAGCAGATCCGTCAGCGCCCGCTTCAGCTGGTCGGTATCTGCCTGATTTCTGGCTATTGTATCGACCAGGACGCTGCCAACAATTACACCATCGGATACCTGGCCAACCGCTGCAGCGGTTTGTGCGTCACGAATGCCGAAACCAACACCCACCGGAAGAGCCGTCAGCTCGTGGATGTGGGCCACCTTGCTCGCCACCTCTTCCACGTTGATTTTTCCGGCTCCGGTCACACCCTTGAATGAAACATAGTACACATAGCCCGAAGAGTGCTCGCTGATTGCGCGAATCCGGTCATCTGTGGTGGTTGGAGCAAGCAAGAAAATGGCGTCCAACTTTCGCTGGGTGAACAACGGGGCAACATCGTCTGCCTCTTCAGGCGGAAGGTCGACAGTCAGAATGCCATCCACCCCGGCATCGACGGCCGCATCCGCAAAAGCTTCATACCCCATGGCCTCCATCGGATTCAGGTAGCCCATCAGTACAACCGGGGTTTTGCTGTCACGCGCACGGAAGTCCTTGACCATGCCCAGCACCTGCCGTAACGAGGTGCCGTGCTTGAGGGCCCGCTCGCAAGCCAGCTGGATAACAGGTCCGTCGGCCATGGGATCAGAGAACGGAACACCGAGTTCAATGATGTCAGCACCTGCCTCCACCAATGTGTGCATCAGATCCACAGTTACATCGGGATGGGGATCACCGGCGGTAATGTAGGGAATAAGCGCCTTGCGACCTTGTCCTTTGAGGGTCTGGAGGACCCCTTCAATTCGGCTCATGCCTGCTCCTGTTGCGTCTTCAGACCTCGATGCCTTCTAACTTGGCAACCGTGTTTATATCTTTATCGCCCCGACCGGATACGTTAATCACGACGGTTTGATCCTTATCCATGGTTGCAGCGAGCTTGATGGCGTATGCCACGGCGTGGGCTGTTTCCAGGGCTGGCATGATGCCTTCGACACGGGTCAACTTCCGGAAACCTTCCATCGCCTCATCGTCGGTAACCGACACATAGTTTGCCCGCCCAATATCCTTCAACCAGCTGTGTTCCGGGCCAACACCCGGATAATCGAGCCCGGCACTGACCGAGTGGGTGCCTGCGATCTGGCCGTTCTCATCTTCCATCAGGTAGGTACGGTTGCCATGCAGGACGCCCGGACGACCGGCACACAGGGGCGCCGCGTGCTTGCCGGTTTCAATACCCAGGCCACCGGCCTCGACACCGTAGAGTTCAACAGATTCGTCAGCCAGGAAGGGATAGAACATACCAATAGCATTTGAGCCGCCACCAACGCAGGCAACGAGTGCGTCGGGCAACTTCCCGGTTTTTTCCAGCGCCTGGCGGCGGGTTTCGCGACCGATCACAGACTGGAAATCCCTTACCAGCAGGGGATAGGGGTGCGGTCCCGCAACCGTGCCGATGATGTAGAAGGTTTCATCAACGTACGACACCCAGTCACGCATGGCATCGTTCATGGCATCCTTGAGCGTCCGGGTGCCACTTTCAACCGCGTGCACTTCGGCACCAAGCAGCTTCATACGGAAAACGTTCAGGGATTGGCGCTGTACGTCCTCCGCTCCCATGAAAACATGACACTCAAGCCCCAGTCGGGCACAGACTGTGGCTGTCGCAACGCCATGCTGGCCGGCCCCGGTCTCAGCGATAATCCGCTTCTTACCCAGAAAACTCGCCAACAGCGCCTGACCAATGGTGTTATTTACCTTGTGGGCACCGGTGTGACAGAGGTCTTCCCGCTTCAACCAGATTTGGGCACCGCCGGTTTCCCGGGTAAGCCGTTCGGCGAAATACAGCGGAGTAGGCCTGCCGACATAATCAGCCAGCTCCTTGTCAAACTGTGCCTGAAATTCAGGGTCTTTTTTAAGTTCGTTGTACTGTTTCTCGAGCGTCATCAGGGAATCCATCAGCGTCTCGGAAACGAACCGTCCGCCGAAGGCCCCAAAGTGGCCCCTCGCATCCGGCAGTGCACTCAGCATTTCTTCAGTCAGTTTTACAGACACGGCGAACCTCGTTAATAAAGTCGGAAATTTTTTCGATGTCCTTAACGCCCTTACTTCGCTCAACACCGCCGCTGACGTCTACAGCCCAGGGCTTTACTTGCTCCACAGCGCGGAATACGTTATCAGAAGTCAACCCACCGGCCAATATGAGCGGCATCGGGCGATCGGAAGGGATAAGGTCCCAGTTAAAAGATTGCCCCGTACCTCCATACCGTTCGGGATCCCAGGCATCAACCAGTATCCCCGAAGCCTGACGGTATTCATTAAACGCGGCCTGAATCTGATCCTTTTGCCGAACGCGTATTGCCTTGATCCAACGCCGGCCAAACTGCCCACAAAATTCCGCGCTTTCATCGCCATGGAATTGCAGCAGATCCAGGGGAACACGATCCAGAACCTCCCTAACCTCTCCTTCGGTCGGATTGACGAACAGGCCGACAACAGAGACAAACGCAGGAACGTGGCGAGCCAGAACTTCCGCTTGGGCAATGCTTACCGAACGCGGACTCGGCGCATAGAACACAAGGCCAAGCGCATCGGCGCCGGACTCGACCGCCGACTCCACGTCTTCCACACGGGTCAGTCCGCAGATTTTGACTCGTGTACTCATGGCTGTTGCACCGGTCGCTTCGGATGTATGTGGGTCGGAGAAACCGGGTGGTTCTCCGCCCTGCTAAACCAGGGCCTGAGGAAACCGGGTCCGCATTCAGCTCGGGGTATGCCGTACTGGTCCGGATAGCCGACATCCACCAGGTAAAGACCATGCGGTGGCGCTGTCACACCCGCAAGCCTTCTGTCCTTTTGGTCGAGTATCTCACGAATCCAGTCCATTGGCTGCTGCCCGGACCCAACCGCCATCAGGGCACCTGCGATATTTCGCACCATATGGTGCAGAAACGCGTTTGCCTGCACATCTATTACGACAAATTCCCCTCTCCGGGTTACCGTAATCTGCTCCATGAAACGGATCGGCGTGCGGGACTGGCATCCCGCCGCACGAAAGGCAGAAAAATCGTGTTCACCGACCAATGCCTGTGCCGCCTCGTTCATGCGCTCTGCGTCCAGCGGGCGGAAGGTCCAACTCACCTGCCCGCGCTGAATACCGGGCCTCACCGGATGATTATAAATCACGTACCGATACCGCCGGTAGACCGCAGAAAAACGGGCATGAAAATCATCCAGGGCATTGCCTGCCCAATGCACCGCAATGTCAGTTGGTAGCGCCGTATTGATCCCCATTACCCAGGATCGAAGGCTCCTGCTGGCTGACGTTTCAAAGTGCGCAATCTGGTAACTGGAGTGAACACCGGCATCCGTCCGGCCAGCACAGATGAGATCAACGGAGTGGTTGGCGACTTTCGAGACTGCCGCCATCAGTTCTGACTCGACGGAACGGACCCCGGACTTCTGCAATTGCCAACCATGGAAGTCACGCCCATCGTATTCAAAAGCCAGGGCGACGCGACCATCGCCTATCTCGATTTCCGTAGTGAGTTGCTGAGGTTCTAGAAACAAACGCCTGTCCGGAATGAATGATACTGAAAAAAACAAAGCGCCGGCTTGTATCGGAACGAATTCCGACGGCCGGCGCTTTCCGCCTGGTTGACTCGATTATAACGAATCAGGACAGATTTTTAAGGAGATCCTGAGCTTCCGATTTCTGCTCTTCATTTCCTTCAAGTGCGACTTCCTCAAGAATATCCCGCGCACCGTCACTGTCGCCCATCTCAATGTAGGCGCGGGCAAGATCCAGCTTGGTTGCAGCTTCATCGGTTCCGGCCAGGAAGTCGAAATCGTCGTCGTCACCAAGCTCACTTTCATCAATGTCTACGGAGTCAGATTTGCCCAAATCGTCACCAATTTCGTCTGAGGCTACAGGCAACGGCTCTTCCTCTTCCGAAGGACTTTCAGATGCCTGTTCGTCATGCTCGGTCAGCTCGTCGAGTGAACCAAGGTCCTCCAGCTCTTCGGTGCCAGCAATCTCTTCTTCTGGGCTGGCGGTTTCGCCTTCACCGAGGACATCACCCTCACCAAGAGTATCCTCAAGGTTCAACTCGTCATCCAGAGCCGGGGCCTCAGCTTTTTCAGAACTGGCGGAATCGGCGGAATCGGAAAACTCTTCCATCAGCGCCAGATCTTCATCGGACACATCGAGTTCAAGATCATCGAGAGAAGACTCTTCCATCTCATCGCCACCAAGCTCGTCTTCCTCGCCTGCGACCTTGTCCAGCTCTGCGTCGAGCTCATCCAGGAAGGACTCATCCAGAGAATCCGTATCGCTGTCAGCTTTATCCTCAGCGGTGTCACGAGTTTCGTCGGTCAACTCGCCTGCGGATTCATCGGCACCGGACTCTTCCTCAAGGGAACTATCCAGATCAAGCCCCAGATCCTCGGACCAGTCAGAATCATCGGCTTCAGTTTTGGCCGGCTCACTCAGATCCATCTCAAGCGAAGAATAATCCGTTTCATCCTCGGTACCGGATTGCTTACTTTCATCCGCGGTCTCCTCCTCGGATTCCAGAGACAAACCGGATAAGTCATACTCGATTGATCCGTCGGAGTCCTTTTGCTCCGCATTCTCTTCAGATTCATCCACCGCGGCGTCGGCTGAAGTTTCGGCAGACTCAACTTCATTCAGATCAAAGTCTGCGAAATCCGTATCAAGCTCACCAAATTCGTTCTCGACCTGCCCTTCCTTTTCCGAATCATACTGGTCGGCAAGCAGCTCGTCCGAGAGCTGAGCGTCATTTCCAGTGGAGGCCGCCTCCGTCTCGCCTTCGGATTGCCCGCCGCCAAACGAATCCGAACGGAGCTGGGATTCAAGGTCATCAATGCTTGGCATCGACTCCGCTTCGTCGAGCTGTGCGCGAAGTTCGCTGGCCGAGGCCGTTGCCTGTTCGTCGTTCAAGGCTTCAATTTCACCAAACTGCTTCTCGAACGACTCTCGATCCTGATTGTCCGCATAAACACCGAGCAGCTTCAGTCGCAGGTCCGTGCGGCTGGGCTCCCGGGAAATGGCAGCTTCAAGGGTCTGAGCTGCCTGATCATGGCGGCCATAGGCAATGTAGGACTCTGCTTCTGTCAGCGCGTCATCGCTAGCGCCCTGCCCGGAGTCCTCATCATCCAGGCTCAGCTCGAATGAATCGGATTCATCGGCCGACTCACCATTCAACTGCTCATAAAACGCTTTCTCCCGGTTGGCATTCCGGCGCGCCAGCATGAGCAGGAGCAGCAGCAAGAGGATCAAACCACCGCCCAGTGCAATCTGGTAAAGCGGATTGCCGGTAATGGCATCAATGATGTTGCCGGGAAAACCCTTTTCCACAACCGGCGGTTGCGCAGAAGGCTTGGGTTCCTGACTGGTTGTCTGTTGTGGCGCGGTCTCCGCCTCCGTTGTGGGGGCTGCTGCCTCCGGCTCCGCTACCTCGGCTTCAGCACTGGCAGCAGGCTCCTCGCCCGAAGCGACCTCAGCATCACCTTCAGCCCCTGCATCACCACCTTCTGCCATACCATCGGCATCTGCTGAAGCCGGTGCACCAACCTCAGCGTCGGCGCCTTCGGCCTGCAAGGCTTCGTCGGACACCTCCGCCGTTGCATCTTCATCCATGGCGCCGGAAACCGCTTCCGGGCTTTCAGTTTCTGCAGCATCGGTGGCATCAGCCGCCTCGTCAGACGCCGCATCTTCCTGTGTCGCCACAGACAGATCGGATCCGTCCGAACCCTGGGCACTGACTTCACCCTCCTCAGGGGCCGGAGCTTCACCGGATTCATCGGCAGAGTCACCCGCCATCTGCTGCATGTCTGCGAGCTGACTGTTTTTCAGTTCAAGCAGGCGCTGCAGTGTTTCGACCTGATCCTGAAGATCCGTCACGCGGCTGTTCAGTTCATCATTCTCACGCCGGGCACTTTCCAGCTCTTCCATCGCAACCGCGGTGCCGGCATCGACGCCGCCCGGCAGTTCACCATCGCCGCCTGCGGAGCCGCCATCACTGGACTCAGAACTGTCGTTTTCCGCAACCAGAAGTTTCAGCTCATCGCCAGCGGCAGAAGCCTGCTCAGGCGCTGCCTGGGCCTGCTGGGTGTCAGTCGCATCAACGGTACGCTCCGGAGACTGGAATTCACTGTTTTGCTGACTGACGACCCGAGTGGCCTCGGCCCTTGTCCTGGACTGAACCTGATCGAGTGTGGGTACCCGAAGCACCTCACCCCGCTTGAGGCGGTTAATATTGCCGCCAATGAACGCGTCGGGATTAAGGTCCTGAATGGCAAGCATTACCTGCTGGGTCGAAACACTGTCATCGGGACGAACACGGGACGCAATGGTCCAAAGGGTATCGGACGCCCCCGTTGGCCCGAAGGTGTTGCCCTGGTAGCCACGGCTCAGCGACTGCTCTGCCTGCGCCTGACGGCGCACGGATTCCGCGCTTCGAGTGGTTGACGGCTGACTGGTGCTGGAGGTGACCGACGGCGCACTTACGCGTTCCTGAACCCCGGAATCTTCGGCATAAACGGGAGGGTCAACCAGAACGGCGTATTCCCGCATCAACCGCCCGCTAGGCCAGGTAAGCTCCAGCAGAAAGTTCAGGTACGGTTCACGCAGAGGTTCCCGTGAAGATACATTGACGGCCAGCGACCCATCGCTCTGGGTGATAACCTGGAATCTGAGCTTGCTCAGAAACTGGTTGCGGCTTAGCCCAACTGTTTCATAGGCGGACTCCGACGCTATATTCACGAATACATCGCCCGGATCCACACCGCGGCTTTGAGGGAGATTGATCTCTGCGCTCAAAGGCTCGTTCAGATAGGACTGAAGTTCAATTTCTCCAAGCCCCAGGGCTTGTGCGACGCCGGATCCAAGCCCTCCTGCCAGAGCCAGGGCAACCGCAAGCTTGCGTACCTTCATGCTTTTTCCTTTCCAGTCTCCGTTATTCGTTACTGCTTTATACAAACAGAATCGGACGAGGTTGGATGACTTCCGTCTGGATAGTTCTAGTTATTATGTCGTTCTATTAACGTTTGGTCCGGCAAGTATTGTTGATAATACCCCTTTTATCAATCAATCAGGCGCAAACCTTGTACCATTTTTTTACCAATCGAGCGGAACTCCCTAGCGCTCTTGAAAATAACAGGGGCGAAGGCCGAAATCAGCCTTCGCCCCTAACCGGTTTTCTGAAACCGGACACAGTTGGCATTAATTACCCCTGTGTAACATTTCTTAACGCTCCTGCAGAATCCGCAGCATGCGCCTCAGAGGCTCAGCAGCGCCCCACAGCAGCTGATCACCAACCGTAAAGGCGGAGATGTACTCCGGCCCCATGGCCAGTTTCCGGATTCGACCAATGGGAACACTCAGGGTGCCGGTCACTTTGGCCGGTGTGAGTTCTTCCATGGTTGCGTCGCGATCATTCGGAATGACTTTCACCCAGTCATTTGCTTTCGCCAGAATAGACTCGATCTCGTCGACTGGCAGATCCTTTTTCAGCTTGATCGTCAGCGCCTGACTGTGGGAACGCATGGCACCGATTCGTACGCAGATGCCATCGATCGGAATCGGATTATCACTGCGGCCAAGAATCTTGTTGGTCTCAACCCCGGCCTTCCATTCTTCCTTGCTCATGCCGTTATCGAGTTGCTTGTCGATAAACGGAATCAGGCTACCGGCCAGCGGGACCCCAAAGTGCTCGGTCGGGAAATCGCCGCTTCGCATGGTCTCAGTCACCTTGCGATCAATCTCAAGAATGGCGGACGACGGATCGGCCAACTCAGCCTGGACGCTCCCATGCAGATCGCCCATCTGATTGAGCAGCTCCCGCATATTCTGCGCGCCGGAACCAGAGGCCGCCTGATAAGTCATCGGAGAAACCCACTCGATCAGATCCTCCTCAAGCAGACCACCCAGGGCCAGCATCATCAGGCTCACCGTGCAATTACCACCGACGTAATCTTTCACGCCCTTCTCCAGGGCTGAGTCGATGACATTGCGATTGACCGGGTCCAGGACAATCACCGAGTGATCAACCATGCGCAGCGTCGAGGCAGCATCTATCCAGTAGCCGTCCCAGCCCGCATCGCGCAGCTTCTGATACACCGCGGTCGTGTAGTCGCCACCCTGGCAGGTTACGACCACATCCAGAGTTTTCAGGGTATCGATATCGAAGGCGTCCTGAAGTGGCGGAACACCGTCTTTACCAACATCCGGCGCCGGCTTCCCGGTTTGGGAAGTCGAGAAAAAAACCGGATCGATATCGGCGAAATCGTTTTCATCACGCATGCGCTGCATGAGGACTGAGCCTACCATGCCACGCCAACCTACAAGTCCAACTCGCTTCATGTGCGACCTTTGAACCTCGTTTTATGCCCGCCCGCTGCCTTTATCGCTGACAGGGACAGGATGGATGATCCCGCGGCGACAGCATCTTGTCACCGTCGGGTCTCAAATTCGACCGGATCCGGGCCACCGTTAGAGCGCAGCGAGCACTGCCTCGCCCATTTCCCGGGTGGAAACCTGCGTTCCATCGTCAGACATGATGTCTGCGGTCCGCAGCCCCTGATCCAGCACTTTGCTGACCGCGGCCTCAATCGCCTCTGCGGCGTCGTCCTCACCGAGACTGTACCGCAACATCATTGCGGCGCTCAGGATTGTGGCCAGCGGATTGGCTATGCCCTTGCCTGCAATATCGGGCGCAGATCCATGGCAGGGCTCGTACATACCCTGCTTTTCCGAGTTCAGGGAGGCGGATGGCAACATCCCAATTGAACCGGTCAGCATAGCCGCTTCGTCAGAGAGAATATCACCAAACATGTTGCCAGTCACAATCACATCGAATTGCTTGGGCGCTCGAACGAGCTGCATGGCGGCGTTATCGACGTACATATGTGACAACTCGACATCCGGATATTCACGGCACAGGTCATTCATGATTTCGCGCCAGAGCACAGTCACTTCCAGCACATTTGCCTTATCAACCGAGCACAGTTTTTTGCCTCGCTGCTGCGCCGCCTCGAATGCAACGCGCCCGATCCGACGAATTTCCGATTCGGTGTAGGCATAGGTGTTGTAACCCTGGCGCTCACCGCTCTCCAACTCCCGTACTCCGCGGGGTTGACCAAAGTAGATACCGCCCGTTAATTCCCGAACGATCATGATGTCCAGACCGGAAACCACCTCCGGTTTGAGGGAGGATGCAGAGGCCAGCTGAGGATACAGAATGGCCGGGCGCAGATTGGCAAACAGCTCCAGATTGGAGCGCAGCCCCAGCAAGCCCTTCTCCGGACGCTGGCTCATGGGAAGGCTGTCCCATTTCGGACCACCCACGGCACCCAACAAGATGGCATCGGCCTTCCGGGCCTTATCCAGGGTGTCTTCCGGCAAGGGACTGTCGGTTGCATCAAGGGCTGCACCACCAACAAGACCAGACTCAAAGCGGAGATCCAGTGCAAAGCGGTCGTTGATTTTCTGCAGGACCTTTTCAGCTTCGGCAACGATTTCCGGCCCGATACCATCACCAGGCAACATCAGTACGGTTCTGGACATAATCCTTTCCTGTGTCAGATCACTTTAAATTGTAAAATTCAGTTTCCGGCACCAAACAGCCACGGCGCTGTCTGTCGGCGCTGTTCTTCATAACCCTTGATCACGTCGGCATCTTCGAGGGTCACACCAATATCGTCGAGACCATTCAACAGGCAATGCCGACGGAAGTCGTCCACGTCGAATCCGAAAGACTCGCCGCCTGGCGTGGTCACGGTTTTGGCCTCCAGATCGACAGCGAGCTCGTAGCCTTCACGGGCTTCCGCCTCACGGAACAGCTGATCAACTACTTTTTCATCCAGAACAATGGGTAACAATCCGTTCTTAAAGCAATTGTTATAAAAAATATCCGCAAAGCTCGGGGCAATAATCACCCGGAACCCGTAATCCTCCAACGCCCAGGGCGCATGCTCCCGACTGGACCCGCAACCAAAGTTCGCCCGAGCCAGCAACACACTGGCTCCCCGGTACCGATCCTGATTGAGAACGAAGTCCGGGTTCACCGGTCGACTGGAACAATCCTGATCCGGCTTGCCTTCATCGAGATACCGCAATTCGTCAAACAGATTGGGACCAAAGCCGGTTCGCTTGATGGATTTCAGAAACTGCTTGGGAATGATCATGTCCGTGTCCACATTGGAACGGTCCATGGGGGCCACCAGGCCCTGGTGTTGCGTGAATGCGCGCATGGTCTCTCTCCTGTGGATCAGTTCATCAATTCGCGGACATCAACAAAATGACCGGTTACCGCGGCCGCCGCGGCCATTGCCGGGCTAACCAGATGGGTGCGCCCTCCGAAGCCCTGACGACCCTCGAAGTTGCGATTAGAGGTCGAAGCGCAATGCTCACCTTGCCCCAGTTTGTCGGCGTTCATGGCAAGACACATGGAACAACCCGGATCTCGCCATTCCAACCCTGCTTCAATAAAGATCTTGTCGAGACCCTCCTTCTCAGCCTGAGCCTTCACCAGACCAGAACCGGGCACAACCATCGCCTGCTTCAGGCTGGCCGCGACTTTGCGCCCCTTGACCACGGCCGCGGCCTCGCGCAGGTCCTCAATCCGGCTGTTGGTGCAAGAACCGATGAAAACACGATCCAGCTGGATGCCGGTGATCGGCATGCTCGGCTCCAGGCCCATGTATTTCAGGGCTCGAACAATACCTTCCCGCTTGATCGGATCCTCTTCCTGGGCCGGGTCCGGAACAAAGCCGTCGACACCCGAGACCATTTCCGGCGATGTGCCCCAGCTTACCTGTGGCTTGATTTCCGACCCCTCGAGCTCGACCACCTTGTCAAACGCGGCGTCATCATCACTGTGCAAAGTGCGCCAGTACTCGACTGCCGCGGCCCACTGCTCACCCTTCGGAGAAAACGGACGTCCTCTTACGTAATCGATGGTGGTATCGTCCACTGCAACCATACCTACCCGCGCACCGGCCTCGATGGACATGTTGCAGATAGTCATACGCGCTTCCATGCTCAGATTCCGGATGGCTTCGCCGCCAAATTCAATGGCGTGACCAGTGCCGCCCGCGGTGCCGATCTTGCCGATGATCGCGAGGACGACGTCTTTACCCGTTACGCCCGGCCCGAGCTTGCCATTCACCTTGACCAGCATGTTTTTCATTTTCTGCTGCACAAGGCACTGGGTTGCCAGAACATGCTCCACTTCGGAGGTACCGATGCCGTGGGCAAGGCAACCAAATGCACCGTGAGTCGAGGTGTGGGAATCACCACAGACGATGGTCATGCCCGGCAGGGTTGCGCCCTGCTCGGGTCCGATTACGTGAACGATACCCTGGCGGGTATCCTTGATCTTGAACTCGAGGATGCCGAACTCATCGCAGTTCTTGTCGAGGGTTTCGACCTGAGTTCGGGAGACAGGATCCACGATGCCATCAATGCCCTTGTCCCGATCCGTAGTCGGCACGTTGTGATCGGGCGTGGCAATGTTGGCATCGATACGCCATGGCTTTCTACCCGCCAGGCGCAGGCCTTCAAACGCCTGCGGCGACGTTACTTCATGCAGTAATTGACGGTCGATGTAGATCAACGCAGACCCGTCGTCCCGCTGTTTGACCAAGTGATCGTCCCACAGTTTGTCGTATAAGGTTTTGCCCGCCATGGTCGCTCTCTCATTATCCGGGGGTTTCTGGTTTTGACTTCGCATGCCGCTATCATACTCCCCAGCACGAGATAACCTCAATTCATGTTTTTTATTCTTTGCATTCCTATTTGGCATCTTATAGCTTTCAGGATTAACAGGCATGACCCGAAACACCACCGGCTACCAACATCGCAGGACCTGCCATGGAATCCAATGCGCTTCGCGCCTTTCTGACAATCGTTGATCAGGGGTCTTTTTCGGAAGCCGCCGAACTGCTCCATCTGACGCAGCCGGCTATCAGCAAACGCCTCGCAGCCCTGGAGAGCCAGCTTGGCGTGCATCTGATTGATCGCAGTCACCGACAGATTCGACTTACTGATGCCGGCACCCGGCTCCTGCCCCACGCCCGCCGGATCCTCGATGAGATCCACAACGCCCGTATTTCCCTGTCACCGGACAACGAGAAACTCGAGGGCGAACTGCAGATTATCGCCAGCCACCACATCGGGCTCCACCACCTGCCAAGCTGGCTTCGACGATTTACCAGTCACTACCCGGAGGTGAAGCTGAACCTTCAGTTCATGGAATCCGACGCCGCTTACGCCGAGATGCAGAAACGTAACGCCGAACTGGCCTTTGTCACACTCAGTGACAGTATGGAAAGCCACTTCATGGTATACCAGCAGTGGTCAGATCCGATGGCGTTCGTTGTAGGGCCGGAGCATGAGCTTGCCCTGAAAAAATCGGTGTCGCTGGGGGATCTGGCCCGTTATCCGGCAATACTCCCTGATACGACCACCGCCACTTACCGGGCGGTTAGCCGTCTGTTCCTGGAAGCAAACCTGCCGTTACAACAACAGATCCCGACCAACTACCTCGAGACCATCAAAATGATGACCAGTGTCGGGCTCGGATGGAGCGTTCTGCCAATCCGCATGCTTGATGACAGCACGCACAGACTCGCTATGAATTACCCGGTCTCGAGAGTGCTTGGTGCGATCGGTCTTTCAGGGCGCCAACTCAGCCTCGCTGCGAGGACGCTTCTGGAAATTGTCCGCCAGGAAGAAACGGAATGATGAACCACCGATACGATACGTTTAGGAGATTTCATGGGCTTTGACGACTATTTGCGAATTCTGGCCAAACACGATGGCTCGGACCTCTACCTGAGCACTGGCGCCCCGCCCTGCGCCAAGTTTCATGGTTCCCTCAAGCCCATTGACCGGACCCCACTGGCTCCCGGAATCATCAAGGAGATAGCCTATTCGGTGATGGACGACGAACAAGTCACCGAGTTCGAGCAAGAGCTGGAAATGAACCTCGCCTACAGCATTCGCAATGTTGGCCGTTTCCGGATCAACATTTTCCGCCAACGAAATGAGATCTCCATCGTCGCCCGAAACATCGTCACGGAAATCCCCAATGCAGATGACCTCGGCCTCCCTACTATTCTCAAAGACGTCGTCATGGCCAAACGCGGCCTCGTGCTCTTTGTTGGTGCGACGGGTTCGGGTAAGTCAACCTCACTGGCCGCGCTGATTGACCACCGCAATTCCAACTCCGCCGGCCACATCATCACCATCGAAGATCCGGTGGAATACATCCACAGGCACAAGAAAAGCATCGTTAACCAGCGGGAAGTGGGCGTGGATACCCGCAGCTTCCAGAAGGCGCTAAAGAACACATTGCGCCAGGCCCCGGACGTCATCCTGATTGGTGAGATCCGTGACCGCGAAACCATGGAACACGCCCTCGCGTTTGCCGAGACCGGGCACCTGTGTATCTCGACGCTTCACGCCAACAACGCGAACCAGGCGCTCGACAGGATTATCAACTTCTTCCCGGAAGAACGCCGGCCGCAACTGTTGATGGATCTTGCCATGAATCTGCGCGCCTTCGTGTCTCAGCGACTGATACCCACGATCGACAAGAAGCGGTGCGCGGCCATAGAGATTCTGCTGGGAACGCCGACAATCAGCGAACTGATCCTTCGGGGAGAAATCGAAGGCATCAAAGAGATCATGGAAAAATCCGCGAACCTGGGGATGCAGACCTTCGACCTTGCCCTTTTCAACCTCTGGAAGGACGGCAAGATATCCGAGGAGGAAGCACTCAAGAACGCTGATTCTGCCAACAACCTGCGCCTGAAAATCAAACTTCACGGGCAGGGCGGAAAAGACAGCGCATCGGCAGGGCCAGCCAACGGGCCGACCGGCAGTGGCCTGTCGCTTCAGATCGAAGAAGACGAAGACGAGCCCACGGAATAAGGGCATTGCCTCACTGATCCGTAGGCGGGGGCCTGAGCCCCCGCCACGTAATCGCAATGGCCACCAGCATGGCAAAGGCGCCACCCCAAAACGCCGCCGACGTATTAAAGCCTTCGACCAGAAATCCCGACAGCCATGCGCCCAAGGCGCCGCCGGCTCCGAACGTCAGCCCACTGTAGAGCGCCTGGCCCTGGCCATGGTGATGACGCCCGAAAAATCCCTGGATGTATTGAACCGATATTGCGTGGAGTGCTCCATAGGACGCTGCGTGCAGGCACTGGGCGAAAATAAGCACGGCTACCAGATCCGTCATCTCTGCAATCAGGACCCACCGAATCATGGTCAGTGTTAAAGCCCCTATGGCGATTTGTCGGACGCTGAACCGACGGGAAAGTCGGTGCATCACCAAGAACAGACCTATCTCGGCAATGACCCCCAGGGACCACAACAAACCAATGGAAAGCTTGCCGTAACCGTGTTGCTCCAGGTGAATACTGAAAAACGTGTAGTAAGCACCATGGGAGAGCTGAAGCAAAAAATTCATCATAAAAAACGCAATGACCGCGGGGTGCGTCACGATTTCCTTCAGGCTCCCCTCTGGCGCCGCCGACTTACGCTCACCCCGTTCCGAGGGCACCAGGAAGGCCGAGACAGCGATCCCGGCAAACACCGGCAAGAGCAGCCATGGCAGAGTCTGAACCGGAACGAACTCAAGCACACCACCGACTAGCCCAACGGCAACGATGAAGCCGACGGACCCCCAGAGACGGACCTTGCCATACCTTTCCTTGCGGGCCCCCAGTGTTCGGAGCGTAATGACCTCGTAGAGCGGAAGAATGGCGTTCCAGAAAAAGGTAAAGGCCAGCATGACCAGCAACAGCCCGTAAAAACCCGGCTCCAGAAACACACCGGCAAAGAACAGGGAGCCGGTGATTGCACCGAAGCGCACCAGACGCACACGCTGCCCGGTCCGATCGCCGAGCCAGCCCCATACACTGGGCGCAATAATTTTGGTCAGCTGTATGGTCGCCATCAGTGTGGCGATCTGAAGGTAGGAAAAGCCCTGCCCCTCAAGGTAGAGGGACCAATAGGGCAACAGCCCTCCTAGAAGGGCGAAAAACCAGAAGTAGAGATTGGAAAGTCGCCAGTAGATACTCTGCTCTCCAACACAGCGGCTATTCGGGGATCAGATCTGACCAATCACCGGCGTGGACACCGAAACGTCTCCGTTTTGCCCCCGGTGGCGCAGGTAATGGTCCATCAACACAATGGCCATCATTGCTTCAGCAATCGGCGTTGCACGAATGCCAACGCAGGGATCATGACGCCCGGTGGTGATGATCTCCGCAGGATTTCCGTGGACATCGATCCCGCGCCCCGGCAGACGCAGACTGGAGGTCGGCTTGAGGGCAATGCTGGCCAGGATTGGCTGCCCGGACGAGATGCCACCCAACACGCCACCGGCGTTGTTGGACAGAAAGCCCTCCGGGGTCATTTCGTCACGGTGCTCCGTGCCTTTCTGTTCAACGCTGTCGAAGCCGGCACCAATCTCGACACCCTTAACCGCATTGATGCTCATGAGCGCGTGGGCCAGATCGGCATCCAGGCGGTCAAAAACAGGCTCTCCAAAGCCTGGTGGAACCCCTTCTGCAACGACATTAATGCGGGCGCCGATCGAGTCCCCCTCTTTGCGCAAGGCATCCATGTAGGATTCCATTTCCGCGACTTTGTCAGCGTCGGGAGAGAAGAAAGGATTCTGGTGGACTTGATCCCAGTCCAGTTTTTCAACCCTGATGGGGCCGAGCTGGGACAGATATCCCCGGATAACGATACCCAATCTCTGTTCCAGGAACTTACGAGCGACCGCACCGGCGGCAACGCGCATCGCCGTCTCCCTGGCGGATGAACGACCTCCACCACGATAGTCACGAACACCGTACTTGTGCATGTAGGTATAGTCGGCGTGGGCGGGCCGGAACTGCTCTGAAATCTTGGAGTAGTCCTTCGAACGCTGATCCGTGTTTTCGATCAACAGACCTATCGGCGTGCCTGTGGTCTTGCCTTCGAAGACGCCGGAGAGGATCCGGACTTCGTCGGCTTCCCGGCGCTGCGTCGTGTGCCTTGAGGTGCCCGGTTTCCGTCGGTCCAGGTCCCGCTGCATGTCGGCTTCCGAAAGCTCCAGACCCGGAGGGCAGCCGTCTATGATGCAGCCCAGCGCGGCACCGTGGCTTTCACCAAAGGTGGTGACAGTGAACAACTTTCCGAAGGTATTTCCCGACATGATTCAGTACTTTATCCAGTTAATATAAGAAATCCGCTTAAGTACGGCCTTGCCAATCCCGCAGTGTTTCCGCCGTTACCAGAAACACCCCGCTACCGCCGTTTTCAAAGTCCAGCCAGGTCAACGGCAGCTCGGGATAGGCCTCGTCCATGGCGCCCCAGCTGTTGCCGACTTCGACAATCAGCAGACCGTCGGGCGACAAGTGCTCAAGGGCCTTCGCAAGTATCCTGTGAGCAATGTCCAGGCCATCCGCCCCCGCCGCGAGACCAAGTTCGGGCTCGTGGCGGTATTCCTGTGGCATATCTGCCAGATCTTCGGCGTCCACGTATGGGGGATTGCTCAGGATAACATCGTACTGGCCATCAATGTTGCTGAAGACATCGGACTGCAGCGCACGAACCCGGTCACGCACCCCATGGAGATCGATGTTGGACTCCGCCACGTCAAGAGCATCCGTCGATATGTCCGCCAGGTCGACCACGGCATCCTCAAAGACGCTGGCAGCACCAATACCGATGCAACCACTGCCCGTGCACAAATCCAGAATCCGGTGCACAGCCTTGTCACCCAGCCACGGCTGAAGCCCATTCTCGAGCAGTTCACCAATCGGTGATCTGGGCACAAGAACACGTTCGTCGACATGAAACGGCATGCCCATGAACCAGGCTTCGCCCAGCAAATAGGCCAGAGGGACACGTTCACTGATCCGGCGTTCAATGCGCTCATGAATCAGTTGACGCTCCTCGCGCACCAACCGGGCGTCAAGAAACAGGGTATTGTTCTCGAGCGGAAGGTTGAGCGTGCGCATCACCAACTGGACAGCCTCGTCCCAAACGTTATCCGTACCATGACCAAAATACAGCCCGGAGGCTGCAAACTGCGAAGACGCGTACCGCAGGTAGTCGCGGACGGTATGAAGGTCATCAATAGGACTGGTCACGGAATTCGATCCTGTACGGAAATTTGTCAGCGCGGGATTATACGCTCTTTGCCCGTCTGCCTGCAGCCTTTGCCGCTCTGGAGTGGGAAGAATGACGTTAAATAGCGAGGGGCCCGCTGCTGTTTCGGTTCGCCTCAAAACGGTCCAAAGCCGCGGACATCCGCTCACGACCAAGCTGAATGAGCTCAGGCGCCTTGTGATAATCATAGCTCCGGCACGCATTCTTGGGCACGTTGACCAGCAAGTCGGGGGGATAGCCCGCAATTTTGTACTGCACAAGGGCGCTTTGCATGGTTTCGACCGTCAGGTTCATTACATCGAATTTGCCGATGCCAAGCTTGTCCCAGTCTATGGTCTCGTGTTCTTCCTGAGCCTTTTTCTCTGAGGGCGCGGTATCGTTCTTTTTGTGATCTTTCTTGTGCATCTGCCGTGAGATCTTTTCCTCCGGGGTCTCGCCAGTATCCGGCTTTCGAGCAGCAAGTGATTTGAGCGTGTCCCAGTCGAACCAGCGGGAAGCCTTCTCCCGAATCGTATCGACCCACTCATCCATTTCCGTTCCTTCATCAACCTGACTGAAGGCCGCGTCCGGAATCCTGCGACGGCGCTCGTCTTCCCCGCTGAGATTGACGGCGACGATGATGTCTGCGTGGGACGAAATGGTCGGGATGATCGGCAGTGGGTTGAGCAAGGCACCATCGACCAACACCCGGCCGTTCAGCACCAGAGGGGTCACGACACTGGGTATAGCCACAGAGGCTCGGATAGCCTGATCAAGCGGTCCTTCCTGGAACCAGATTTCTTTATGGGCAAGCAGATCCGTCGCCACAGCCGTGAAGGCAATCGGGAGATCTTCGATCCGGGTATCCCCCAGCATTTCCCGAACCACCGAAAAGATCTTCTCACCCCGGATGGCACCCACGGAATTGAACGTGACATCGAGAAGTTTCAGAACATCGAACTGACCAAGGCCGGTCACCCAGTCCTTGTAGTCCTGCATTTTTCCCGTAGCGAACATGCCCCCGATCAAGGCCCCCATAGAGCATCCGGAAATCGCGACAATGTCGTAACCACGCTCTACCAGAACCTCGATGGCACCAATATGGGCATAACCCCGGGCGCCGCCACTTCCGAGTGTCAGCGCGACGGTTTTTCGCTGGCCCGCGGTTCGGGTCTGTTTGGAAGCCGGTTCTGACGTCGTCGCGGATACATTGGAGCTTTTCAGGACCGTGGAGACGCCATCCTCCGCTCCCGAGTCCACGGTTTCCTCAGTCTCGGGATCGTTGCCATTCCCGGATGTGCCCATAGTTCCTACCTCGTGATGACCGTGACTTCCACCCGATCGCCCTGACGATCCGGATCAGCCAGGGGAACACTCGGGCCAACAATAATGAGTTTCTGCTGCTCTATCGAAACGCCGGTCTTTAACAGCACCTCGGATAGCGACTTCGTTGCGCCCGACGCACGCTCCATGGCGTCCTCAAAGCTTTCTTCGGCGCCAAGTGCGGAAAAACCGGAAAGAACAACGAGAGTTCCCTCTTCATCGGACCAGTCGGAAATCTTGCGACGATCCCTGGCCGACCAGTCGAAGCGATAAGTGATCCCACCGGTCCAGGGCACTATAACCGGTCCGCGAATCCGGCTATCAACGCTGCCGAGACCCGGTACCCGTACTCCCGGTTCCACAGCAAGGTGTTCGATCCAGACATATTCGCGGAGGTTACCCCGAGTGACTGTGTAAATCAGGGTCAGCCAGCGGCTGCCGTCGTTGGCCGTGGTCCCCGCCACCAGGTAATCCTGGGTGCCATCACGACCGTACAGCACCCTTTGGCCAAATATCTGGTTGGCCCAGACGTTACTGCGTCCGCACGAGATGCCGTTACAGTCAAAAAGGATCTGCGCTCCCCGGTCCTGCAAAAGACGGAGATAATGCTCGCGCGCCTTGTCGCGCCCAGAATCCCGGGCAATCTCGTAGAGCCGGCCTTCACCGGTGACCGGAAGCCTCGCCATGGTTTCGGACCGGATCTGGTTATTGACCTCCCGGACGGGACTGAACAGGACCAGGTGCCCGGGGGACTCGATATCTACTGTGGTCTCAAGAGTGGACTGCGGAAACGGTTCGGGCATTTGCGCGGGAATCGCCGCTGCAGCCACCTCCGGTAGACAGCTTGCAAGCAAGGCGATGCATTGGAAGAAACGATGGTTCAGCAAGGAGCTACTCATTTTTCAGGAAGTTTCTGATGGCCTCCGCAACGGGGCGAGTATCACCATCCAGATGGCAATGGTGCCCGCCCGGCACGTGGGCAATCTCAAGGGAATTGATCACTTCACGCCGCTCGTCCAGGCCCTCTCTGAATGCAAGCAGACCTTTGTCGGCCCGGACGAACAGAGTCGGGGTAACGATCGCCTTCAACGACTCGATAACCTGATCCTCGTTCATCATCAGGGGCGAAGGATGTCTGAGCCTTGGATCGGTTCGCCAGACGTAGCCACCCGCCTCTGCTTTCATATTGCGAGGGATGAGCGTCAATGCAGCTTCGGGGCTCAAGGGGCTCAAACCACCTTCCCTCGCTTTGGCCGCAGCCTGAATATCCGGATAGACGGTTTGGCGGCCAGACCCCGCGAGCCGTTTCTTGATTGCACGCCTGAGTTGGGGAATGGTTTCCTCAACCGATCGACTGATGGCGCCAAGGCTGTCAATCATGGCTAATTTACCGACTTTCTCGGGAAAGGCGGCTGCATACAACGCACAGACTATGCCGCCCAGGGAGTGTCCTACGAGATCCACCCGGGTTTCACCACTATCCGAGAAATGCGTCTCCACCAATTCCGCGAGGTCGGCTACGTAATCCATGAGCAGGTAGCTCTGACCCCCGGGCCGATGACCAGACTGACCATGCCCTGCCATATCAATGGCATGGACGTTTGCCAGACCGGTCAGTTCGGGTGCCAGTTTGATGAACGTCAAACTGTTATCCAGCCAGCCGTGGAGCAAAAGCACCGTTCTTTTCACGGCTTCGTCCGATCTGGCGGGCCAGGTCACTCCTGCAAGCGACAGGTTCCGCAGAGGCCATTCAGATTCCCGGAACCCTGCGGTACTTTTAATGGCCTCCGACGACATGGCGAAATCATTCATGGCGGGATCAGCCTCACATCGTATGGGTCGGCCGATCGGAGCTCAGTGACCCCGCGAGGTAGGATTCGATCTTGGTACGGGCGGTTTCATCATCACCATTGAACTGGACACCTATCCCGGCCGCCCGATTTCCCTGGGCGCCTTTCGGTGTAATCCAGATGACTTTTCCGGCCACAGGAATTTTTTCCGGCTCATCCATTAGATTTAACAGCAGGAAAACCTCATCACCCAACTGGTACTGTTTCTGGGTAGGAATGAACAGTCCACCCTGGCGGATGTATGGCATGTATGCGGCATAGAGTACCGCCTTGTCCTTGATGGTCAGGGTTAGAATGCCACTGCGTGCACCAAATCCGGGCCCCATAACTGACACCTTTGTTGTGATAACTCGATAAATCGTCGTATCAGGGACGAAAAATCCCTGTCATTTCGCAATCATAGCAGCTGAATACGCCAAAGGCGCAATGCGCTGAGGTTGCGGGCCTCAGCCTGCCCGCCGTTTCATGGGCATCAGCTTTTGCCAGGCGATCAGCAGCCGGCTGGCTTCCAGTTCCGGATTGGCGTTGTAGACACCCGCCGCCCGAGACTCCCTTACCATATCCAACAACTCGTGGGCTCGCCACGCCGGATTGATGCGAGCGAGATAGCCCAGCATTTCTTCCGCTTCGTGATCATGGGCATTGCCTCCGGAACTCAGCCGGGCCAAATCTGCCGCCCATCCCTCAAACAACCAGAGACTGCCCTCAAGACCCAATGCCTTGAATGCCTTGGCAGCCTCTGCCACCGGTATCTTGGCCTTCATGAACTGCTTGAAGCGGGCGAATGCCTCGTCGCGAAGATTGAGAAAATCCCCGGTCGCATAGTCCAGAGCCAGTCGGGGCGCATTGCCGGACAGCATCAGGGCCTTGGTAAGAGTTTCGGCAGAGGGTCTGTCCGCTTCTTCCAGCGCCTGAACTTTGTCCACCAGCCACGCGCTTGCCGACTCAGCATCAGGGGTCGGGATGGCCAAGCTCTGGCAGCGGGAGCGAATGGTTGGCAAAACCGGTCTTCCGCTCTCCTGCAGCAAGAGAAGCGTAACGTCCGGGAGAGGCTCCTCCAATGTCTTCAGCAGCGCATTGGCCGCATTGAGATTCAGTTGGTCAGCCCGATCAATGATAGCGACTTTGCGCCGGGCAACCTGGGGGGACGCGACTGCAAAGGTCGACAACGCCCTGATCTGGTCCACTTTGACCATTCGGGATTTTTCGGGGGCATAAACACGTACGTCGGGATGACTCGACGCGGCGTAAAGCTCGCATTGTTTACACCGTCCACAGGCGACAGGTTCGCCTGCCTCTTGACCGGTCGGGCTGTCACACAACAAAAGTTCGGCGACGGCGTCGGCCCAGACACGTTTGCCCACACCCCGTTCCCCGGTGATGATCAATGCATGGGGAAGTCTGCCTTCCGACAGGCGGCGCTGAACCGCTGACCAGGCTTTTTTGTGCCAGGGCATATTGCGTGAAATGTCGGTCACGGACGCTTTCCTGCTGTTGAGTGAGAACGGCGCATCTGCTTTTTCATGGTCGCCAGCAGCCGGCGGAGGCGTCTCAGGTCGCCATCCCCGCTTTCTCCTGAATGGTCGCTATAGTAATGGCTGTTGACCGTCCGGGCAAAGAGTCGGGCGGACTCTGCCACGGCAGGCTCGGCCCTCGCCAAACGCGAAGCCAGCGCAGCGGGTGTTTCACCAGTCCGAACCGGCACCCCCGCCCGGGAACAAAGCTGGTGCCAGGTATCAACAATTCGCCGAAAAGCATCCCGGCGTCCCCCGAGACGCGCCTGCCAGGCGGACATCAAGCCCGCTATCAGCAGGCCAGCGCCCACAATGCCTGCGGTCAGGTAGCCCAGCTCCTTCAGGCCAAACCCTCCGGGCAAACGTGACATCAGATCCATCTGGCTTTGGCCCTGATAGCCCACGACCCAACGCTGCCACTGGTAATTGATACGATCCAACTGGAGACTCGCCCACTGGATCATGGGAATGTCACTGTACCGCTGAGGTGATGTCCAGTCGTCCTCAAGAAACGATCCTTCGTTGGCAACCGCATCACGAAGTCCCGACTCGATCCGATCGGGCGCTATTGCTGCCGTTGGATCCACTCGAATCCAACCCCGGCCCTCAATCCATGCCTCGACCCAGGCGTGCGCATCATACTGCCGGACGATGAGATATTCTCCGCCGGCGCCCCGATCGCCGCCCTGGTAACCGACAACGACCCGAGCCGGAATGCCGGCGGCCCTCAGAACAAAGACGGTAGCACCCGCATAGTGGGCACAAAATCCTCGCTTGGCATCGAAGAGCAGCGTGTCGATGCCATTTTCAGGCATTTGAGGTGGCCGGAGCGTGTAGAAATAGGGTTGTTCACGGAACCGGGTCAACATTGACTGAACGATCTCACGGTCAGCAAATCGCCGCCGCAAGTCTTCGGCAAGCGCTCGGGCTCTGGGGTTCCCGGTAGCCGGCAGTTGGAGATAGCGTCGGGCCTGGGCCGGTGGCAGAGTTTCCAGTCCCCGCTCTTCTGTCACTTCGCGCTCCAGGCGATAGCGGACCGATGTATCCGCCGGCCGCCTGAATCGGAAGAGGTCCTCCGACTCCTCCACCACATTGGCCGATACCGCCCGGGAGCCCTCCAACGCAAAGGCCCAACGCTGATCGGTTGGCTCCAGCAACACATCGTATTGCCCGGGATCCAGATCTCCCACGCCGCCGTCCATTGCCACGCGCCCGGGCTTTCGATAACCGTCCCCCCTTCGTTGCCGCCAGGTTTCGCCATCGAGGTAATCCAGCACCAGACCGCGCCAATAGCGATCCCGGTAGGCTGGCATTTCGCCACCGAAAGTCACCCGGAACGCCCGTTCGCTACTCTGTGCGAGGCTGGATATATCTCCGGGGCGCATGGTGTCACTGATACCGGTCCGGGCCTCGCCCGAGACAAGCGGAACGCTCCATAACGGAGCCATGCGCGGAAAAAACACAAACAGCAACACGACAATGGGCAAGGTTTTGACCAACAGCAGGCCCAGCCTTTTCCAGCCCGCCTTCATGCTACCGGGCAGGTCCGGCGCATTGAGAATCTGCAGGCCGACCAGTAATGACGCAATGGCCAATATATTAACGAGGGTCCAGTGAATCTCCTGGTGAAACAGAAAATTTACCGTACTGAGGTAAACCAGAATGAAAAACAGGACATAAAAGTCTCTGACCGAGCGGGTTTCCAGCCACTTCAAGCCCACCGCTAGTACGAAAAACGACGCGGCGGTATCCACCGAAAATCGCCCCTGAACAGTCGCAACGTATACCGAGACCAGTACCAGCATGATGCCAGTTCGTAACCACCGCCCGGGCAACCGGACACGACCGTACTGGGCAAGCCAACGCCAGACTGCAAGGACCACACAGGCTGCAATAAGCCAGACCGGAAGCCGGTCCAACTGCGGCGTCAGTAACAGGGAAAAACTCCCGATCAGCCAAAGCAGGGCCTTGGAAGGCAGACCGGTATCGGGAAATTTTAGCTCCGACACTTCACCCGAAAGCCCCTGAAATACACTCATACAACACCCTTCGTCCGCCGGGCATCCGCACTCTCGGTGGGCTGTCTGGTTCCGTAACGTGCCGAAACGGGCTCACGAGGGCGCTCTTCGCCCCAGATCGCCAAGGCCCGGAGGCAACGACTGACATGGGAGGCGCCTGAATCAGGCTCGATTAGCTGACCGGGCAAGCTCAAGCCGAAGGGGGTACCGGACCGATCCCGCTCCGCCACCAGCCAGGCCAGGTAACTCAGCCGTAACTCGTGATCTGTTCCGGGAAACGCGTTGAAATCCAGCCATTGAGGGCTGCCGCGCTCACCCTCCCAATCAGCAACAACCATCTGACCACTTCGGGCGTAACGCTTCCACATAACTCGCTGACTCATATCCCCCTCCCGCCATGGCCGCAGGTCGGCGTGATCATTGCCGTCAGCCGGGCTGGCGCTTTCAGCCTCGTTCCCGTCTTCGACTGAACTGACAACATCGGGGGCGGCAATGGGTCGGGGAAAAACAAGGCCAGGCGAAGCCGGTCGAATCCACGACCAGGCCTTGAGCAGACCGAAGGGAAAGCGGGTCTCGATCCGGATCCGGTCCGGGCGCAAGTAACCTCGGTGCACCGAGGGAACGGGCAGAGTCAGGTCTGTCGCCTGACCGGCGGAGATATGAGCGGCACTATGTTCGGAGCCTTCGCAGGACAGCCTGATTGCAATGGCATGATCACGACCGGCGGTGGCACGCATTCGAAATGGCACCTCATCACCGGCAACCCCTTCACCGGGCTGAACCAGCGTTATTTCGAGCCCGGAGAGATTCCGATGGGTCTGATGCATGGCGCCAACAAAAACCGCCCCCAGCAAAAAAGTGGTCAGATAGATGAGACTGTTCTGATAGTTGATGCCGGTGATCAGCATCACCAACAACAGGACGCCGAACACCACTCCAGCGCCCGTCGGCAATATGAAGATGTTCTTCTGATTGAGCATCTGGACATCGGTGCGGGGAATTCTGCCATTCACCCACCGGCTCCAGCGTTTCTTAAAAGGATTTTTCATGATGCCCTTCGGGCCATTAAAAGCATTAAAAGATCCGGCAATATAACCCGTCTGAATGCGGCTTTATAACAATACTGGAAATTCAACGATTCTGATCACAAATGCAATCAATCAGTCTTGAAAACCTGTCCTACAAACCGAATACTCTCTAGGAGGAGCATACTGGCTGCTGCACCGTCAGAATTGCCGTGAATCAGCGTTTATCCCTTCAAAAGGCCTGACTATGAAACGCCGAAATCTGCTTGCTGCCTCAATCGCCGGGGCCAGCCTATCCCTCCCCGCATTGGCAGGTGTTCAGGCACTGACTTCCGACGAAATGGTTGAAACCTACGTGAAGGATTCTGCCGTCATTGTCGTGCCTAAAGAACAACGAAAATCCGAAGCAGACCGCCAGCGCATCATCCGGTCACTTACCATCTCTCCGGGTGAGCCCGTTCTTAGCGAAGCGGAAGAGGAAGCCTACAGGGAAGCGCTGCAGAGATATATCGAAGAAGGGAAAACCGATGCGCTCGAAAGCGCCGAGGACGAGTTCTTAAGGCGCGCCCTGCTCCTGCCGCAAGAAGAACTGGCTCGGGCACAACCACCGGCTGAGTTTACGCCGACCATACCGCCCCTGATCTTCGGACAACAGGCACAGATCCCGGATGAACCGTTTTCCCAGACATTCCTGAATGACCAACTGGGCATCGGGTTTGACGGGCAAAACCTGAACTTCTCGATTGGCAATCCGCCGGGCATTGATCAAATTCAGGTGCCACAGGCCATTAACGAAGGACCGGTCACCCTGACACCTCGGCCCGGGGGTGGGTTTGATCTATCCATTGCGGTGCCGGACCAGTAAACCCACTCCTCTTTTAACCAAAACGGCAACCCGCGCGGGTTGCCGTTTTTTTGCTTCTGACTTTTCTCGAGCCAAAAAAACGCCCCGCTAGGCGGGGCGCTTCACCAATTCCGGTATCAGGTCAGATTAGTGACCGTAGATAGCCAGTTTGGTGTCGGTAACGGCCAGGTTGTCCAGGGCCACGGAACCGATGGAAGTACCGCCAATCTCGACAGCACCAACGTTAACGTCCATGTAAACGTTGTTCACGTCAACGCGCAGAACGTCAACCGCGTTGGAGGCACCCAGGCCAGCACCCTTGTATACGTCCAGGTTAACGTTGGCGTAGCCAGTCAGTTTGCCGTAAGCCAGTTTCTGCTGCGGATCCGTAAGATCGTAGCCTTCTGCAGACGCGCCACCACTAGCAGCGAGTTCCTCGTCAGCAGTAGTACCATTGCCATCGTAGTCAAAGTTAGAACCAGCACCGGTAACGGTCAGATCACGGATACCGATAGCCAGGAAATCGACATCAAAGTCCATGTCGTCGATGTCGAACGCAACAGCCACGTTCAGGTGATCAGTAGCAGTGTCAACCTGCAGGTCAAGAGCGGCGAGATCACCGTGCATGCTCATGTTGGAGATCAGGGTAGTGCTGTCGGTACCAGTAGAGCCTGCGAGAAGCTCCATGGAGTCAACAGTCATACCCCAATCGATGGGAACCGGTGCACCAGTTGCCGGATCGGTTTGCAGGGAGCCCACGTGGATGATGGCATCGCCATCGTCAGCAACGTCGATGTCGATCTTCAGCTGGTCCAGCAGCTCTGTGCCAGTACCGCCAGCAACACCGGAACCACCCAGCACGATGCCGTTAACCGCGAAGGAGCCTTCGTCCGTGTACTTGAACTGGCCGATGCTTACCTTGGTTTCCAACTCGATGGTCACACCGGCCTGACCGGTCACGTTGCCCATGGCGCTGTCGTTCATTGCCTGCAGTTCAGCGTTGGCTGCAAAAGGAGCCGCGGCGATAGCAGTTGTCAGTGCGATTTTCTTCAGGCCTTTCATTCTTATCTCCTTATAAACTCATTTTGTTCTTATCTGAGTCTTTTAGTTTTGGGTGCGAAGCTCGTTGCTCCACAATTCCATTTAAGATTGTTTTACAGTCCTAGTCCGTGACTGTATTCACACTTCTTAACCCACCAATTACAACCTGAAACAAACCACGACTATTTCTCAAATAGCCTTTAACTGGTGCTAGGCGCCTGCCTTTTGTCATCGTAAAACATCTGGAACGGCTTATTGTTCGTAACCGGTTCTGCATACTGAACTTTTTCGCCCTGAACTTCATAAGGAACTATCTTGGTTGCGGAAATACCGAGTCGATGTTCGTGTTCAAGCACAAGCACCTCTTGGGGGTTGTCTTCACTCAACTTACCCGCATAGACGATGACAGCGGCGTTTATTTTCCCCCTGCGAGCAATGGATTTTAATGCAGCTCTGAACATAACGATTCTGATCTGAGGTGGCGCACCCTCAGCCGATTCATCCAGGGAAACCTTCTTAACGGTAATGCCATCTGACATAAGCATCCAGGCGGACGGCATCGCCTGCCCTGCACTTTTCAACTCGGGTGCAAACTCTTCCGTCGCATTTTCGGCAAGGTAGGCGAGCTGCTTGTTACCGATGACCAGATACTTTGCCATTTCCTTCTTCGAGATTACTCCATCCGAGAGCACACTGTTCTTTGGAATCTTTACCTCAACGGTGTCCTCCTGAGCCAGAGAAACCCCAGAACCCAAGGTTAGGGCACCTGATACCAAGGCCGCAGTAATGTTTGCCCGAGAGAAAAACCGCATAATTTTATTCCTATTATTGGTCCATGAAACAGACGCGAAGTCCGGCCGCTTTCGATAGAATAGGCCGCTCCGCAGGTGCCATTTGCGATGATTGTTTTCAAGTACATCATTAAATCAGCGCTGCTCCGCGGCCGACAACGTTTGTTTTGTGGCCTGATTATCATTCTTCCGAATTTTCCGAGGGCAAATTGACTCTTTCCGTGACTACCCCCATCAGTGAGCATCAGTACACACGTCTGTTGGCCCACGCATCGAACGAACGTGATTTCGTTTATGTCGGGAGTGTGGGAAAAGGGGCAGGACGGGGCACATTCAGCGGTTTCTCGGCGTACGCCTCGGAATCCAGAACCCTGTCTCGGGATGCTGGCGCGGCCGAAATACAAGCGCTGATTGAGGACATGGAATCCATCGTCTCCGACTACCAGCTAACTCGGGGCGGTCATAAAGAATGTCTCAAGGGCGGCTGGATCGGCTTGCTCAGCTACGAACTCGGCTATGCCAGAGAAAAACACCTGGCAGCCCTGTGCCCACCGACACCGGTGCCCCTTGTTTCAGCGGGTTTCTACCTGTGGACGGCGAGCTTTAATCGGAGAACGGAAACGTACTACCTGTGGGTTCATCCACAATGCCCAGCTAACGTTCGGCAAATCCTGGAGTCCTGGCTGAATACCGAGCCGGCAGTGACCACTTCATCCTGGACCATGCCCTCCCCCTTCATCCCCCTGCAATCCCCAGAGACCTTCAAGGCCAGCGTCCGGGCTATCCGCGACTATATAGAGGCCGGGGACTGTTATCAGGCAAATCTGTCCCAGGAGTTCCAGGGAAAATACCAGGGAGACCCATGGACTGCATTTCAGGCACTCGCAGAAGCCAATCCGACGCCTTACAGCGCCTTTATCCGAGCGGGGAATGATGCCGTTCTCTCCATATCTCCCGAACGGTTTCTGGAAATTCACGGCAACAGAGTCACGACCAGCCCCATCAAGGGTACCCGGCCAAGGGGTGGCAACCCGGAAGAAGATGCCGCATTGGCGAACGAACTTGAGACATCGGACAAGGATCGGGCCGAGAATCTGATGATCGTCGACCTACTGAGAAACGACCTGAGCCTGAACTCCGCCACTGGCAGCGTGGTTGTCGATAAACTCTTTGCCCTCGAGTCCTACCGAAACGTTCACCACCTTGTCAGCCACATCCACGCAGAACTGGCTCCCGGGGTAACGCCACTCAAGGCCCTATTCGATGCCTTCCCGGGCGGGTCCATCACGGGCGCGCCCAAGATACGCGCCATGGAAATCATCCGTGAGCTCGAACCACACTGGCGTGGCCCGTACTGCGGCTCGGTTTTCTATCGCGGACTGGACGGCACACTGGACAGCAACATCGGGATACGCACCATGCTGTGCGAAGGCGACGGCACCATACGTTGCTGGGGAGGCGGTGGGATCGTTTCGGACTCGGAACCGGAAAGCGAATACCAGGAGACGCTGACGAAGGTCAGGCCGTTGATGGAGTTCCTGGAGAAACTCTGAGGGAGGCAGACGCCTCCCCTGGAAGAGGATCGATCAGGCGGTGTGGATGGCGCTGGCCTTGAGGAATTCCTGCCTCAGATCGTCAAAATTGTGCACGGCGGGGAACTGGGGAAACTCCTCGATGACGTTCTGGGGAGCGTGGAACAGGATGCCCGCCTCCGCCTGCCCCAGCATGGTGGTGTCGTTGTAGGAGTCACCTGCAGCAATCACCCGGTAGTTGAGCAACTGGAAAGCGCGAACGGACTGGCGTTTCGGATCCCGCTGGCGCAACAGGTAATCCGTAATCTGGCCATTATCGGCTACTTCCAGCTTGTGACAGAGCAAGGCCGGGAAGCCGAGTTTCGCCATCAATGGCATGGCAAACTCATAGAACGTATCCGACAGGATAACCACCTGGAATCGTTCACGCAGCCAGTCAAGGAACTCACGGGCGCCCGGTAGCGGATCCAGCTCCCCGATCACCTCCTGAATCTGTGGCAACCCATAGCCGTGCTGGTCGAGAAGCTTCAGGCGCTGAGTCATCAGCACATCGTAATCGGGAACATCGCGGGTGGTGGCCTTGAGCTCTTCAATACCGGTTTTTTCCGCAAATGCGATCCAGATTTCCGGGATCAGTACTCCCTCAAGGTCAAGGCATGCGAGTTCCACAATAGTCTCCTGGTGAACAGCTGGGTGTGCCGGAGCAGCAGCTCCGCTCCGATTAGCGCCGTATGATAAGAAAATCCGGTGAGGAATGCATCGGGCATAACCATATAGATGCTCATTCCTTCATGCTATGAGGCATTAATGGTAGCCTTTTCACTCATTTAGATCAGGTAGCATCAGTCAATGACCGATATTCAACAACTCCGGGACGAATTAGAGGGACAGAGCCCTCGCTCAATCCTAAAAGCCGCATTCAAGGCTTATGACAACATTGCCATCTCCTTTAGTGGCGCCGAGGATGTTGTGTTGATTGAAATGGCCCACAAGCTCACCGACAACCTCAAGGTGTTCACCCTGGATACCGGGAGACTGCACCCCGAGACGTACGAGTTTGTTGAGAAGGTCCGGAAACACTACGGGATCGAGATCGAAGTGCTCTTCCCTGATGCCGCCGAGGTTCAGGATCTGGTGAACAGAAAGGGTCTGTTCAGCTTTTATGAGGATGGTCATTCCGAATGCTGCGGTATCCGGAAGGTCAGCCCGCTGAAGCGCAAACTTGCCACGGTCGATGCGTGGATCACCGGTCAGCGCAAGGATCAGAGTCCGGGCACCCGAAATGATGTACCTGTGGTGCAGGAAGACACTGCATTCTCGACAGAAGAGAAAACCCTGGTCAAATTCAATCCACTGGCAAACTGGACGTCCAAGGAAGTCTGGGACTACATCCGGATGTCAGAAGCGCCCTACAATGAGCTGCACGAGAAGGGGTTCGTCAGTATCGGTTGCCAGCCCTGCACCCGTCCGGTCCTTCCCGGCCAGCACGAGCGCGAAGGGCGCTGGTGGTGGGAAGAGGCGACCAAGAAGGAATGCGGCCTTCACGCCGACAATCTGATCGCCCGGAATTAAACCGGCACCAATCCGGATGCGCCCACCTGATCAGTAGGTGGGCAGGTCCACATCCTTGAAGAGTTCCTCGATCTCGGACCGGCTTCCCTGATGGGCCACCGCTTCATCGACCCGCTCCTTGGTCAGGTGAGGCGCAAAGCGCTCAATGAAATCATACATGTAACCGCGCAGGAAGGTGCCTTTCCGGAAGCCAATGCGGGTAACACTTGGGCGGAACAACTTCCTGGCATCAAGGGCAACCAGATCCGGATCGGTTTCGGGATCAAAGGCCATACTCGCAATGATGCCAACACCAAGACCCAGGCGAACGTAAGTTTTGATTACGTCAGCATCGGCCGCCGTGAACACCACCTTGGGCGTCAGGCCCTGGGACTGGAATGCCTCGTCCAGCTTGGAACGCCCCGTAAAACCGAACACGTAAGTGACCAGAGGGTACTCGGCCAGGTCTGGCAAGGTGAGTTCATCCATCTTCGCCAACGGATGGTCCTTGGGCACGATCACACTGCGATTCCACTTGTAGCAGGGCATCATGATCAGGTCATTGAACAGCTCCATGGCTTCCGTGGCGATTGCGAAATCGACCGCTCCGTTGGCGGCCATTTCGGAAATCTGCATCGGAGTGCCCTGGTGCATGTGCAGGGAAACGTCAGGGTAGGATTCGATGAAGCCGCTGATAATCGGCGGCAAAGCGTAACGAGCCTGGGTGTGGGTGGTTGCTATACTCAGGTCACCCTGGCGCTGGTTACTGAACTCCTGGGCAATTTTCTTGATCCCTTCTACCCGGCGCAGGATTTCTCCCGCTTCCCGGATGATGATCTCACCACCCGGCGTTATCCGGGTCAGGTGCTTGCCACTCCTTGCAAACACCTCGAGGCCGAGCTCATCCTCCAGCAGGCGTATCTGCTTGGAGATGCCCGGCTGCGACGTGAAAAGGCTTTGTGCGGTTGCAGACACATTAAGGTCGTGGTGGGCAACCTCCCATATATATCGCAACTGTTGTAATTTCATTGAGTCCGTTGCTCCCTGGATTCCCGGCCTTCGGCTGACAGTGTGTTCGAATAGATAAACTCAAGCGTACGCATAAAAAACTATATTTTCATTCTTTTTTAGCATAGAAGACAGCTTCTCCTAAGTTTAGACCAAAATTGAATTAAAGAGGTGCAGGACCTAACACAATGTCTTCCCTGCCCTTGACTTGGCTGTGACAAAGCACACAATCCGTAAACAACACTTTCCGCATTCTGGGAACCAATGCTGCTGACCACCAAATTCCTCCGGCCGACCTCTGACCAACGCGCCGTCCGCCGCGAACGGCTGAGTTCGATGCTCGAACCGCACAGCCCCAAGCGGCTGAACCTGGTTATCGCTCCGGCCGGTTTTGGCAAGACGACTCTCGTCGCCCAATGGTGCGCACGCACGCGTTTTCCCACAGCCTGGCTCTCACTGGACGAGCACGACGACGAGCCCCGCCGATTCTGGCAATACGTCATTGGCGCTTTCGAATACTCAGGGCTGGACGGACTTGAAGACTGCCGTAAACAGCTGAACCATGATTCGGACGATGCAGCAACAGGCGCCATTACAGGCCTGCTGAATGTGCTTTCGGCAGACGGAAGTCCCTGGAACCTGGTACTGGATGATTTTCATCTGGTTCGCGACGAAAGGATTCTTCGAGATTTCGCCTATTTCATAGATTACCTACCCCCCGAAATCACCGTTACGCTGGCCTCAAGAACCGAGCCCGCCTTGCCTCTTGCCCGCTGGCGGGTTCGACGGTGGATTGAGGATATCCACCCGGGCTTGCTGGCGTTTTCCGAGGACGAATGTCGCCGGTTTTTTCACGACACCATGGGTATTGATCTGTCCAACGCGGAGGTGCACTCGATTTGCCGCAGAACCGAAGGCTGGGTCGCGGCCATGCAGCTTACGGCGCTATCGGGCAGTGGCCGGATAACGGATATCAATCCGAGCAGTCATCATGAAGCAGTTAACCCGCATCAACTGGAAATAGATGAGCGGCATATCAGTGACTATGTTCTGGCGGAGGTGCTGGAGCAGCAGCCCGCCGAGGTGGCGCGATTCCTTCTGGATACGGCCTGCTGTCCCCGACTCTGCGCCTCCCTGTGCGATGCTATCCGCGGCCAACAGGACAGCCAGCAGAAACTGGAGCAATTACTCAGTCAAAACCTCTTTTTGATTCCCCTCGACAATCACGACGGGTGGTTCCGCTACCACGATCTTTTTCGGGATGCTCTTCTACAGCGAATCCGGCATTCGGAACCGGACCGTGCCAGGGCTCTCTGGCGGAAAACCGTTGACTGGCTGCTGGACCATGGCCATGTCCAGGAGGGGATAACCCAAATCGTTCATCAGCGAGACTGGGACTGGTTGGCAACCGTGCTTGCAGAACATGGAAACAACCTGATTCATGGTGGCTATCACCTACCGGTCCTCGACTGGATTGAGTCACTGCCGGACCACCTTGTGCAGGACAGCCCGCAGTTACAGATGCTCAGAATATGGGGACTGTTTTTTGCCAATCGCCTTGATGCCCTGGATCCCCTGCTGAGCGCTCTCGAGGATCTGCTGGACCGTCGGGTTGCCGACTCGCATCCGGATGCCGAGGGCGCGCTCGGCCTCCAGAGCGAAATTTCGCTAATCCGCTCGTACCTGGCCCGTACACGCAGTGACGACAAAAGCGCCAGCGACCTGACCAAACAGGTCCTCAAGGACATTGACCACACCAAGATTCCACTCAAGTCGGTCACTTACTACGGCCTGGGGCTGGACTACTATGGTGAGGGCCTGCTTGCCGACGCTGAGGACGCGCTTCAGTCAGCCGTCCGGTACGGCCAGGTTGAGCGCAAGCCCAGCACCGTTCTTTCCAGCGGCGGTTTGCTGGCATGGATACTGTACACCCGCGGCGACATTGATCTGGCCCTGGAAACCTGCATGGAGATACGCAGTTGGGTGGACAAACATTATTCCGACCCTAGCCAACCCCGGCTGATTTCGTGCTGGCAGAACAGCGCCCTGACAGAGATCTATCGGGAACGCAATCAGCCACAACTGGCGGCAACGCATCTCGCCCCACTACTGGAACATGTAAATCGGGGTACGGAGCCTGGCCAACATGTGATTATCCAGCACGTTCGCGGCCACCTCGCGTTCAGTGAGGGCCGACTGCAGGATGCCATTGAAGTGCTTGAGGATGCAGCCCAGGTTGGGCGTAGGCGGCGCGACCACATCGTCTTCGAACCCCCGGCAAGCTCCGCCCTTCTGGCAAGATGCTATCTCGCCACCGGGCATCCGGAAAAGGCGCAGGCGTGTCTCGGATCCCCCGATGATCGTCAGTTTACAAACCCGCTCAATCGGGAACAGAATCTTATCAGCATCGCCAGAGTCCTGGTCGCCCAAAAATGTCCGGATAAGGCCCAGGAGATTCTGGGGAAAATGCTACCCGCGGCAGAGCGCAATGCCCACAATCGCCACCTCGTCGAAATACTGCTGGTTTACGGCGAAGCACTGGACCTGCAGGGCCGCCATCAGGAAGCCACCAAAACGCTGAACAGGGCTGTGCTTAAAGCCTCCGAAGCCGGTTTTCTGCGGCTTTTCGCGGAGGAGAGCCCCCGGTTACGGGAGCTCGTGCAAGCACTGCCCATGCTGGCAGGCCTGGGGCGCTGGAACCAGACACTCCGGGATATGCTGAGCCAGCAGGCAACGGTATTGGCTGACGCAACAGGCGCAGGCTCTTCCCCGGTTCAACCTCCACCCTCTGGCACTCCGTTGCAGGAGCCGCTGAGCCAAAGGGAAATGGAGGTGCTGGCCCTGATCAATGAGGGGCATGCCAATAAGGACATTGCAATCAGGATGGACGTGGCGCCGGCCACCGTAAAAGCCCATATACGCAACCTGTATGGCAAGCTTGGCGTTGGCCGGCGCACCGAGGCATTGGCGAAAGCCAGGGATCTTGGGCTGCTGAAGCTCTGAGTCACAGCCACACTTTTGTGACGCGCATCACAGTTAGAGCCAACTAATACCACCCACTACGCCCTTTGGACGATCCGGCTACGCCCTCTAATCCCCTATTATTCTCGCAACGGTGAGGCAAAAGCCTTATCTCGAATTCTGAAACTTCAGGCCTTCAGATTTCTTGTTCCGCGTTGTTTCGACGCCCCGGGTTCGAAAGAACCCCTTGATGAGAGCCAACCCGCAAGGGCTGGCTCTTTTTTTATGAGCAAGGCAGTGTCGCTCGATTCTCAGTATTCGATCACCCGACGGAAGGGCGGCAGCGCATCCAACAAGAGCTGACCGTAGCGTCTCGCAATGATGCGTCTGTCCAGAATGGTCACCCGGCCCGTGTCCTGTTCGGTTCTCAGTAACCGACCAACCGCCTGGACCAGCTTGATCGAAGCGTCCGGAACGGTAATTTCCATAAACGGATTGCCTCCGCGCTGCGTCACCCACTCGGCCAGGCTCGCTTCTATGGGATCGTCCGGCACCGAGAATGGCAGCCGGGTAATCACCACGTGGTGCAGGTACTTGCCTGGCAAGTCAATCCCTTCCGCGAAACTGGCCACACCGAACAAGACGCTCGGCCGCCCCTCGTCAACCCGGCTGCAGTGCTGTCGCAACACTTCTCCCTTGGCCATATCGTCCTGGGTAATGATCAGGTCCGGGTGTTCCGGCGCCAGGGCGTCACGAACCTGCTGCATCTGGCGCCTGGAGGTGAACAGAACCAGCGTTGCCTTCTCCCCGGCCCACAAATCCGGCAAGCGAGCCACCAGCTCGTCCGCAAAGGTATCGTCCGTGGGCATGGCAGACATGGCCGGCACTTCTACCGTCGCCATCTCGCCGTACTTGAAGGAACTGGGCACGACCAGATAACGGCTCGATTCCGGGAGTCCGGCCCGCGCCCTTAACCGGTCGAATCGCCCGAGAGCGGTCAGGGTGGCACTGGTCAATACCGATCCGTAGGCCCTGGACCAGAGACGGGCGTACAGAAGGTTATCCGCCAGCACCGGCGAGCTGTACAGGGTAATGTCCTCGGCGTGGTCCCAGCGTTGTTTGACCGCCCAGCGTGCAGGTGCCGGGCTCTTGTAGCCCGTGCGCTGGGGATCGGGCTGCTCTGGTTTGCCTGAGTCGCTGGACTCGCTGGTGTTCTGCTGACTCCCGTTCTGCTCGCACCAGGCCGCCCAAAGGCGGAGCTGATCCTCAGCACGGCTGTGAAACGAACCAATCACCGGATACCAGGTCTCGGCGGTATCCCGGTCAATCTCGTGGTCCTTGCGCTCATCGAAGGCAGTCTGCAGCTCGTCGGCCAGCGAACCGAGATGCCGGACCAGATTGGCGGTCGCAATCCGGGTTTCGCCCGCCAGTTCAGCCAGCGCCTCCGGCAATTCGCCCTCCGGATAGCGCCACTGGGCCGTGCGCCGTTCCTCGTTGAATTCCCAGCCTGTGTTCTGCTCCGCCTCTTCATAGACCCGGGCGAGAACGAGATCAACATCCCGGGAGGCGGAACCGATACGGTCCAGTGTTTTGGCCGCCTGCGTTGCCGGGGCGAGGTATGGCTGCATCTTGGTGAGCGCCTGAGACAACTGTTTCAACCACTGCCGCGTGGAGTTCAGGGGAACCGATGCGGCAAAATGATTCAACGCCTTGTCTGGCAGGTGATGCGCCTCGTCGAAGATGAACAGTGCATTTTCCGGTTCCGGCAGGATGGCCCCGCCACCGAGAGCCAGGTCAGCCAGCACCAGATCGTGATTGGCAACCACGATGTCGGCATCATCGAGATCTTTGCGGGCATCAAAGAAGGCACAGCTGTCAAAGTAGCTGCAGTGGCGGTTGGTGCACTGTCGATGATCGGTCGTTACCTGACGCCAGACATCGTCCGGAATCTGTTCCGGCCAGTGATCCCGATCGCCATCCCATTCCCGGGAGCCATAACTGGCCAGCATCTCCTCGAAGAATGCCCGCGTTCCCGGCTCTTCACCCTTGGGGCCATCAAGCAGGAAGAGCGGCATGGTATCACTGTCACCGTTGCCCTCATCGTGGAGTCGGGCCTCGAGCCGGGACATGCACAGGTATCGGCCGCGGCCTTTGGCCAGTGTCCAGCTGAAATCCATTTTGCTGTGTTTTCGCAGGTCCGGCAGGTCCTTCAGAACAATCTGATCCTGCAGGGCAACGGTCGCGGTGGAAATGACGAGGGTTTTGCCAAGTGCCCTGGCCACGGGTATTGCCGCAATAAGGTAGGCCAGAGTCTTGCCGGTACCGGTTCCCGCCTCGACCACGCAGGTCGACGGCGGCGACGTGCGCTGGCCATCGTTATCGGTGATCTCCCCCATGTAACGGGCGATTTCGGCAATCATGAGACGCTGACCATAGCGGGCGCGAATATCCTTGCCGGCCAGAACGTCCCGGTAACCCTGCTGAATCTGCTGTTTGATGTCGTCGGTTAGCGCCATTAGCGGGGGCTCACCCAGTCCCGAACGATTCCCACCCGGAAGCGCTGCCCCTGTTTGCTGAGAATAACGCCATCCTGGGTAATCCTTTCCACCTGGAGTCCGGAAAAGCTGTCTCCCCTGCGCAGGTAGTTGTTGTTGATCATGACGCGACTGGCGTAGGGATCGGAGGAGTAGATATGGCTGTTGAAGGTCAAATCCGGGACGCTCTTTTGAAAGGACAGGGGTAACTCCACAAGATGCGGTACCCTGCCAGCCGGAGCGGCGTCTGGCAATACCGTATTTTCCCGGTCTGCCTGGGACGACGGAACAATAGACGGAACAATAATGGTAGGTCGTTCCCGAACCGCTGCTTCAGTATCGGTGCCACCACTTTCAGCCAACGCAGTCTCTGGCTCCGCCTGAACCGGGGACGCCATGTCCATTTCGGGCGACGCCATCTGTGGCTGGGAGTCAGGCTCAGGAAGCTGTTCGGTGTCGACCGGAGCCTCCGGCGCCGCAACAGATGTTAACTCTGCCGTGACCGGCACTAACCGGGGCCAGAACACCACAGCCAGCACAGCTGCGTTCAGCACGAGCGCGATTGCAATCCAGGACACCGCCGAGAGTCGTTTTTTCTTCGGCCTGTGGATCAACTGAACCTGGTGACCAAGATCCGGGATCTTGCCCTGTCGACGTTCCGTCTCCGATTTTCTCAGCGCATCAAGTATATAGGACATCGCTTATTTACCTTTGGCTGGCGCTGAAGGAACCAGCCTGGGGACGTCCGCCTCCAGATCATTGTTGATCTGGATAATGGTCATCGCTCCGGCGATGCCATCGACGGTCAGACCTTTGAGATCCTGATACCATCGAACTTGCTCCTCGGTCGACATTCGCTTGATCCGACCATTTTCAGTCACGGAAGAACTGAACCTGTCTGCAAGCTCCATCATCCTGGCACCGATCCACAACTGTTCGGCCCGGCTGCCGTTGGCCGGCCCATCGGCCAGAAACTCGGGGCGACTCCACAATACCCGATACCCACCGAACCAATAGGGTTCAATACTTTCGAAAGAAACTTCACGAACGCCATTGGGCAGCACGATCTCAACGACGTCCCCCTCAAGGCGACCAATGGCCACATAACCTCGATTCCCGGCTTCATCCTGCAACTCGAGAATGGCCGGGCGATCCAGAAATTCCAGACTTCGGCGCGAGCCCTGCCGTTCGAGGCAACCCAGGCCATCCTCGCGGGCAAACTGGCAGGCAACTGGGAAAAGTGCAGGACTGTAATCTCGATCCCACAGCGCAAACAATGACCGAAACGCGTCTGGCAAGCTTCGGGACTGTTCTGGGAAACTGAATGCATCCAACGCCTCGGCACCGGCGGATTCCGAAGCCTCCGGGGCCGGGGTGTCCGGATCGGAAGCGGGCGACTCCGTTGATGGCCCGGAGGTCTCCCGCTCAACGATACCCGCCTGAATGGCAGATGCCGCCAGCTCTGTCCGAATCTCAGTCACGGTGACCGGCCAACGATCAACCAGCCAGGCTGTCCCGATCACCGCCACCAATAGCGACGCGGTCAGCATCAAATACCGGGAGGGTTGGACAGACTCCCCTGACCTCTTCGACGACGATCCGGGAAAATCGCCCCGAACCTCACGCGCCGCCCGTCGAATATGGGCAGCTGTGATTTCGTGCTCCCCTTCGGCGTACGCGCCAAGCAAAGCCCGATCGCTGATCAGATTGATGAGGCGGGGAATGCCCTGGCTTTCCCGGTAAAGCTTCGACACCGCACCGGTCGTGAAAATATCGCCACGCATACCGGCCACGCTGAGTCGGTAGCGTAAATAGTTCAGGAGTTCTGACTTACCAATGGCGTCCAGGTGATATCGGGCGGTTACCCGCTGATTCAACTGCCGCAACTCAGGCAACGCCAGGATCTGCTGCAACTCGGGCTGTCCCAGCAACACGATCTGGAGCAGTTTCTTTTCTGCCGTTTCCAGATTGGTTAACAGCCGCAACTGCTCGAGTACATCCGCAGAGAGGTTCTGGGCCTCGTCAATCATCAGGACCTTGTGACGCCCGGCGGCATGGGCTTTCAACAAATCCTGGTTAATGAGGTCAACCATCTCCTTGATGCTGGCGTTACCCTTGTGAGGAATCCCCATCTCACCACAGATGGATGACAGCAACTCCCGGGCCGACAAACGCGGATTGAGGATCAAGGCGATATCCACGTGGTCCGGTGCGTTTTCAATGAAACACCGTGAAACCGTGGTTTTACCGGTCCCCACTTCACCCGTAATCACGATAAAGCCGCCCTGCCCCTTAACACCGTACATCAGGTGCGCCAGCGCTTCTTTGTGGCGCTCACTCAGATACAGGTATCGAGGATCAGGGGCAATGGAAAACGGGGGTTCCCGAAAGCCGAAGAAATCGTAGTACATGGGTATCCAGTCTGGTACTCAGGCACCGGGTTCGTCGGCGTTAAACCGGCCCCGGCTCTTTATGGCGGTATCATACCGCCCGCTCCGCTGAGCTGTCATCTCAGGAATCGCCGGAATCCGAGTTGCTGACCAACCGGAGTTCCGACGTACGCCGGTTTTGTTGTTTCAATCGCCTGACGCAGCGCTCCAGTGTTTTCGATATTCGGGCGTGAGAACGGATCATCGATATCTTGGGCCAGGTAGCGCGCTCCCCGGCCAGAATCATCTCTTTCACGTACGCCGGATCGGGGTTTGACAGCATTCGCCGGTAATCCTTCAGCGAGTAGGACGGCGCAATCGTGACATCGCCGGAATAGCGCTGGGCCATGATGGTGTAGAACTGACCGGACATTTGCCGTAACAACTCCGGTTTGAGGCGCTTGCGCAGGTAATCAAACACACCCTGGCCGTGAAACTGGATCTCCGACTTGAGCAAATGCATCGGTAAGTTGGCGAGGGAGAGCTTTTCATCGTGTCCACGGTTAGCGAGGAACGGAACTACGTGCGGATTGGTCTGGCTGACGATCGTGTAGTTAACGTCGTACAGGTGCATCAACCGTTCGATCGGGAGGTCGCTCACCACCGAGCCATCCACGAACTTGAGCCGGGGCATGTACGGCAGCGCATTACCGTGGATGTCTTTTTTCATCAGGGTGACCGGGGGAAAGATACCGGGTACCGCGGCACTGGCGAGCACAGCACTCCAAACCAGCAGATACGGTGAGGTATAACCGCACAACAATCGTGCCTTCTGGTGCGCCTGGATCGGCGAGACGCTGACGTTAATGGATCGCCCTGTCCGCTCGTAAGCTTCCTCGAACGTATACTCGCCAATGTTCGCGCGCAGACAGGACTTGAGCTGCTCCTGATCCATCAAGCCGTCACCACGAACGGCGCTCAGTAATCCCCGCCATTTCCACGCCTTGAGATTGTGGTTCTCCGGAACCAGCATTTCCGGTATTTCTTCGTCGGTATGCACTCCAAGAATGCCGGCGATGATCGCCCCGATGCTGGACCCCGCAATCACCTGCGGCAACAGCCCTTTTTCCCACAACGCCTTGATGACCCCGAAATGGAACATCCCGAGGGTAGCTCCGCCACTGAGCAGGAGTGTGGGACGACCATAGCTGGTCAGGGTATCGCGGAAAAACTGAAGTTTATCCGCGACAGAAAAGCCGGGGACAGGATGATCACAGAGGAAATCCAGCGCCTCACAGACCTGAGTGATGTATTCCTCCACCAGGTGCTTGGTACCTACCCTTGAATGGGTGTAGAGGGCAGGATTGCCCATGTTGCCCAGGTCATGGTGCAAACCCTCACGCAGTGCGCGTTTCAGGCGATCAAAGTCATTCTGTTGTCGATACTGTTTCAGGTTGCTGAGGCGGTCATAAATCACTTCATAATGGTAGAGGTCGGAGGCGAAGTCCTCCTTCCACTCGGCGGCCCCCTCAAGGAAGTCCAGTTCCAGAGCCGCAGCTTTCCACACTTCGTAGTTGGGTGCTTCGGCGAGCATCTTTCGGAACTTCTTGATCCGTGGGTCCCTGATCACCGGTCACCTCCTATCCTGTGCGAACAGTACAGCCTCAGAAATCTTCAAGCATCAGGTCTTCATCATCGCCGCTGGCAAACGGATCTTCCACCGGCTGACCATCATTAATGAGAAATTCCCTGCGCTGAAGAAACGCATTACGAACAAAAATGTAGCTATCACCCGAGATAAAACCTTCTGCCGGGATCAGGTCTGCCCTGACATCGACGATTTGGACACCCCTTGCGTAGTAGTTCTCCGGGCTGTCCACGTTGTCCCAGAGTGACGGTAGCACGAAAAGATCGGTCGCAAGACCGCCAAAGTGGCGGGGGCTGGAGGGGCCAAGAATCGGAAGCATCAGATAGGGGCCTGAGCCCGCGCCCCAGTACCCGAGGGTCTGACCAAAATCCTCTGGACGTTCCGGCAGATCAAAAGCCGTTGCCACATCGAAAAAACCGGCCAGTCCGAAGACCGTGTTATAAGTGAAGCGTCCTGCCGCGACGACGGCCGATTCTCCCTTTAGCTGCAGCAGACTGTTCGCCAGATTTCGTATTTCCTGCAGATTGTTGAAGAAATTCGTGATGCCACGATCGACGATAGTAGGCGTAAAGGTCCGGTAAGTTTGCGCGACCGGCTTTAAAAACCATTGATCGATTGTTTCGTTAAACCGGAATACTTTACGGTTCCAGTTCTCATAGGGATCGGTCGGGTTTACCGGCGTTGAACCTGCCGGCGCAGGCTCCTGCATGGCCTGGGCCAGCGCCTTGCCGGTCGAGAATCCGGTCGCCATAGCGATCAAGAGAACAAAAAAGGGCCAGCGCCGGGGGAAAAGTTGTCTCATTATCTGCTCTTGGGTTGTTAAAGTCGTTTCGGTTCGTCGAAAATACCGGCGCTTTTCTTATCATTATTCAAGTCATTGTTCCGGAGAGAGCCAATGCCAGTACCGGGTAATCATGTCTGCAGCCTTACAGCGCCGCTTCGCTGGGGCGATATGGACGCCTACGGCCACGCCAACAATACGGTTTATTTCCGTTTTTTTGAGGAAGCCCGAATAGTCTGGCTCGCCTCGCTGGATCTGGGAGGCCCTGAAGAACCCACCGGACCGGTTATTATAAAGACCAGTGCAACATTTCTGAAGGAGCTGAGCCATCCGGCTACAGTGGTGGTGGAAACATACGCTGACAAGGCAGGGAATACCAGCCTGGACACCTACCATGTGATCACAGACGCTGATACCGGGGATGTATACGCGGAAGGATATGCCAAAGTAGTCTGGTTTGACCGTCAAACCCGCACTTCAACCCGGCTACCAGACACCCTGAGGGCGCTGGCAGCTGGATAGAAGCAAGTCAGCGGCGGCGAACGACGACGCTGCCGATGGAATAACCGGCACCGAACGAACAAATGACTCCGATGTCCCCGGCCTGCAGGTCTTCCTTGTGCTTATGAAACGCAATAATGGAGCCTGCAGAACTGGTGTTGGCATACTCATCAAGAATCACCGGGGCTTCATCCTCGGTGGCATCCCGACCCAAAACTTTTCGGGCGATCAACTGGTTCATGTTCAGATTGGCCTGGTGTAACCACATGCGGCGCAGGTCCTCCGGCGCCAGTGACAAACCCTGGAGTTGATTCTGAATGGTCTCGGCCACCAGCGGAGACACCTCCTTGAACACCTTACGACCCTGCTGGATAAAGAGCTTATCCGGCTTGCCAATACCAGATTCGTCTGCCCGATTCAGGAAACCGAAATTGTTCCGGATGTTATTCGAGAATTGTGTCTTCAGGCTGGTCCCCAGGATTTCGTAGCCCTGACCCGAACCGGCATTCTCCTCCCGCTCGACCAGGATGGCGGTGCACGCATCACCGAAAATGAAGTGACTGTCGCGATCGCGAAAATTCAGATGACCCGAACAGATCTCGGGGCTGACCACCAGCACGGATCGTGCGGCGCCATTTTCAACCGAATTAACAGCAGCCTGAAGGCCAAACGTGGCAGAGCTGCAGGCCACGTTCATGTCGTAGGCGAATCCGTTGACGCCCAGCGCCTGCTGGACCTCGATGGAAATGGCCGGATACGCCCGCTGCAGATTGGAGCAGGCAACAATGACCGCATCGACGTCCGCCGCCGTCTTGCCCGCCTGCTCAAGTGCTTCCTTGCAGGCCGACAGCGCCATATCACACTGAACCGAATGCTCGTCATTGCTGCGTTCGGGAATGAGGGGAGTCATCCGTGTCGGGTCGAGAATGCCGTCCTTGTTGATGACATGCCGGCGCTTGATGCCCGAGGCCTTTTCGATAAAGGCCGAGGAAGACGGCTGCAAAGGGGCCACCTCTCCTCGTGCAATGTCATCCGCATGCTCGGAATTAAACAGCTCAACGTACTGATTGAACGCTTCAACCAGTTCGTCGTTATCGATGGTTTCCGGCGGTGTATAGAGACCGGTCCCGCTAATGACGGCTTTAATCACACTAACCCCACGTCATGGTTATGAAAACTGAAAACTTGTCGGTAACGCTGCCAGAAATACTAACACAGTCTTTGGCATTTGCCCGCCAGCAAACCGTGCAAGCGGCACCGGATTGGTGCAAGGCTCGCCCCGAGCTACACCCGGGTCAGCTCCCATTGTTTGTCCAGCCGCTTGATCGATACCGTCATCGCAGTGCCCAGTTGCTGGGCGAAGAAGGAAACCCGATACTCTTCCAGCATCCACCGATAGGTGGTCAGTTCCGGATCCCGGATTCCCTGCCGTTGCTGCTCATCCCGTTTGCTGGCGAAACGGGACCAAAGCGGTTCGATGGTGTGCAGGAACTCCCGTTCCCGTCCTAGTTCCCGAGGCATTTTCTCAAGCCGGATCAGAGCCGCATCAAAGTACCGCCCGAATTCCGCAAGCCATTCAGACGGTGTGGCAACGAGAAACCCCGGATAGACCAGGTTCTGCAACTGGAATTTGAGATCCGCCATGCTGTTGGCAAGGGCCAGAGAGATCTTTCCCTTCAGTTGCTTTGCCACTTTCTGATAGCCAGACATGGCCTGATAAAGACGTTCGTCCGCTTCTTCAAGGGCAGGAATAAAGTCGCCGCGGTGGCGATCAAAAACCTCGTCGAAATCTTCCTGGGTCCGGGGCAGACTGTCGCTCAGAAAATGCTCAATGGCGGTGGCAAGCAACAGATCGTCCAGCAATACCCTCGCCTGCCCGACCGGTGCGAACATAAGCGCCGATTGCTTGAATCGGGGCAGCTTTCGCTCCAGATCGTCGAGGGTTCGGCCGAATCGATTCAGTATCAGTCGGGCAACGGCCTGGCGTGTCGTGTCCTCGGCGGTCAGACGGTCCAGGCACCGAATCTGACGAACAGTCTTACCCATGTCTTCAAGCGCTGGATAAACGGTGATCTGCATTCCGCCCTTTTCGGTTCGTACCTGCTCAGGGAGCTCCCCGAAACACCATTCGTCATACTCACCAGTCGGCTCGGCTGATTTGGATTCACTGGTTGCCGACGCCAATGCCTCTTCCGCCTTACCTTCTAACTGGTCCTGAAGCCGGGACGCCTCCCGGCCCTCAGCCATGACTTTCCCGCCGTCGCCCAGCACTCTGAGGTTCATTCGCAAGTGGCGGGGCAGGTCAGAATCCGGCCAGGCATCCGGATCAATCTGGACGCCGGTCATACGCCGGAGCTGCTCACCCAACTGCAAGGCCAGCGGTTCATTGGAAGGCTGAAGGTTTGCAAGCGCCGCATCCACGAAATCCGGTACCGGAACAAAATTACGCCGAAGGGATTTGGGCAGACCTTTCACCAGTGCCACACACTTCTCTCGAAGCAGACCTGGCACCAGCCATTCGAGCCGTCGGGACGGAATCTGCTTGAGCGCCATCAGCGGAACCTGAAGGGTGACGCCATCGCGTTCACTGGTGGGCTCAAACTCGTAGCTCAAGGGATACCGGACACCTTCCCACTCAAGATAATCCGGGTAAAGATCACCAGCCCGATCATCTACAGGGCGCTGGAGAATATCCTCTTCGGTCAGCTCCAGGCTTTTTAACTGGTCGACAGAGAGGCTCTTCCACCAGCTCTCGAAGTGTCGGCCACTGACGATGTCCTGAGGCAAACGCTCGTCATAGAAGGCCACCAGTGCCTCGTCGTCCACCAAAAGATCCCTGCGCCGGGTTTTTTTCTCGAGATTCTCAACGGAATCGAGCATTTCCCGGTTGCGGGCAATAAACGGCGCCTTCGACTGGTAATCACCCTCCACCAGGGCACGGCGAATGAACAGGTTTCGACATTCCTCAGGGTCTATTTTGCTGTAGGCAATGCGGCGCTTCGGAACAACATCCAAACCATAGAGCGTCACCTTCTCGTAGCCCATTACCTGGGCCCGCTTCTGCTCCCAATGTGGCTCGAAGTAATGGTGCTTGATTACGTGTGCCGCCAGCGGCTCAATCCATTCAGGCTGAATAGCGGCAACCATACGCGCGAATACCCGGCTGGTTTCCACAATCTCAGTGGCCACAATCCATTTCGGCCCGGTCTTGGCCACTTTGGACCCCGGGAAGATCAGCACTTTCCGGTTTCGGGTCGCCAGATACTCTTTCTTCTCGACTTTAACCGCAACCTGCCCGAGCAGCCCGGCAAGGATGGCCGTGTGGAGCGCCTCGTAACTTGCCGCGCTCTTATTGAAAGCCAGCTTTTGCTCACGACAAATCAGCGTGAGCTGCCGGTGGATATCACGCCATTCACGCATCCGCATCCAGCTGAGAAAATGCTTCTGGCACACGTTCTTCATCTGGTTCTGAGACAGTTCCTGGCGCTGTTCCTCATAGAAGTTCCAGATATTAAGGAGGGTGACGAAATCCGATTCCTTGTCGTTGAACGGCGCATGGGCCTGGTCCGCCGCCTGCTGTTTTTCCTGAGGTCGCTCCCTCGGGTCCTGAACACTCAGGCCAGCAATGATAATGAGTGTTTCGGCAAGACTGCCCTGCCCGGCCGCCGTTACCAGCATCCGTGCCAGGCGTGGATCCAGCGGTAACCGAGCCATGGTCCGGCCCAACTTGGTAACACGGCGCTTGTCATCGACCGCGCTGAGTTCCTCGAGCAACTTATAGCCATCGTTCACCTGCCGCCTATCCGGTGACTCAAGAAACGGAAAGTGTCGAATTTCACCTAGTCCGGACGTCGCCATTTGCAGAATGACAGAGGCAAGATTGGTCCGCAGGATCTCCGGGTCGGTGTACTCCGGGCGGTTGATAAAATCTGTCTCGTCGTACAACCGGAAACAGATACCCGGGGCAACACGCCCGCACCGCCCTGCACGCTGATTGGCGCTGGCCTGGGAAATCGGCTCGATCGGAAGACGCTGAATCTTGGATCGGACACTGTACCGACTGATCCGTGCCACACCCGTATCTATGACGTAGCGAATACCCGGCACGGTCAGCGAGGTTTCCGCAACATTGGTCGAAAGAACGATCCGGCGCCCGCGATGGGACTGGAACACCCGGTTCTGTTCCTGGTTGCTCAAGCGCGAGTACAGAGGCAGCACTTCGGTATGCTTCAGGTCTACGTGACGCAATACTTTGCTAAGGGCACGGATTTCCCGCTCGCCTGGCAGAAACACCAGGACATCACCCGGCGGCTGCTTCTGTGCCCGTTCGTGCTGCTCAATCTCGTCGAGTGCACCCAGAACACCGTCGGTCCATCCCTGATCGCGATCATCCTCGTCGCCGGTCAACGGCCGGTAACGGATATCCACCGGGTAGGTTCGACCGCTGACCTCAATGACCGGCGCCTGATCAAAGAACTCGCTGAACCGTTCGACCTCAATGGTGGCCGAGGTGATGATCACCTTCAGGTCGGGTCGCTTGGGCAGAAGTTGTCGCAGGTATCCCAGGAGAAAATCGATGTTCAGGCTGCGCTCGTGAGCCTCGTCGATGATCAGCGTGTCGTACCGATCGAGGAATCGGTCGTGCTGAACTTCCGCCAACAGGATCCCGTCGGTCATGACTTTGACCCGGGACTGCTCAGAGGTGTTATCGGTGAACCTTACCTGATACCCGATCTGCTGTCCGACCTGCTCCCCCAATTCGTCTGCGATCCTGGCGGCAACGCTCCGGGCAGCGATTCTGCGTGGCTGTGTATGGCCAATCAGGCCGCGAATGCCGCGCCCACTGTTCATGCAGATCTTGGGAATTTGCGTGGTCTTTCCCGAACCGGTCTCCCCGGCAATGATGACCACTTGATGATTCTCGATCGCCTCACGGATGTCATCGACCCGCTCTGAAACTGGAAGCCCCTCGGGGAATGAGGCGGGCTTGTGCTGCTGCCGTCGCCGCTGGACTGTTTCAAGGCCCTGTTGCAGCCATCGATCCATCTTTTCCAGGTCTTTCTGGCCCGGGTTCCCTTTCGAACGGGCAACCGTCTTGACGATTCGGGCCGCCTCTTGCTGGTTGCAGGCTTCCAGCTGCTCCATCAGGGCATTGACGGCGGGCTTTCCGTCCGGCTTCTGGTTTGCAGCACTGGCGTTATCGGAAGTTGTGTTTGTCATCAAAATGCAGGGTTGCTCTCGTTCGCGGTAGGTTTTCTGAGAATGGCGATAGTCTAGCGGGAAAGGCCTTGTCTTAAAAACGGAAAAACCCCGCCAGAGCGGGGTTTCCATCGCAACTGTAACGTCGCGCGGTTCCGGGCACCTGGGGTGCCCGTCCAACAGCCTTAACTATTGGCTTCGTCGCGCAATTCACGGCGCAGGATTTTGCCGACGTTGGTCTTGGGCAATTCCTCGCGGAACTCATAATGCTTCGGAACCTTGTACGCGGTGAGTCGCTCCCGGCAGAATTCCTTCAGCTCGTTCTCGGTAACACCCTCGGCAGTCGGAACCAGGAACACCTTGACGGCTTCACCGCTCTTGGAGTCCGGAATACCAACAGCAGCGCACTCAACAACCTTGGGGTGACTGCTGACCACATCCTCAATTTCATTCGGGAATACGTTGAAGCCGGAGACGATGATCATGTCTTTTTTGCGATCAACGATCCGGATGTAGCCATCTTCCTGAATCAGTGCAACGTCACCGGTTTTCAGGTAGCCGTCCTCGGTGAACGACTTCTGCGTATCCTCGGGACGCTGCCAGTAACCACGCATGACCTGCGGCCCCTTGACGCACAGCTCACCCGGTTCACCCAGCGGCGTCTCGTTACCATCATCATCAATGGTCTTGATCATGGTGGACGGAATCGGAAGCCCGATGGTGCCCAACTGGATCGCCACATGCGGATTGAAAGTAACGACGGGCGAGGTCTCGGTCATGCCGTAGCCCTCGGAGATCTCACAACCTGTCACCCGCTCCCACATCTTTGCGGTGTCGCTCGTCAGGGCCATACCACCCGAGGAGGTCAGTTTGAGGCTACTGAAGTCAAGATTGCAGAATTCCTCGTTGTTGCAGAGCGCAACAAACAGCGTATTCAGACCAAGGAACGCCGTGAACTTGTGGTTTTTGAGCTCTTTCACGAACCCCGGAATGTCACGGGGATTCGGGATCAGCACATTGTGCGCGCCCGCTTCCAGCATGATGCCGCAGTTCAACGTGAAGGAGTAAATGTGGTAGAGCGGCAGAGGCGCAATCACTACCTCCTGACCCTCGACAACGATGTCCCCCATCATTGGGCGGGTCTGCAGCAGGTTCGCCACCAGGTTGCCGTGGGTCAGCATGGCGCCCTTGGCGACACCGGTGGTTCCCCCCGTGTACTGGAGCACGGCAATATCGTCTTTCTTGCACTCTACCGGTGTGAACTTTTCACGGGCACCCGCGCTGAGTACCGCCGGCAGCTTGTGAGCACCGGGGATATTGAACGGCGGCACCATCTTTTTCACGTGCTTGATGACTGTGTTCATCAAGGTGCGCTTGATCGGCGAATGCATGTCGGCGATCTCGGTGATGATCACGTGCTCAACACCGGTGTGAGGCAGAACTTTCTCGGCATTCTCGGCCATGTTGGCAAGCACCACCAATGCCTTGGCGCCGGAATCGTTAAACTGGTGCTCCATTTCCCGGGTGGTGTACAGCGGGTTGGTATTCACCACAATCAAGCCCGCCCGCATGGCGCCGAAAACAACCACAGGATACTGGCTTACGTTGGGCATCTGGACGGCGATACGATCACCAGGCTTCAGGTCGGTCTTGTTCTGCAGCCAGGCGGCGAAGTTACGGCTCTGGGTGTCCAGGTCACGGTATGTGAGAGTCGCGCCAACAGCACTGAAAGCCGGACGGTCCGCGTATTTCTTTACGGACTGCTCGAACACTTCAACCATACTGCTGTACTTGTTCAGGTCGACCTCGCGGGGAACACCGGCGGGGTATTTGTCCTGATAGAACTGCTCCAAATCCATCACCATCTCCTGTTTGGCGTTTCTGATTGTAATGTTCACCAATGCAAAGCTGATCAAAAATCAACCCTACAAAAGTCTCAGCCTCAAAAAAGAGGGGAGAGAATAGCAGTTTTGTTAACGATGAGGTAGTTTTCAGAAAACAACCCTGAACACCTGTACTTGAATGACAATCGTGCGGAGCACACCATGAGCGACACCCTTGATACCCTTGAAAATATCACCTACGACGAGTTGAACGAGGGCGACAGTGCCACCTTCACGCGGACCCTGTCGGAAGAGGAACTGGTGCTGTTCGCTGCGGTTTCCGGCGATGTGAATCCGGTCCATCTGGACTCGGAATTTGCCGCCGAGTCCATGTTCAAGGAACGGATTGCCCATGGCATGTGGAGTGGCTCACTGATCTCTGCCGCGCTGGCCACCGTTATGCCGGGACCGGGCACGATTTACCTGGAACAGAGCCTTGCCTTCAAGCGTCCGGTAAAACTGGATGATACGCTGACGGTAACACTCAGTGTTCTGAGAAAAGAGCCCAAAAAACGGGTGGTTTTCCAGTGTGACGTACAAAACCAGAATGGCCAGAAAGTGGTATCCGGAGAGGCCAAGGTGATTGCGCCGACGGAAAAAGTCTCCCTGCAAAAACCCCGGCTGCCCAAGATCACCATTGAGGGATAACACGTTCCGGTGAATCGGGGGAACAGGGCTATCCCGTTCCCCCGTTACTACCCCGGCAGGAAGTCGATGGGAAACCGGACCTTTCGTGTTTCGACGTTGTCCGGGCCAAAGTTGAACAGGCGTACTCTCATGGCAATCCTCTGCTCCAGAGAAGGGTTCTCCAGTTCCGAGCTGACAACCTGACACGCGGAAACAGAACCGTCCGGCTCAATTACCAGCTCAAGCAATACCTTGCCTTCCAGCGTAGGATCCTGCCGCAACTCCCGTCGATACAGTGAATACAAGGCGGTCTTCTGCGCATCGAAGACCTTCCGTATGTTGCTCATCGCGCGTTCACCGGTCGTCGGCTTCGCAGGTACAGTCTTTGTCACCTCCTGAACGGCTGGTTCGGGGGCCACCTCGACCTTCTTCACCCGGTGCCCCTGAACCGCAACCGTCGCATCAGGCGCCGCGGCATCCTCAACGCCCCCACTGCCCTTCAACACATCTCCCGCACCAGCCGCTTCGGTCCCGGATAGCGGCCCGTCCGCACTGGCGTTTGCATGCATCCGTTCGGTGACAACATCGTCCACCTCTCGCAATGACGCCAGTCGATCTTTCATCGCCAACAAACCCGAGCGAGATGCCTTTTCGCGAGCCTGCTCAACGCTTTGCTGCGTCGGCCTGGGCTGAACCGGATCGGGGGCGGGTTGCGCAACCTCCGGCGCGGGCGGATCGTGACGCTGCTCAGCCGTTTTTTTTGGTTCCGGCTCAATTTCCGGTTCAATTTGCGGTTCAGGCTCCGGTTCCGGGCGCACAGGGTCAGGGAGCTTGACCGGCTCAGGCCGCTCAACCAGGCGCGCCAGTTGAGGCGGAACCTTCTCGGCCTGGGAGCGCTCGATCTCTGGAACGTCGAGAATCGGAATCAATACGGCCAGCGGCAGGAAGACAATTGCCACCAATGCGGCAGTCAACGCGAATCGAGTGTGTTCTCCCTTCGCGGACCGCCACGGCAGTCCCATCCCCTGTTCCAGTGCATCCCGGGCTTCAGCCATTGCGCACCTCCGCCTCGACAGCCAAACGAACCTGCCGGAATTGCTCGTCAACGCAGGTCTGCATGATTTTGCGCAACAGTCGGTAGTCGGTATCCCTACCCGCCATGATCGTTATTTCCAGACCCTGTTCGGGAATTTCCGACCACCTGCCCCGGCGATAGGCGAGCTCATTGGACAAGCCCGGGATGTGCGTATCGCTGGTTTCAATCGCACTCAGCCGTGCCACTTCCCGGCCCTGAACCAGAATGGAGCCACCGGTAACCTGGACCGTAAGATTCTCCACCGCGGCCTGTTTGGCGGAAGATTCCGGCAACGGCACGTCCGCTGTATTCTGCATGACTTTGACGTCGGACGAATTAACCATCAGAAAAAACACCAGGATGGTAAAAATGTCCATGAGCGAGACCAGATTGAGCCCCCCCGCCTTGTGCATCCGACCATAATGACGCTGAATCCTGCGGGCCTTTCGTGAGGTCTTCATGCGCCCTCCCCGGAGTCAGAACCCTCTCGGCTTGCCAGCTCCCTGTTCTCCGGAGCATCCATGAGCGCAACGTCCGGGAAAAGCTCGCCTTCGACGACACTGGCAGCAACCACCGCTGGGTATGACCGGACCGTATCCATGGCGGTTACCAGGGTCTGGTAGTCGATATCCGGCCCGACTTCGAGCACAATGTCGGTCTTGTCCGGGACACGGCGTTTTATCTGCTGCAATACCTGCCTCAGCCCCACGAAATCCTGCTCGCCATCGGTAACCGGCAATGCCCTGATAACGCCGTGCTTGCTGTCGGCGATTTCCATACCGTCAGGAATCAGGGTTACTACCAGCTTGAGCTCCTTCGGCGTCAGGTCCTCTGCGCTCCCGGTCCCTGGAAAATTCAGTTCAATCATCCTGATCTGGCTGAACACCATTCCCAGCAACAAGACAGGCACCAGCACAATCATCAGGTTCATGAACGGCGTAATATCCAGCTCTGGAGAACTGGCAAACTTGCGATGTCGGCGTCTCATACAGGGTTACCCACGCTGTTTTCGACCCAATATCCGTTTCCCAGCATCAGGCAACGGCACCCTGGCTTTTTTGATCGGAGATGATATTCAGCAATTTGACGCCGGCCATCTCGAAGCTGTCCACAATCTCATTGGTGCGGGTTTGAAGTAAGGCGTGGAACATCAGTAGTGGGATGGCGGACATCAGCCCGAATGCCGTGGTATTCATGGCTACGGAGATACTCTCGGACAACAGGCTCGCCTTCTGTGAGGGATCCGCCGCCGCCACAGCGGTAAACGCTGAGATCAGCCCGATAATCGTACCCAGCAGACCCAGCAAGGTTGCAACATTTGCCAGGGTTGCAAGGTATTGCGTTCGTTTTTCCAGCCTCGGGAGCACCTCCATCAAGCCCTCCTCCATGGCGTACTCAATGTCCTCCCGGCGGCTGTTATTGAGCAGACGGCCGATGCCCGCGCCCATGATTGAGGCGATAGCACTGTCAGAAGTGCTGGCTGCCTTCATTGCACGATGGTAATCCCGCTTCTGGAGAAGTGGCAGGATTCCCTTTTCGAAAGCCGTACGGTTTCGGCGCCGGACCGACGCAAGGTAGAAAAAGCGTTCGAGGGTAATAGCGAGACCGACTGCAAGCACCACCGCAATGGGGTACATGAAAGGGCCGCCATCCTGAAAAAACCTGATCACTGTATCCAGCATGTTTGTTCTCCGTCGTTACTGCGTCGTCACGGCTGAATCCCGACCGGGACTCAGAACCAGGGGATTAAGAGTTTTCCGGAACACCCGGTGCTGCTCCAGCGTGACCGGATTAACCGGTTGGACTAGTTCTGGCGCCTTGTCTTCCAGTGCCTGCCTGGGCCTTCGTGGCAGGCTTGGTGCCTGCCACGGAAGAATGTAGAGAACACGGGGATTGTCCTCACCGATACTCGCTGAAATACCCTCGACCGTGAGGGTGGTCCGGTCAGATCGGGAATCGCCGGCAGAAGCCGATGCCGGCGAAGCAGCGATGCTGGACACCGGAAATAGTGCGATCCAGGCGAAGAACGTCAGCCAGGGTTTGCCGTTCAGGGTTCGGTTCGCCATCACTTAATCCAGCCTTCTTTGCAGGTCAGCAATCCATCCGGCCACCACTTTGTCCTCCACTCCGGAAATCTCACGGTACCTTTCGTAATGGGTCAGGGCTTTTTGAAGATCCAGCAAATACAACTCGGCAATCACAGCCAGGTTGTAATGCAACTCGGCCACCTCTGGTGAATAGCGCAACCCTCGCTCTAACAGTGACGCGGACTCGGCAAACTTCTTCTCTTCTTGCAGCAGTACCGCGAGGTTGTTAACCACAACCGGGTCTTGAGGATTGAGTTCGACTGCCTGTCGCCAGGCCTGTTCAGCCGCGCGTTTACGGCCCTGCTCATAGGCCTGTTTACCCTCTCGGGCAAATTCCAGCGCCAGCTCCGGACTGACGGGTTCCGATTCCTTCACGACCGGTCCCGAGCAGGCTGCAAGCACTCCGACACAAAGCCCCACGAAAACCTGGCGGACACCCCATCTATCAAGCATCATCACTGGCCTCCAATGCCCATGTCATCCAGCGGACCGAGCGGTCATAACGACCGGGATTCATGTCGGCCAGCACCCCAAGGCTTTTGCCAATCCAGGCATCGTAACCCTGGGCGGCGATGCGCTGATGGTTCTCGGAATGAAGTCGAATCGCCTTCTCTTCGAAAGGAAAGGCTTCCTCTTCCAGCAACATTTGATATTGCATGGATTCCAGTTCGTTCAGGTCGGTGGGCACGGCTGATCCCATCAGGTCCCGGGCGAGTACGCGATAGAGTTCGGCGCGGCGGTAGAGCGACTCGGATCGCATCTGCTCGCCACCGAGCTTTTCCGCATCCAGGAAGCGTTGCCGTGCGCTTTCCAATGCCCGCTGCTTGCGATCAAGGGACTCCGGTAACGGATGGGTTAATGACATACCTGAAAAGCTCGCGGCAGCTCTTGCACCGAGTGCCATGGAACTCCGGGCTGCCCAGGCAAGTGTCTGTTCCGAGTGCCAGGGGCTCGCCAATTCGCGATCAACCAGCTCCTGTTGCAGCTCATAACGGTCGCTTACGCTCTCCATGAGCCGGTGCCGCATTGTCTGCATCTGGAGGTGTTGGCCGGCGGTATCGGCATCCGAATGAGCCGACAGATAGTCCCGGTACAGGGCGTTTCGGTTCACGGTCTCGCCTGCCTGATGGAACAGGTCAGCAGCCCTCAGTTTTAAAGGCCAGGGATCCTCAGCGTTTCCAGCCGCGTTCAACAACTCCGTGGCGGCGGAAGCCGGTTGGTTTGACGCGACATAGGCGTGAACCAGCTTGGCACTAACCTCCTCGGTCAATGGATGGCCCGGAAAATCCTGACGGAAGCGATTGAGCTCGTTGATGGCCGGGTACAATTGAGAGGCTTTCAGCAGTGCGTTGGCGGCGTCATAGCGGCCTCTGGTGGCGATTTCTGAATTCGGTAACGCAGCGCCCACCCGCTTGAAATGGTCTACAGCGATTTCAGTATTGCCATTCGCCGCAGCCAGTTCGCCCTGCCGATAAATCGCCGTTGCCATCTGCTGCCTGACCGATGCGCCGGCGTCCCTCTCCAGCCCCTCAATCTCGTTTTCCGACATGATTTCCAGGACCTGCTTCCAAGCTCGTTCCGCAAGCCCATACTCACCCTGCTGCTGCCGAACTTTGGCCAAGGTGAGCCAGGCCGGGTAGCGTTCGGTCGCAGAGGCACGCTCGTTCGCGACGGTTTTCTCTCCGTAATGAAGGGCGCGTTTTGCATCGCCCTCCGTGAACCATCGTGCTGCCAGATCCGCCGTCAAACCGGGGAGACGGGGATCGTCAGAAAAACGCTCGGCAAAACGCTCAGACTCCACGGAGAGCGCTGCCAGATCCGGCTGGAATTCAGGTGTTCGACGAATGTCGTCAACGCCTTCTCTGAGCAGCACCACAGCCGCCCATCCGGCATCAGCGGCCTCGCCATATTCCTCTTCGGCATAGGCGGCGTTCTGAAAACCTGAAAGGGCTGCAGCATACTCCCCGGACTGCAACCGGGCATCACCCGCCAACCTGAGCAAGGCCCCCGAAGGGGCGCTACGTTTCGCCAAAGCCTCGTAGTAGCCAGCTGATCTGGAAAATGCCTCCCGGGCTTTCGAATAGGAGCCACCTTTGGATGCCGACGAGCCCCGTTGGTAATAAAAGTCCGCCAGACGCCGGCTGAACCGCTTCCAGCGCTGCTGATCGGAGTTGGAAAGACTGTCGTACTTTCCGGGCGCGCTGAACATGGCCACGTAGTCCGCCCGCGCGGCCCGCGCCCTTGGCAAATCGCCTGCGCGCTCCCAGACCTCCGCAATCTGAGCCATGAAGAGAGCGTTCATCGGGTGATCCGGGGAATAGCGAACAAACGCCCGGTTGGTGTCCACGCTCTCTGAAAACTCACCACGGATCGCATAATAGTCGGCAAGCCTGTCAAACAGCAGATACGCCCAGTGCCTTTCTGGTGCCGTATCAAGCCACGCCATGAGACTGCCGGGCCCCGTCTTCCTGGCGGCCATCAAGGCCAGAACACGAAAGGTATCGTCAATGGTATCGACACTGGACTGGTCAACATCACGGATGCTTTCCGGGGTCGGTAAAAACTCATCAAGTACGGAGAGGAAGGTTCTGGCTGAACGCTCCCAGGCCGAGGGACCCTGTTTGAATTGACTCCAGCCCAACATGTATCCGGCTTTCGTCCTGAGCGGGCCCTGCTCTTCGGATTCAATCAAGGTGAGATAAACCGATTCCGCCTCGGCGTGGTCGCCAGCGGAGAAAGCTGATTCGGCAATTCGGAACCGGGCCTCAGGCACCAGTTCGGAGTCGGGGTAAAGACCAACGAGCTGCTTGAGACGTTCGATGGATTGTTCGGCCTGTCCCGTGAGTGCATGCGCCTTGGCCATCTGGTAGAGCAGTTCGTCCAGTCGACCGCTGAAAGACCCACGGGACAGAATGGACTCGTAACTGTCGATCACCTCCCGATACACTCGCTCTTCTTCTGCGGGCGAGAACCCTACGTCCTGTCCGGAACGATCGCGGATATTCGCGAGACGGTTCAGCGCATCAATCCGCACTTCCGGCTCATCCGAGGAATCGAAAAGGCGCTGATAGCGACGCGCGACCTCGGCGGGCGAAATCGCCGGCAACGGCCGGGATTCAAACTTGAGAAATACCGGGCGCATGTCGCCAATTGTCTCCCCGTCCCGGCCAAGCTCCACCCGGAACGAGTCCTGCGCCAATGCCGGACTGGCTATCTGTGAAAAGCATAGGAGAGCAGGAATCAGACACTTCACCGATTGGCCTCCTCCAGGTTTTCCAGAGCAAGGTACTCATAGAGGTGAGCTATCTGCTGTTCGGTCTTGTCGAGCGAAAAGGCCATCCGCCGGTCCTGCTCTGCCACATAGTCCAATGCCCGCTTGTCCAGAAGCCTTTCAGCCTGCTGGCCCAATTGGTTAACCCTGGCCTGATAATCCTCTGTTTGTGTCTTCAGCGCTCGGGCGTGGCGAAGCTGCTGCTTGAGCACCGACGGACGTTCCTGAGCGCGGGCTTCAAGGTCGTCGAGGCTGCTGGCAGACAGGGTAAGCGTTTCGGATAATCGGCGGATCTGCCCCTGCTGAACCGAACTGAGTCCGGACACGGCCAGCCGCTCGAGGGTCTTCTCCAGAGACTCTTGTTTGCGTTTTAACGATGAGGAGACCTCTCCCCGTTGGCCATCCAAAGTGGCTAACTGTTCCTCAAGAGCCTCAACGAACACCGCCAGGTCGCCTGTTTGTTGAGCCAGAATCCGGTTAAATTCATTAAGATCAGCGACCCGTCTCACACTTTCCTGAGCGGCCGGTTGCTCAAGGAACTCAAAAAGATAGGCCATTCGGGGTTGCGTTAATGTGCGGCTGTCTGCCAGAAACCACTCAAGATCGGAGTTCCGGGCATCCCCCACCAAGGTTTTGTAGGCGCCTTGTTGACGAATGCGGTCAGCCAGTTTCCGAAGCGTTACCCGCTCGCTCTCATAAGCGGCATTCGCGGCCAGATAGGCTTCTCCTGCCTGACCGAGGTAACCCGAGAGATCGAAACCGCGACCCATGCCGATCCAGGCCTCAGCAACCCCCGGATAAGCGAGTGGAAATTTTTTCGCCCGGTGCCAACTCTGCATTGAAGCGCGGTGATTTCCTTTCCCCGCCAGTGCAAGCCCGTGGAGATAAAGCGCCTGTGGAGTGCTGTAACTGTCAAGCGGCACCTTTTCCAGAAACCCTATAGCCTTGTCATGCTCTCCATTCTGCAAGGCCAGATAACCTGCGCGAACGAGCAAGCGGCTTTTCAGGTGACTGTTGCGCTCAACAAAGCTGTCTTTCTCTGCCATGGCCAACGCGACACGAAGAGCTACCAGCGCACGTGTCGGATTCAGATCCTGCCTCGAATAATCGCTGGAAAGATTGAGGTAACCCATTGCCGCCCAGTAGCCCTCTTCCATCCCGGCCAGAATCTGCCCGGCTCTATCCGTCCGCCCCGCTGTTCGGGCAAGCTCGGCCAGTTCATAGGATGCCTCTTCCCGGGTCTCGCCAAATCCGAACCGGGCGGCCTTTTCAAACCACTGCTCCGCTTCGGTCGACTTGTCTCGAGCCAGCATAATCCGGCCGACCAGCAAGGCAGCTTCTCCGCGATGGTGCTGCCCATCAGCAACCTGCCTGAGCTCTGCCAAGCCCTCATTCGCTCGACCAGTACTCAGTAACAGCTGTGCCCGGAGGAACGCCGCTGACTCCCCCTGCAGGCTGTCCACAAAACCCATTACAGGGGGCAACTGGTCGGTCGCCAGCGCAAACCGGACCAACCCGGACTGGAGTTCACCCGGCGTTCCGGCGGTGGCAGCCAGATTCAACGGTGCCGTAACACACAGCACCAGGCTGGAGATTATGCGAACGGCAGGCTTGAATATCGGGTGAGTCATGTGCAGCTACTTCCACTCCACAAACGACACCCGGGGCCCGTAGTTCGGTGCCTGCGCTTCCAGGCTCATCTGAAGCCGCAAGGTTCCGGGGCGTTTTCGGAACTGATGAACTGTCTCGCGACGAACGAAATGGTCCTTCGCCGAACGTGCGGTGACGATCGCCTTGAGCTCATGCTCGCCAGTCGACAGGTTGCCAACGAACAGTTGCTGAATCCCCCCTGCCTCCAGGGACCCCCTTTCCTGCTCTGAATACAGGTGTGAAGCCACCGGTTGGCCATCGACAAACAGCTCTACAGAGTCCAAGTCCAGCGTTTCTCGATTCCCGAGTGTCAGGAAAACTGCCATTCGCGTATCGACAGGGTGGAGAAGCTCCTGCTCCAGAGAAAAAACACGCGCAGAGTGCTCTGAAATCTGAGCCCGCAGCTGCTCAATCTGCTGATCGATGGTAGAAGCCGCCGATACGGGAAGCATAACCAGACAGAAAATCCCGGGAAGGAACGCGCGCCAAGCGTTTATTCGGCGCTCTTTTGTTGGTTTTTTGCCGAACATAATCCCGTTTTTGCCTCCTGCCTTCCTGATAATGGACATCTTTTGTAACAAGCTGGCAGAAAGCGTAACACTTGGTAACTCGCAAGAACGGTATCCAGATCACCAAATGAAAAACAGCAGAAGGGAAATTGAAGGGGTGTCGACTTTTTTAACAGGGCTAGATAAGAAAGTGTGACAGTGTATTGTGAAGAATACGCGAGCGAAACCAAGACTCTGTTTTATGGCCACTTTCCATTTATGGCCTTGGAATTGCTTAGAACAAGTCACGGGGAAACCATGCCGGTCACCCCGTTTGATATGCCGAGCTTAGCCGATGCCCTCAACCGCATCGGCTTTTTTTATTTGCTCAGATGCTTCATGGCCGATTCAAGACCATCAATGGTCAGTGGGTACATGTGATCATTGACCAACTGTCGGGTCATACCGAGAGAGCCTCCGCTCCCCCAATAGCTTTCCGGCAGCGGGTTGAGCCAGACGACTTTGCGAAAATGATCTGATACCCGCTGGAACCAGGTTGCGCCAGCTTCCTCGTTCCAGTGTTCTATCGAGCCACCGGGATGCGAGATTTCATAGGGCGCCATCGTGGCGTCTCCCACAAAAATGACTTTGTAATCCGGGGAGTACTTATGAAGGATGTCATAAGTACTCGTGGTTTCATTCATTCGACGAATGTTGTTGGTCCAGACGCTCTCATAAATGAAATTGTGGAAGTAAAAATACTCCATGTGCTTGAACTCGAGTCTCGCCGCGGAGAACAGTTCCTCGCACACCCGAATATGAGGATCCATTGACCCACCAACATCGAAAAAAATCAGTACCTTCACCGCATTGTGCCGCTCCGGCACCATTTTGAGGTCCAGATACCCAGCATTGCGGGCAGTGGATCGGATAGTGTCATCCATATCGAGCTGGTCGGCCGCACCCTGACGCGCGAACTTGCGGAGGCGACGAAGGGCCACCTTGATGTTTCGGATGCCCAGGGTAATGCTGTCATCCAGATCCTTGAATGCGCGTTTCTCCCAGACCTTGACCGCTCGCCCGTGCCGGCCATTTTTCTGGCCAATACGGAAACCTTCCGGGTTGTAGCCATCCGCACCAAACGGAGAGGTACCGCCGGTCCCAATCCATTTGTTACCTCCAGCATGGCGTTCACTCTGTTCTTCCATGCGTTTCTTGAAGGTCTCGATGAGTTCCTCCAGGCCGCCCAGGGAGTCGATTTTGGCTTTATCTTCCTCGGACAGGTGCTTTTCAAATTCGGCGCGCAGCCAGTCGTCCGGAATCAGCATCTCCATCAGGTCATCAAGATTCTCGATGCCCTCAAAGTAAGCCTTGAACGCTCGGTCGAACTTGTCGAAGTGACGCTCGTCCTTCACCAGGCACAGGCGCGACAGATAGTAGAAGTCTTCCATGTCAGCAAACGCCAGACGATTCTGGAGGGCCTCCAGAAGGTCCAGGAATTCGCGCAAACTCGCGGGTACCTTCGCACGCCGCACTTCTAGAAAAAAATCAATCAACATAAAACGAGACTCTTGCTGAGTATCAGCTGCGACGACGGGCCATAAAGGCCAGCTTTTGCAGCAGGTGAACATCCTGCTCGTTTTTCACCAGTGCGCCATACAAGGGCGGCAGCGCAGAACTGGTGTCTTTCTCTTGAAGCATTTTCGCAGACAATTCATCCGCCATCAGCAATTTCAGCCAATCGATCAGCTCGGATGTGGACGGCTTCTTCTTCAGTCCCGGCACCTTACGAACATCGAAGAATACTTCCAGCGCATCACGAACAATTTCCTGCTGCAGGCCCGGGAAGTGAACATCGACAATGTCCTTCATGGTGTCGTGCTCCGGGAAACTGATGTAGTGGAAGAAGCAGCGACGGAGGAATGCGTCCGGCAGTTCCTTCTCGTTATTACTGGTAATCACGACAATCGGGCGCTGACGGGCCTTTACGGACTGCTGGGTTTCATAAACAAAGAACTCCATTCGATCCAGCTCCAGCAGCAGGTCGTTTGGAAACTCAATATCGGCCTTGTCGATTTCATCAATCAACAGCACAACCTGCTCGTCGGCTTCAAAGGCCTCCCAGAGCTTGCCCTTCACAATGTAGTTGCTGATATCTTTAACTTTTTCATCGCCAAGCTGGGAATCGCGAAGGCGGGAAACTGCATCATACTCGTACAGGCCCTGCTGGGCCTTGGTGGTCGACTTGATGTGCCAGGGAATCAACCGCATACCCAGTGCGGCGGCCATTTCTTCAGCCAGCAAGGTCTTGCCGGTTCCGGGTTCGCCTTTGATCAGCAGTGGTCGCTGGAGCGATATCGCCGCGTTGACGGCCATTTGCAGGTCATCTGTGGCTACGTAGTTATCGGTACCGGTAAACTTCATGTCTAAAATTCCTGTAGGTTACTTTTTCTGATCTGAATCGTCAGGTTTCTGCTGGGTCTCGTCGTCCGCGTGATCGGGATCACTCCCATCGTACTCGGGGAGCTCGTCGAATTCCGACAGATCGAAATCATCCAGTCCGAATTCATCCTCATCAGGCTCCGATTCTGACTCCCTATCCGAAGGCTGCATCTCATCGGTCACCTCGGGAATGTCTTCTGAAACCTCTTCGGTCGCCTCTTCTGGCGAAGCATCCGTGGCGGCAGCTACCTCTGGTTCCGACTTATCGTCCAGATCCGCTACGGTCTCCCGCTCGGCTGCGGCCATTGCCTGTTCCGAACGTTGCGCCTGACGTTTCCTCATCGCAAGCCAGATGACAGCCATCAGTCCAACTCCACCGACACCCGCGCCGATTGCCCAGACGGGAACCGGCAGAGCACTCACCGCATCGTCCTCCGGCACGGGAGATTCAGGGGTTGGAGGCTCAGCGACCTGCAACTCAGAGGCGTCGGGCTCCTCCACCTTGCTAACATCAATCGGACTTGTGATTAACGGCTCGGAATTTTTTGATGACTCCGACTCGGATTCCACTACCTGTCGTGCAGGATCAGCAGATGGCTCAGCTTCCGGTTCTCCCCCCACGGCCGCTTCTGGGGACTCGTCACCGGCTTGGCTCTCTGCCGTTGTTTCCGTGGAAACGAACCCGGTGCGAGTACTGAACTTCCTGCCGAAGGTTTGACCGTCGGCGATAACCTCTATTCGATACAGCCCGCTCGCCGGCAGCCGACCAATGGTATCCGCGTACACACCATCCTTCGGCGGTTCGTCACCGGAAAGCAGTTTGGTACCGCTCCGGCCGTCTTCCGACGTAATACTGAGCCGGACATCAAGGACCTGCAGGAAATCCCGGTTGGTAATTTTCTCGCCATTCTCGAAGAACGCAATTTCAAGGTCGATGGGGCTATCTTCAGAGAATGATGTCGGAACCGGGCTCACCGCCATACGCAGATCACTGACCACGGTAACGCGGCTGCCCTCACCCAACTCGCCATTAATACGCCACTCACCCGCCATCGGTTCGCTGACGGTCATCAGATCGTAACCGGCTTCCCGTGCCCAGCGGATTGATTCTGGCGGTTGAGCCAGAGTGATGGTGGTGCCATCCGGTCGAACCAGTTCGAGCTCTCGTGTCTCGCTGGTTTCCTGCTCGCCCCAGAATATAAGTGCGGTGTATTCGGTGACACCCTCGTCAACCGAGAAAGCATTTCCGACGATGGGTACCTGTTCCTGGGGAATGGCGGTGTTCAACGCCTCAAGGAAAGCCCGATTCAGGGCGTCTGCACTGTCAGCAACCTGGAACCGTCCGCCTGAGTCTCGGGCGAGCTGCTGCAGGAATTCTGCGTCCGCCTCCGAAGACAGGGCAATCGGGTGAAAGGTCGCGCCCTGCTTCGTCAGATCTGAAACCAGGGTATCCAGTATTCTGTTTTCCTCGCGCTGGTTGATGCTCGCGTCGTCCGAAACATCCACTTTGCCATCTGTAAGCAGAATGAAATGGGTTTCCTCCAGGACACCACCGGTATAATAGCTGTCGCTCGCAACCTCTATCGCTTTCCCAAGGTTGGTTCTGAGCGCTACCGAGTTGATCTGACCGGAACGCTCGATAGCCTGTTCGCGCCACTCAGTCGTCACCGCCCGGTGCGGGATCAGCATGTTTACGTACTGGCCAAAGGTCCACAGACCCGCCGTTGCTCCCTCCGGGATCATGCGCGCCAGAAGCCTTACGGCAGGCTGGCGCAGATTGTCCGGATCGTTGTCTTTCATTGACCCGGAAATATCAACGATGATCCTTACATCGGACTGCTCAGGAAGGTTCGGCGCGGAGACTTCCTGGGCGTGAACAGTCGCCGGGAACAGCGTGGCGGCAAGGAAAATCAACGTCAGCAGTCGTGGCATCTTCGCTCTCACGAGTTTGTTCGTTCAGCGGTTCCGCATCATTCCGTTAGCGTCGTGCCAGACGATAACGTACAAGATCCAGAATCCAGACCAAAAGCATCACCAGTCCTGCGATGCCGAGATTGAAGAGGGCCCTGCCTGCGGCATCCGCCTCTCCCAGAATCAGTTCATAGCCACCGTACAACCAGGCCGGTATCCACCAGCCGGCGAATTCCGGCGATTCCACCGGCGTCAGCAACAACGCCACCAGCGCTGCTAGAAGAAGAGTTCTCAACCCATAGATGGGTAGAAAGCGGAACAGGTGCTTCATCATGTAAAAGAACACAACGAAGGCAATAGCATAGGCGGCCCAGAAAATTCCATAGGCCAATTGTGCGTCGGTATCGATCATTAAATAATCCAGTGAATGATGTGTTCTTCCCAGTCCTCTTCAGGAACCTGATCCTCAGAGACTACCTTGTCTCGAATGGAAACCCCCGCCTCGTGAACGGAGGCAGGATCGCCACTGCGCAGGGGGTGCCAGTCCGCCAGCGGTCTGCCTTCAGCCAGGGTGCGATAAGCACACGTGTATGGGAGCCAATGGTAGTCGTTGACGGTATCCGCTGTCAGCACCGTGCACCCGGGTACCTTTTTCAATCGTTCGGAGTAGACGGTGCAACGACAGGTCGCTTCATCCATATACCGACACACCAGATCGGTATGATAGACCTCGCCGGTATCCTCATCCTCAAGCTTGTTCAGACAGCATTTGCCGCAGCCATCGCACAGGGATTCCCATTCGGTCGAATTCATCTCATGGAGGCGTTTTCGTTGCCAGAAGGGAATCTGGGCAATCATTTGTCGCGCTGCTCCAGCTTCTTGCGGAAATCGACCACGTAGCTGTCCTGCTCTTCCGGCATTTGCAGATAAAAATCTTTTTCCGCCAGTGCTTCCAGGACCTGCTTACCGGTCGTCCGCGCCAGTTTCCGATCCGGCGTCATGATCAGGTCCATTGAATGCACCGGCTGACCAAAAATGCCCCGAAGGCTCTCCGGGAGATCCTCCCAGGCCTGTCCCCGGCGAACGTAGATGTAGGTATCGCGTTTCTTGCTGCTGCGAAATACAGAAACAAATTCCCGTTCTTTCATGATGCCAGTAGTTCCTCTATATCCGCCCTGAATGGCGCCAGGATGCGCTCCCGCCACCCCTGGAAAAAGGGGTGGTTATCCAGACTTCGTTCCTGGACAACCTTTTCAAGACGTTTTCTTGGTGCCAGCAATTCCACCGGTATATCGGCTTCTTCCGCTGATTTTACGAACAGGCGCTTTAACAGTTTGAAGTACGCCTGCTGATCACGCGTTAGCGGAGGGGCGATCCGCTGAAGCCCGGAATTATCCGCCGTACGCCCCTTTTCAACAAGTTGCAGCAGGGTATCGCCGTATCGCCGCACGGCTCCGGATGGAATTCCTTGAATGTTCGAAAGTGCGCCGGTCGATCCCGGCATTTTTTCCGCAATAGCGATCAACAGGGGATCTCCCAATACGCGGTTCCGGGGACGGTCCCGGCGTTCGCATTCCTGCTCGCGCCATTTCACAAGCTCCCTCAATACCCCCTGCTGCTGAGGACTGAGCGTCCAGCCTCCGCGGAGCTTAAGGTAATGCTTACCGGGATCGTCCTGACGGGCCAATTCCTCGGCAAAACGCTCAGACTCCTCGCGGAAGGCTGAAATAAGCTCCCGCTCACGCAAACGCTCCTCAAGCCATCGGTACATCGGCTCCAGGAATCGAATATCATCCACTGCGTAACTCTGCTGTGCTTCCGACAATGGCCGGGACAGCCAGTCGGACCGGGTGGCCGACTTGTCCAGGGTCTCACCAAACAGAGTTTCTACCAGACGGGCATAACCGAGTGAAAAACCGGCGCCAGCCATAGCGGCCCCAATTTGCAGGTCCAGCACGCCTCTGGGCTGAATACCCAGCCACCGACGAAACAGCTCCAGATCCTCACTCATGGCATAGAGTAGCTTTGGCGTTTCGGGATCCGCCAGGACATCCCGGAATCGGGAAGATGCTTCGGCCACTTCCGGATCGACAAGACAGAACTCACCCCGGAGGCCGAGCTGCACCAGCCCGGGAATTGGATAAAAAGTATTAACCCGCTCGAATTCAGTATCGAGCGCTAACGGTGCGCCGCTGCCCTTCTCCAGCCACTGATCCAGAGCCGCCGGCTCCCGGAGCCAATGAATGGTGTCTGGTGCCGGGGGAACGTCAACAGCCGGATTCAAAAGTGTCATAGAAAAGCCTGGTGGTCTTTTATTCGGAGAGTGGCTTGCGGCCGCGGAAGGCGTGAGTCAGGGTGAAACCGTCCACGTAACCCAGTTCGCCCCCGACCGGAATGCCATGGGCAAGGCGAGTAATGAGGATATCGCGACCATCGAGCCGATCGGCAATATAATGGGCCGTCGCTTCCCCTTCGACAGTGGGGTTGGTGGCAAGAATAAGTTCCGTCACGCCCTCTTTGTTAACTCGATCCAGTAGGCGCTCAATCCCGATTTCTTCAGGTCCTACACCATCAATGGGCGAGAGATGCCCCATCAGCACGAAATAGCCGCCGCGATAGTCCCCCGCCTGCTCGATCGCCAGCAGATCCGACGGGCTTTCGACCACGCACAGGGTGCCGGTGCGTCGGGCCGAGTTTTCGCAGATACCGCATATTTCAGTATCGGCAAAGTTCTGGCAACTATCGCAGCGTCTGACGCCAGTCATGGCGCTGCTCAATGCATCGGAAAGACGGCTGCCCCCCGTACGTCCCCTCTCCAGCAGGTGAAACGCCATGCGCTGGGCAGTCTTCTGCCCCACTCCGGGCAAACACCGAAGCGATTCCACCAGTTCATCTACGAGCGGGCTAAAGGCCATGAAACATCCTCAAACTTCCGGACAACGAATGTAGCAGGGTTCAGAACGGCATCTTGAAGCCGGGAGGCATACCCATGCCTGACATCATTCCGGACATCTTGTCTTTCTGATTCGCCTCCACCCGGCGCACAGCATCGTTAACAGCCGCCGCCAGCAGGTCCTCTAGAATCTCCTTTTCTTCAGTCAGGAGCGAGGGATCAATCTCGACCTTGCGAACATCGTGGCGGCCGTTCATGGTGACTTTTACCAGTCCAGCGCCAGCTTCGCCGGTCACTTCCGCCTTGGCGATTTCTTCCTGCGCTTTCTGCATATCTTCTTGCATTTTCTGGGCCTTTTTCATCAGGTCGCCCATATTGTTCATCATGCTGCTATCTCCTGCTTGTCTCTATCGGCCGGATACTGTCTTCGACTACCCGGGCACCGAATCGTTCAACGATGGACTGCACGGCCGGATCCTTGCGAATTGACTCTTCAGCCGCCTGCTGACGAGCCTTCCGCTGGCGCTCTTCAAAGGCCGCCGGTGTATGGGGCCCAGGGTTACCCGGCTCCACACGTAAATCAGTAGTAGCGCCAAAGCGATTTCTCAAGCCGGTCAGAATCTTTTCTTCATGTCGCGCGTTCAGGAGACGCGCATGGCCGGCATCAATGGTCAGGACAACGGTATCTCCTTGCCATGACAACGCCCCGTGGCTGGCCAGATTTCCCGGCATGCCGACGATGCCCAGAGACCTGAAATCCCGCTCCCACACAAACTCGCCACCCGATTGCGGAACCGGTTCCTGCTCCGGCGGCGTGGAGGACTCAGATTCCTCTGGACGCAACGCTTCCGGCTCCGACTGCTCATCCGATGCAGAGGGCTCGTAATCTGGGAGAGGTTCAGACTCCACTGGTTGAATGTCGGGCTCACGCTCGGTCTCCCTCGCCAGCTCCTGTCCGGATTCAGGCTCAGGTTCTGGCTCGGCGGCGGCCTGCGCGTCGAGACTGGCGAGCCAGGAATCGTCGTGGGAGTCGTCGGTCGGGGGCGACACTGTGGCCTGTTCACTTTCATCCACACCGTCCCCGGCGACCTCACTGACCGGATCACGCGTGCTGTCGTTCGCAGGCTCGGGCTCATTAGCAGGTGCGGGATCAACAGGCGCACTGGGCTCGCCTCGTGGCGCGGGTGCGGGGTCGGGTTCATCCCGGGCTGCCCCAGACCCGGCCTGTCCTCCGGAGCTTACCGCGGGCGGCTCCCGTCGGTCGGCACCGGGGCGAAACGCCAGCATGCGCAACAAGGTCATCTCGAAGCCCATACGCGCGTCCGGCGTAATGGCCAGATCCTTGCGCCCCATCAAAGCTGCCTGATAGAAAAGCTGGGCATCCTCGGCGCTCAATTTGCGTGCTAATGTCTGGACCTGGGCAGCATCGCCCAGGGCATTGTCTGCAGTGCCCGGCACCACCTGCTCCATGGTCACCCGATGGAATAGTGACAGCAGGTCAGCAAGAATGACGCTGTAATCAGGCGCAAAGTCCGAGATCCGGTTGATTTCGGACAACAGTCCCGGGCCATCCCTTTCAACCAGCGCCTGCACCAGACGCTCTACATCCCGCTGATCAATGGTACCCAGCATGTTGCTGACATCGCTTGCCGCCAGCTTCTGGTTCCCGAAGGCAATGGCCTGATCCGTCAAGCTCAGGGCATCACGCATACTGCCGTCAGCTGCCCGGGCCAGAAGCCACAGGGCTGGATCTTCGAAAGAAATCTGCTCTTCGGTGAGGACGTGCTGAAGGTGACCGGCAATATGCTCCGGCGTCATGCGTTTGAGATTGAACTGCAGACAACGGGACAGCACCGTCACCGGCAGCTTCTGGGGATCGGTGGTTGCCAGCAGGAATTTTACGTGTTCCGGGGGCTCTTCCAGGGTTTTCAGAAAGGCATTGAACGACTGATTGGTCAGCATGTGAACCTCGTCAATGAGGTACACCTTGTAGCGGCCACGGGTGGGCGCATACTGAACATTGTCAGTGAGTTCCCGCATGTCGTCCACGCCGGTTCTGGACGCGGCATCAATCTCAATCAGGTCGACAAACCGGCCTTCCTGGATCTCAGTGCAACTTGAGCACTCCCCGCAAGGCCGTGGAGTAATCCCCGTCTCACAGTTCAGGCATCGTGCCAGCAATCGACCAATGGTGGTTTTACCGACACCCCGGGTACCGGTAAACAGATAGGCGTGGTGCAGGCGCTGGTTCTCCAGGGCATGAATCAGTGCCTGGAGCACATGTTCCTGACCCACCATGTCTTCAAACGTTCGGGGTCGCCATTTACGGGCAAGTACCTGGTAGCTCATGATCCGTCAACTGCAGTGAAAAACGGGCTTAACCTTAGCATGGACCCGACTTGAGAAGAAGCAAAGATCGACCGCGAAAGACCGCAAAGAATGCATTCAGGCCGGGGAAAATCAGGGAATTACGGGCGGGTACGAACAATCTGGGGGTGGCCCCACCAGCGACACTCCGGCACACAATTCCACCGCTGCGGCTGCTCCCTTCCGGGCCTGACCGGGTTCACGGTTTCATGTTGCGGAGGCACCAATGGGGCCACCATAACGGCGTTTCAGGACAATTCCCTGAAAGCGGCGCGCATAGTAGCAAAAGGGTTTCCCGACTACAACGACAATTCGGAAAGTCGGGAGCAAGCCACTTTCCTACAATGGCAGAGGCACTTCATCCTGCCTGAACCAGCAGGCAAGACTGTAACGGGTGCGATGAGCGGGCAAGACCTCGTGGGGGATTTCTTCGCTGAGAAACAGCACCATTCGCCCCGCTTCCGGGGTAACCAGGCCGCACACTTCGCTCTCGCTTTCCCGATTAAAAACACGAAGCTCTCCACCCTGCCCGGCCTGCCAATCTTCATTCAGATAGAGCACCAGGCTGACCACCCTGGATGCACGCCCCTGAAAACTGTCCAGGTGTTTCCTGTAAAAATCACCCGGCTGATAGGTCGCAAAGTGGCTTTCGAAACGCTTGAGACCAAGGAATAGTCGCTGGTTAAGACCCAGGCGCATCTCTTCGAAAAACTCAAAGAGCGCAGCCTGAGGTGCGGTAATGCCTTGCAGCCAGGCGATCTTGTCCCGACGTACCGATCTGTCACGCACCAGATCATTGCCACGCCCAATACCGGCGCTCTTCATGGCGTCGCAACGCTCCAGCACGGAAACCTCCGAAGCCAATGCAGCCAGAAGCGGTCGACCCAGGCGCCCTCCCACATCCAGAGTGATCCAGCCGTACTCGCTCAGCCCGTCCGCGACATCGTCTAACCAAAGACAGTCAATGGCGCCGTCATTACCGGTTTCCACATCGGTGAGACACTCGCCATTGGCCACGGCATCCAGGAAGTTATCGGAACTGGCCTGATCAAGCTGCGGGGCGGTGATGGGGATAACAACTGACTGATCCATTTGATACATCCTCAGAAACTGCTTGTATTTTATCCGCAGTTGTCGCCCGGGAGGGAGTTTTAATTTACTCTCTGTTATAGGCAAATACCGTTAACCCAGAAGATCCAGAACCGAACCATGTCTGAAAGCAGTAACCGACCGCCACTCTCACTCTCTCCCGGCCAGTGGTCCTTTACACGCTGGAAAACGATCGGGCAGCTTGAAGCACTGGACGTTCACCACCCACTCTTCAGGGCAACGGTTTTCCTGCAGGGAGCTCACCTGACCCAGTTTGCCCCGAGGGACGAGGCCGACTGGCTTTGGTTGAGTGATACCGCCCGACTGGAACCGGGGCGGGCTATCCGGGGAGGCATACCGGTGTGCTGGCCCTGGTTTGGGGATCCCTCCAGAAATGCACCTGAAGTCCGGAAACGGATCCACACCAGCAGTGCCCACGGCTTTGCCAGATCCGCCCTCTGGAAACTTGAGGATGTTCGCGAAAGTGCCCATGAGGTAGAGATCAGCCTGTCACTCGATGCCAACGAAGATTTCGCCGATGTCTGGACCGGTCATGCGCTCGCCCTGATCACGTTCAGCTTTTCTGTTCGCGGTTGCCAGGTTGCGCTGACGACAACCAACATTGGCAGCGAGCCACTGGCGTTCAGCCAGGCACTGCATAGCTATTTCCCCACGGCCGATATTTCACGAAGCCGGGTTCTTGGGCTGGGAAACAGCAACTTCGTCGACACCCTGAAAAACTGGGATTACTTCATTCAGGAAGGGCCCGTCTATTTTGAAGGGGAAACCGACAGAATTTATGAGAGCGGGGAACCTCTGACGATCGTTACACCCGCAGGGAGTCGCAAACTGAAGTCCGTAGGTAGCGACTCCACAGTGGTCTGGAATCCAGGGCCGGACAAAGCGGCTCGACTCTCCGATTTCCCCGATCACGCCTGGAAAAATATGCTGTGTGTAGAAACCGCGAACGCCAGTGGAGACTACCGTGTGCTCTATGAGGGCCAAAGCCACACTCTGGGCGTTCTGATTGGACGCAGCTGAACCAACGATTAAATCCGTAAGCCAACAGGGAGTCAGCATGAGTCTGGCATCGTTTTTAAAATCCAGGCTAATTCCTGAAGATCTGGAGCAACACGTCAATCGCATTCGCAAACCCATCGGTACGCTGGGTTACGACCCCTGGGGTTACAACAACGAAGCGATCAAATACGGGCTCGCGCTGACCCGGCAGATCTACGAAAAATACTTTCGCGTTCAGGCCCATGGCGTCGAGAAAATCCCATCCGAGGGGCCTGTTCTGATTATTGCCAATCACAGCGGCCAGTTGCCGATAGACGGCATCCTCATCGGCTATGCCCTGGCCTCCCGAAACGAAAAGCCGCGTATGCCACGAGCCATGATCGAGCGATTCTTTCCCACCGTTCCCTGGCTCGGAAACTTGCTCAACGAAGTGGGCGCGGTACTCGGTGACCCGGTGAACTGCGCCAAGATGCTGGCCAATGACGAAGCCGTCATCGTCTTCCCGGAGGGCATCCGGGGCTCCGGCAAGCTTTACCGGGATCGCTACGAACTCAAGCGGTTTGGCAACGGCTTCATGCACCTGGCTATGAAATACAAGGCCCCGATTGTGCCTGTGGGTGTCGTGGGCTGCGAAGAAACCATCCCTGCCATTGCCAACATCAAGCCGCTGGCCAAAACGCTGGGCATCCCCTACGCCCCGGTTGCCCTGCCGGTGGTATTGCCGGCAAAGGTGCACCTCAATTTTGGCGACCCAATGTACTTTGATGACCTGGAAATACCGGAAGAACAGGTCACCGAACGTGTTGAAAAGGTGAAAGCGGAGATAAGCCGGTTGATTGACAAGGGATTGAGTGAACGGAAAAGGCTTTTTTGATGACCCAGCATCGCAGACCACACATTCTTGTTACCGGCGCCGCGGGTGCTTTGGCCCAGAAAGTCATAAACCAGCTGCGCGACCACTGCGACCTGGTCGCCGTTGATTTCCGGGAACAGGTATACCTCGGCGACGACATCCCCAGTTATTGCATTGATTTCAACAAGCGGGTGTTCGAAGACCTGTTTCGCCGCTATGAGTTCGATGGCGTTATCCATCTCGGTCGGATCATGTCGAGCCAGCTCACGCGCATGCGGCGATACAACGCCAACGTGCTGGGAACCCAGAAGATGCTGGACCTGAGCCACAAATACGGCATCAAACGGGTTGTCGTGCTGTCCACGTTCCACGTCTATGGTGCGGTGGCTTACAATCCCGCGCTGATTGATGAATCCGCCCCATTGAAGAGCGCCGGCCTCAGTGCCGACCTGGTGGACTCGGTGGAGCTTGAGAACCTGGCCAATATTTATCTTTGGCGTTACCCGGAGCTCAACATCACTATCCTGAGGCCGTGCAACATTGTCGGGCCCGGCGTGCGGAATTCCATAAGCACATTGCTCGCCAGCGAACGCGCACCGGTGCTGGCTGGCTTCTCGCCGATGATGCAGTTCATTCACATTGATGATATGGCAGACGCCATTGTGCTGGCCTACAACAAACCCGTCCGCGGTGTTTTCAACGTTGCCCCCCAGGACTGGGTGGCCTACCAGCACGCGCTCAAGTTGTGCAGCTGCAAACGGATTCCCATACCATCGGTGCCGCCGGTTCTTCCGTCCCTTATTCTGCGGACATTGAATCTGAGAAGTTTTCCGTCGTACCTGATGGCCTTTTTCAAGTATCCTGTCGTTATCGACGGCAGAGCGTTCGCAAAAGAGTTCGACTTCAAGCCCAAGCGACCGCTCAAGGAAATTTTCCGGTTCTATCGGGACAACAAGAAACCGGTGTAACGTCCCTGCCGTCAGGGATCAGATGACATTCACGCAGGATGCGAGGGATGCTAAGCGACTTCAGTGTAATCAGTCATGTGGCGGCGGCCCTCACCTTCGGGTTACTGGCCGTTCTCGTCGCCACCCGATACGTCAGGCGCGATGTTGACCGCGCCCTGTTTCTGGCTGCAATTGTCACAACTCTCTGGTCCTCGGCACTGGTTATGCAGAGCCTGCTGGGGTACCCCGGTTTTTTTATCCGCTACCTGCTGGAACTGCTGCGGTACGCAGCCTGGATCCTTCTGCTCTTCGCAATGCTCCGAAATGCCTTTCGCCAGGGCAGCCTGACCGGACAACTGAAGCAGTTGCTCGGCATTTCCACCACCGTCCTGCTCTTTCTCCTCCTTGGCTTCGGCGTGCTCGAGTATGTTTTCGGGCTGTCCATTCTGAACGGCAAAACGCGACTTCTGGGGCAGATTGCCCTATCCCTGCTCGGTCTGTCCCTGGTTGAACAGATCTGGCGAAACTCCCCAGGGTTCGGTCGCTCAAGCATAAAATACCTGTGCATCGGTGTGGCCACACTGTTCGCTTTCGATTTCTTCATGTATGCCGATGCTTTGCTGTTTGGCCAGGTGGCGGACTCCTTCTGGAATGCCCGTGGATTCGTGAACGCCCTGCTCGTTCCACTGTTTGCCATTAATGTTATCAATACACGCAAACAACCGGTGGATTTCCAGCTTTCCCATGCCGCGGTGTTCCACGCCGGCACACTGATCTTTGCGGGTGCCTACCTGCTTTGCCTGGCCATCGGCGGCTACTATGTCCGGGTACTTGGAGGGGACTGGGGGGATGCCCTCCAGGTCCTGTTCTTCACCATTTCACTGGCCTTCCTGGCGACTCTCGTCCTGTCTCGCCGGATCCGTGCAAAACTGATGGTCCTCATCAGCCGGAATTTCTTCGACTACAAGTACGACTATCGTGACGAATGGCTAAAAATGACCCGGGAACTGGCCAACCTGGGGGACGAACCTCCCCTTCCCGAACGCGTAACACGGATTCTGGCCGGTCTGGTTGAAAGCAATGCCGGTGCAATCTGGCTCAAGGGCGAACAGGCGAGTTATGTCCTGAAGGCCTCGGTAAATATCTCACCGCCCAGATACACCGTCATTGATGAGGATTCCGAGCTTGTCCGCTTTTTCAAGCACCGAGAATGGGTCGTCGACCTGCGCGAATACCGGGCCGATCCCGTCAGCTACGATTTGCTTGAAATTCCCGATGCCATTGCAAGGATGCGGGATGCATGGCTGATCATTCCCCTCTACCTCGGCAACGAACTCTATGGCATTGCCATGGTCGGAACCCCCTACGCAAAAGTGGAACTGAACTGGGAGAACTTTGATCTGGTCAAGGTGGTCGCCAGGCAGACCTGCAACCTCCTGGCCCAGGCGGATGCTCAGCACCGGCTATCCCGGGCAATGCAGTTTGAGGCCGTCAGCAAGGCCTCAGCCTTCATGATTCATGACTTGAAAACGGTGATCGCCCAGCTTTCGTTGCTGGTCAAAAACGCGTCCAAGCACCGGAACAACCCTGCTTTCATTGACGATATGATCAATACCACGGATCACGCCGTCCGCAAGATGTCGAATCTCGTTGATCATATGCGCAGGCCCTCAAGTGATACTGGCGGCGATCTAAAGGTGCTGGATCTGACCAGGCTGGTTGCTGAGCTTCTCGACCATTACAGCCAGCAACGCCCCGCCCCCCACCTTGAGGGGAACCCTCCACAAGCGATGATCCTGGCGGATGACGAGCAGTTGCGGAGCGTTCTGGGACACCTTATCCAGAATGCCCAGGATGCAACCCCTCCGGAAGGAGAGATCACACTGACCCTGAAGATTGCCAAGGGCAATGTCGTTCTGTTTATTCACGATTCCGGTTGCGGGATGACAGAAGAGTTCATCAACTATCAGTTGTTCAAGCCATTTGAGAGTACAAAAGGCCTGACCGGGATGGGAATCGGGGCGTTCCAGGCCAGAGAGTATCTCCAGGAGCTCGGCGGGAATATTGATGTAACCAGTGAACCCGGGGTGGGCTCCTGTTTCTCACTGCGAATTCCCCTTGCCAAGACTGACCTTGAAGCCAACGAAGAGATTCCTAAGGAGATACTATCCGAGAACGACCCCTCCAGAGAGAGCGCCAATTAATCGGCATTTTTTATTAACAATCGACTCCATCATTGAAAAGTGTCAATCTTCAGTCAAGAATCAGGTGTAGAACACTTTTGGAGATAAGTGTTCCGGAAATCAAACAGGGTCTACAAACAAGGGAATTGTTGCTGTCGTGACTAGACGACTTTTAATCGTAGAGGATGATCCGGGCCTCCAGAGCCAGATGCGTTGGTGTTTCAGTGACGACCTGGAGATAACCGTTGCCTCGGACAGGGATTCGGCTCTGGCTGCGCTCAGGCGCGTCGAACCGGATGTGGTAACACTGGATCTGGGCCTGCCACCAGACCCGGGAGGCGCAAGCGAAGGCTTTGGCCTGCTTGAGGACATTCTTCGACTTGCCAACATGACAAAAGTCATTGTTGTTACCGGTCGGGAGGACAAAGAAAACGCCGTCAAGGCGATCGGAATGGGAGCCTGCGACTTTTACCAGAAACCGCTCGATGCCGAGATACTCACCTTTGTGGTGAACCGGGCGTTTCGGCTGGCGGAGCTTGAGCGGGAAAACCAGGACCTGTCCCGCCAGCGGAACGGTACCAATATCAAGGGTATTGTCGCTGCCAGCCCCCAAATGCTCGCCATCTGCCGGACCCTGGAAAAAGTTGCTCCCACAGACGTCACCACACTGATCACCGGCGAGACCGGCACCGGCAAGGAGCTGCTGGCGCGAGCAATACACGATCTGAGCCACCGCGCCAGGAAGCCTTTCGCCGCCATCAATTGCGCGGCCATTCCGGAAAACCTTCTGGAGAGTGAGCTGTTCGGCTTTGAAAAAGGTTCCTTTACCGGGGCTACCCACACTAAAAAAGGCAAAATCGAGAGCGCCAATGGCGGAACCTTGTTCCTGGACGAAATTGGCGACATGCCAATGGCCCTGCAGGCAAAGCTTCTGCGGTTCTTGCAGGAACGGGTTGTCGATCGTGTTGGCTCAGTTCAGCCGATTCCGGTGGACGTCAGAGTGGTCTGTGCAACTCATCGAAACGTCAAGACGCTGATTGAAAGCGGGGATTTCCGGGAGGATCTCTATTACAGGATCAGCGAAATTACCCTGGACGTGCCCCCCGTACGTGAACGGGACGGCGATGCGCTGGTCATTGCCCAGTCCCTCCTTAAAGCGCTCGGCAAGCAGATGGATCGCCCCAACCTTAACTTCACCGAAGATGCCATCGACGCCATCAACAACTATTCGTGGCCAGGCAACGTTCGGGAAATGATCAACAAAATTAAACGGGCCACCATCATGGCCGACGGAAAAAGAGTTACGGCGGAGGATCTGGAACTCCCGAGCGAAAATCCGACAAAAGATCATCAGCTGAATCTGAGACAGGTGCGGGAAAACGCCGAACGCCAGGCTATTGTTCAGGCGTTGAGAACCTGCAATTTCAATATTGCCCAGACATCCAGACTGCTTGGCGTTACCCGACCAACCTTATACAACCTGACGGACAAATACCGGATTGAAACGTCGGCCGAGCCGTCGAAGACCTGAACATCAGGATGTTCATATTAAGACCCGAAAGGAAAAGGACCAGGGCCATGAAACCAGCTGTAGCAGTACGTGCCACCCTTCTCTCCGTCATCATTGCCCTGTCCCTTGCGGGATGCGGCAGTGATGACAGCGACATGACCCAGAAAGATATCCAGCACCTAAGCCACCTGGACCAGTCGCGGTTCTTCCAGCGTCAGGGAGAACTCAAAGCCAGTACCCAGGAGGCACGAAGCGCCATTGAATTGAAGCCAGACAATCTCGAACCGTACTTCCTGATCATCGATAACCTGCTCACGGCCGGCGACGCCGTCAACGCCGAGCGCCAGCTTAATCGTCTAATGGAAAGGATGTCCGAAAAAGACATTAGCCCGACGCTCCAGAATCGAGCCAACCTGATTCTGGCAGAGGCCAACCTTAAACAGGGTAAATTTGATGACGCACTGACCGCGCTTGCCAAACTCACCTCTCCTGAAGACGACATCGAAGTCGAAGCTCTTTTGCTGAAAGGCCAGATTTTCTTGGGTACGGGTGAAGTCGCAAAAGCGAAGCAAGCCTACGAAACGGCCCATTCAAGCGACCCAGGCTCTGTTGATGCTTTGATTGGCCTCTCCAAGGTTGCGCTGACCTCCGGCAACGAGGATAGATCCGGGGAACTGGTGGCGGAAGCAGAAGAAATCGACAAGGAAAATGCAGAGCTTTGGTTGTGGAAAGCCCAAAAAGCGCACCTCAACGAAGACTGGCAGAAAGCCGAGGATGCTTATATCCGGGCATTGGAAGACATCGGTCAGTACGACGTAATGACCGCCAGGAAGTACACCACGATTTCCGCACTGATTCGGGTACTCCGTGCTCAGAGCAAGTTTTCGGAAGCATACGTCTATGAGGAAATTCTAGCCAAGTCACCGCCAGGTAAGATCCGAAGCAACCTGATTGCAGCGGATGATGCCCTGAAGAAAGGCAATTTGGCTCAAGCAGAAAGCTACCTGCAGGAGGTTCTGGCACAGGCACCCAACCACGAACAATCCGTTCTGATGCTGGGCCTTATTCGCTTTCGACAAGGGAGGGCCGAGGAAGCGCAGGAATTGCTAGCTCCCATCGCCCAGACGGGTAACTCTGAAATTGCCAGTAAGATGTTGGCAGCCACCATGCTCCAGATGGGTAATCCGGAAGGCGCACAAACAACCCTTGCGGAGTTGAAAAACGGTGACTCCGACCCTGAAATTCTTACTCTGGTGGCCATAGCCGCACTTGAGAATGGGGACGTGGAAACCGGCGAGGCGCTGATGGAAAAGGCGCTGGGCATCAACCCCGACAACTATGAGCTCCGGCTGCGGTATGCGGGCTACCTGAATCAGCGGGGCGAACATGAACGGGCAATCCGCCAGGCGGAGCTGGTCAGAGAAGCGGCGCCTGACCTTGATCAGGCGCGCAGCATTATTATTCAGGCTCATTTGGGGTCGGGCAATCGAGAGGCTGCGGTACAAACGGCCGATGATTGGATCAAAACCCGGCCTGAGAGCGTTTCAGCGCTGATCACGCGAGGCAATCTTGCGGTCAATGCAGGCGACCTGGAGGCAGCCCGGACGTATTTTATGGACGCGCGGGCGAAAGCCCCTCAGTCCGCGGCCCCATTGATCGCCCTCGGCAAGTTGGCTCTCGTTCAGAATAACCGGACAGAAGCCCAAAATCAGTTCCAGAACGCCGTCCAGCTCGCCCCTGACAGCGCACAGGCTCTGCAGGGGATAATTTCCTTACAGGACCGGGGAGAGACACAACAATTCATGCAACAGATTCTGGAACAGAGCCCGGATGCAACAGGGCCTCGCCTGATACTCCTGGAAATCGCGCTGCTCGACAACGACAGTGAAACCGCAAACGACTTAACCGCATCGCTGCTTGAACGCGCCGAAGAGAATACCCCTTCGCCCGCCTCACACCTGGTTGCGGATATCTACAACAACGTGGTGTCGAATCTGAAGAGTAGTGGGGACGACGAGCGAGCCACCTCGGTCCTGGAACGGGCCCGCGTTCTGTTTCCGACCAATGAGCAGATTACCCTGCAGGCTGCCCGACAGGCCTTCGACAAAGGCCATTCGGAAGAAGCTATGGCAATTCTCAGTGAAGCCAAAGATCAGCACCCCAACTCACCCCGCCCCTACCTGACAGAAGCCGAATATCGTGAAAGTGAGGCCAAATACCAGGAGGCCGCCCAACTATATCGGGAAGCCATCAGCAAAGCCTCGAATGCAGAAATCGTTACCGGTTACGTCCGAAACCTGCAAAGGTCAGGGCGAATTAACGACGCCCTCGCCTACCTGGAGTCTGAACTGGCAAGCACCCCCAACAATACCAAGCTGCGACTCAACCTTGCTCTGCTCCAGCAATCCTCGGGGAAAGACAACAGCGCCATGTCCAATTACGAGGTATTGCTGGAATCGATGCCGGACAACACCGTGGTATTGAACAATCTGGCGTGGCTCTACCACAAGACTGGTGACGAAAGAGCCGTTCCTTTGGCCGAACGTGCCTATGAGCTCAGTCCGGAAAACGCGGCCATCGCAGACACCTACGGCTGGATAATGCTGAAGTCCGGCAACCATCGCGAGAGCGTGCCAGTGCTAGAAAAGGCTCACGAACTTCAGCCGGATTCAGAAGAGATAGCGAGACACCTGGCCGAAGCCTACCGCGTAGTCGGAATGAACTCGGCCGCCCAGAGGATCCTGAAGAAGTTTGGCGAACAGGGTTGAAAGCTAACGGAAAAACCGGGACTCGGAAGACCTGTGATAAGGTGCCAATTTAGGGTATCTTTGAGCTGCTATAGACTGCAGACGGTTTAAGTAAAAGGAACTTATGAGTGCCAGTCCCGGTTTTTCCCGCCACTACCTCTGGGTACTCGCTATCCCACTGCTGGTCGTCAGCCTGTGGTCCGAGTGGCTGGATTATTTCAGTCTCTGGTACGACTCCATCGTTTACAACCACGGGTATCTGGTTCTCGCCGGTACGCTGTATCTGCTCTACGTCCGTAGGGACGCGCTCCGACAGCTGACAATCAATGGCTCGCCCCTCGCAATCGTACTGTTAGCTGGCGCCAGCTTTGCCCTGCTACTCTCCCAGGCGGCCGATATCCGGGTTTTCCGCCTTCTGCTAACACCCATCCTCATTTTACTCTGGGGATGGTCAATTTGGGGCCGGGACTTCTTGAAGGTGGCCGGCGGGCCAATCATGCTGCTGGTTTTCGCCGCCCCCGTCTGGGACGATTTTTCGCCTATACTCCAGCACATCACTGTCTTCTTCAACAATATCTTTCTTCAGTTGGCCGATATCGAAGCGACCATCAACGAATTCCTGATAACTCTGGAAGTGGGCGCCTTCCTGGTGGAGGGTGGCTGCAGCGGCGTACGGTACCTCATGGTTGCCCTTTTTCTTGGTGCCTTTTATGGACAGCTTTACTACCGCTCATTCGCTGCGAAAGCGATGCTCATCATTGCGGCAGGTCTTTTTTCCCTGCTGGCCAACTGGATCAGGGTTTTCGGTATCATCGCAGCGGGTCATTACACCAACATGGAAACCTCGTTGGTGGAGGACCACGAGCTGTTTGGCTGGGTGATATTCATCATTTTTACCCTCCTCCCTGTTTTCTTCATTTCATCCAGACTGGAAGGCGACTCACGAGGCAGCCCGGAGAAAAACGGTTCGAAAGAACCGTCGTCCCAGCCGACAGCGAAACACACGTCGACTCTCTGGCCCATCGGCGCCTCTCTCCTGATCATCTGGCCGGCCCTGGTACCCATCGCGCTTGAGGCGAAAACAGAGAAAGTTGCTCAGGCCTGGAACCCGGAACTTGTTGAAGGCGGTTCAGACTGGCGAGGGCCGCTGAAACACGCCAACGTCTGGCAGCCCGAGTTCTCTCGGCCAGACATAGACCTCAGCGGTGTATACGTTTCTGAGGACCTCAAGCAGGTCCAGTTGCAGATCACCGGATACCGAAACCAGAACCAAAACAAGGAGTTGATCTTTTACAAGAATCAGCTTTTCGACAGCTCTGACTGGCGACTGGTTTCAACGGCCAAGCGGGACCTCGGAGATGCCTACCTTCTGAGCCCCAATCGCATAAATGAGACGGTGATCCAGAACCGACAGGACCGCTCACAGGTTATTGTCTGGTCCTGGTACGACGTAGGCGGTTTTTTAACAGACTCCAAACTCGAGGCCAAGGTAGCCGGAGCCTTGAAAAAAATAACGGGGGACAGCCGAGGGGCTCTCTGGGCGCTCGCTGGGCGCTGCGAAGTTTCACAAAGCTCAGGCTGTGAACAGCAGCGCCAGGCCTTTACCCGGTTCCTTGACAGCACTCTGCAATAACTCAACCAGCGTTTGAGAGCCGGGTGGCCTCAGACGCTTCTTCGACCGGAAATTCGTTGATCAGCGCGGTCAAAACACGTGCGTCTTTTTCGGGTTTATTCGCAAGGTACTCAGTGATGGCGCCCTCCCGGACCCGACGCCAAGTCGCGCGTTTGGCCTGGGTGTTGAACATGTCATGCAGATAAAGGTGCCCCTTCGTTTCCAGTTTCGTCCGCTGGCACCTTGCATGCTCTAGATCAAAAATCGCCCGGACCATCATCGACACACCCAATCTCACCACTTTCTCGTAAAGCGTGTTCGGATTGTCGCCTTCGGCTATGACCGGCCGCCCCTGATACACCACATCACCGTCGTCCACCCCTTCGGACACGAAATGGACGGTTGCACCGACGCATTCCAGTTCCCGGTTGTGGACAGCCCAGTCCGTCGTAAACAAACCCCGATAGAACTGGGACAACCCACCATGCAAATTCAGAACACCGTGGGTGGGCAGGGACAAGAGATCGGCCCTCATGATAGAGGCTCCGCAGACCGAGATAACATCGGGCTGCAAACGCTGTATCCAGGCCCGATACTCCGGGTCGTTAATCGCGTTGACTCCCTCGGTACGCAAGACCTCTACCTGGCCCACCGGGATCAGAGTATGGCCTTCTTCACCAAAGTCGAGGGCGTTCTCCGGCCGATTGTAATCCTGTTGTCCCTCGATCAATTTCCGGTCCATGACTTCCAGTACTTTCTGGAAAAATACACGGGGTTCCTTCGCGTACTTCCCGGCCTTACTGAACAGGGACGACCGATCTCTTTCGGGAATCTGGTTTTCGACCACTACCCCTACGACATTCAGGTATTTCATGAGCTGATTTGCGAAAAAGATATCCGACTTATCCTGACTTACCACGACCACTGTACGCATTGATCCAATCTCCCTCTGGTGTGTTCAGGCGGTCCGAAATCTGGTTTTCGTTGATCTGATGACCCGTTTAATCACCGGAATCAATCGATATTCAACAAAGTAGAGCGTGCGCAGCTTGAAGCTGTCTCCAAACAGCTCGACCGAACAGAAATTCCTGTAATCCGTGGTCCATTTACTCAGATACCAATAGTCGTCGGCGCATGTGTAGTACTGCCTGTGTTGCCCCATCTCAAAGAGACTTTTCAGGGCGGAATACTCAAGCACCGACCCGGGCGAATAGGCCTTGAAGCGATCGTCGTAATCGGCGCGAATCGGGTAAACAACATTGTCAAAGGTCAAATGGAGCTCGAACGCCACCGGGGTGTCTTTATGTCGGACGATCCATGCGCTCAACCCCCCGGACTTGCCAAAAGACCCGACAAGGTTGAGGAGAAAATGCCGGCTCCGCTGATTGGACCGCAAGTCGTTACCGATCGAAGATTTCCAACTGTTCGCTGAAATGGCAATGAGTTCGTCAATGATTGGCTGATCGGCACCCGTGATTTTTTCGTGGTCGATCGTGAAGTCGCCGTTCTTCCTGAATCGGTTGAGTTTGTGATTCAGGCTTTTCTTGAGACTTCTTGATCTTGACTGGTAGAACTCGCTCCAACTACCTTCGATATCGACGACCGGGGTACGCAGACTGGGCTTTTCAAGAACCCTTTCGTGGCCGGGCTTGGATCTATCGGTCAGAAACCGCTTGAGCTCACTCGCCTGATCTATTTTGAAGAAAAGCCCCACTTCCCTGGAGGTAATCTGCGTTAACGCTGCATAGACTTGTTCCGCTTCAGAGGTCGTTAGTGAGGAGTCAACAACGATGGATGAATAGGGGCTGTGGCCATTTGCCGCCAACTTTACCAGCGTGATCGGAACCCCTCTGTACCGCTCCCGGGTTCGAACGAGAGGCGCGATGCCAACCAGAACACCATCTTTATAGGCGCACCTGAACTCCATCTTCATATCGACGGCGAACGCTTTCCACCAGGCCAACAGCCAGTCGTGGGTCAATGGAAGAGGGGTGGGGGCCAACTTGGCGACAAAGGCATCCCATTCCGGTTGTATGCGATTAAAATCCTCCTCCCCCCGGATTATCTCTAACTCCACAGCTTCAGGATTTCCTATTTATAATTAAAGGGTTAGCGCCACTCATGAGTTCTTCTCCTGTCCAGAAAACCGACATCACCTTCCTTGCTGGATAAAGTGAAGCATTCCTGTCGTTGGCAAGCGCTATGCCGGAACTACGCTGCAGAGAGCCGATGTTTAACCTTGCGGAGCTGGTCGAGCACGTCGATGGCTCGGCGTTTGATCCAGAAGTCCAGTAACGGCTGATTCAGCCAATCTTTCAGACTGTTCTGAAGCCAAAAGTAGTTGACCGACACATTGCGCCCCTCAGCCTCAATGAAGTGCCAGGTACCGGCCGGGATAAATAGGGCCTGCCCCTCTTCCAGCCAGCCCGATAGCCCTTTTGCCTGGCTGAGTTTGGGAAAACGGATGAAATCCGGCTCCTGACAATCAACCTTACTGTCAACAACACGGTTCTCGAGGAGCGCTTTGAGACTGAAGGGACTGTACGGATACATGCAGTCGCTTTGATCGGGAGAGAAAAGAATGAATCGCTTGCGCCCCTCAAGCATCATCAGAAGGCTGTGGGTTTCGTCGTAGTGAAGCAGGGATTTATTCTGCCCCGGCCCGATATACAGGTTCGAAACCCGGAAACCCGACTCTGGAACGAAAGGCGGAAGAGACACGTCAATTTCTGGCGGCAGATCGCCCGAAACGCCCTGCCCCTTGAGCGGTTCCAGGGCATAGCCATTCTGGGTGGTTTCCATGACCTGATTGAAATCGGGCATCGGAATACGCTCGAAGCCGAGGTAATGATAAATACCATCTTCGGACTTGCGTTGAATCCGGATCGATTTCAGTGCATTCCTGAAGAACTCGTAGTTCCAGTTTCGTGTAAAAGGCAAGGCTTCCCGGACCCCATCCAGCAAAACCGGCTGCCGCCTCTGGATAAACGGTAGCAACCCATCCTGATCAGTAGGGAAAGGAATAGATTCAATAGCTTCCGGTGCAGATAGATCAAATAAGTTCATCATGACATCCCTTTTCAACGAACTAAAACGGTCCGATTCCCCTGTAAAAGCCAAGCCCTGCTTTTACGCCAACTGGCGAGGAATAATTCAACGATATGCCATGGTCCTGTAAGCTGCAAGCACAACCAACGCCTAATATTTCCGAGGCCACTACAGGTTTTGTTGCCATGAACATGGAGGCTGGCGCCAAAAGTTCTGCCACCTCACTGCTGGATCTGTTCCCTGGCGCAAATGGAGTTAATGGCTATCCAATGATTACAGACCATACCGAAGCAATTGAAAAGCGTCTGAGGCACTTCAGCCAGGCGACACTGTACCTGTGCATGGAGGAACTAACCCAGAACGACTCTGCCTATGCCAGCGAAAGACAGTTGATGCAACAGGCGTTGGCAAAACGAAGGAAGGAATTCTTTTCGGGACGGCACCTGGCCCGTCAGGCACTGAAACGTGCAGGTTTTCCGGTTCAGGCCATTGCCCGAGGCCCGTTGGGCAACCCCATCTGGCCAGCACAGGCCATCGGATCGATTACTCATGATCAGCGGTACGGGGCCGTTATCGTCGGCCATGAGAGGGACGTTGCGGGTATTGGCATTGATCTGATAGAGGACCCGAACCAAGTCGACTCTGAAATCGCAAGCCTGTTCATGCACCCTGATGAGAAAACCATTCTGGGAAGCCGGTTCCCGGACGCTCCTGTCACCGCAGTTGTTTTCAGTATCAAAGAATCCGTTGTCAAAGCCATATCTGTCCACATCGGCCGCTTCATGGATTTGCTCGAGATCCATCTGACCGTGTCAAATCATTGCATCAGTGCACGAATCGACGGGTTGCCTTTTCATATCCCCTGCATCGTAATTGCAACAGAGTTCGGGTTACTGACTGCCAGCATTTTACGCTCTGAGAACTGACAGCTATACCTCCTTTTTCTACCTCCAAGATCTCCGCGCGAGGTATAGCGCAATACTGTTTGCTATGCTAGTTTACATATTGTAACAACTGGCCTGGGCGCTAAGTTCCCGAGCCAGATGACCCTCGGCAAGGAGTATGGCCGGGCCGTGTTCGTTGATCTCTATCTAGGGAAGGCAGAGAGATGGATGCTAGAGAGTCTCCCCATGTCGTACCCGGCTTCCTGGCCCAGTTTGAACACACGGCTCAGGAATTTGCCGATACCACTGCCCTGCGCGGTTCAGACCTGACGGTTTCCTACGCAGATCTCTACAATAACGCGCTCACCATCCAGGCAAAAATAGCCGAAATGGGTGTGCCCCAGGGCGCTCCGATCGCTATCCATACCCAGAACCGTGAATTGGCTATTACGGCCATGATCGCCGTTCTTCGTCATGGCTGTGCCTACTTGCCGCTCGACCCACTGTATCCGGAAGATCGTCTCAACTACATGGTCAGCCATGCCGAAGCGGCCCTTACCATCACCGACAACGATGAGTTCAGGGCGCCAGTTGGAGCCCACCTGGATCTTCGAGATACTGCGTTTGGCCAATTGCCAGAGCCCAGACCTCAGTCGGCTCCGATTAGCCCGGACACGGATGCTTATGTGATCTACACATCCGGTTCAACTGGCAAGCCCAAGGGTGTTCTGATGAATCACGGCACTCTGGACAACCTGATCTCCTGGCAAAACAATCACTATGAGGCGGGCACCCGTTACAGGACCCTTCAGTTTTCGGCGTTGAGTTTCGATGTCTCGTTCCAGGAGATCTTCTCCACCCTGACCCAGGGCGGAACCCTTTATCTCGTTGATCAGGATTTGAAGCAGGACTTCCGGCGCCTGCTCGAGTTCATTGCGGACAATGAGATCGAGCGGATTTTCCTGCCTTACATTGCGCTGCTTCAGTTGGTGATGTGGGCAAATCGCCTGAAGCTCTACCCTGCATCACTCAGGGAGGTGATCACCGCGGGGGAACAGCTGGTCGTCAGCAAGGAATTACGTACCGCCTTTAATGCCCTCAAGAACGTGACCTTGAGTAACCAGTACGGTCCCTGTGAAACACATGTGGTGAGCGAATATGAACTCCATGGGCCTGCGGATAACTGGCCCGCACTCCCTCCCATCGGCAAAGCCATAGACAGCGCAGAGCTTTTGATTCTGGACGAGCAGCAGAACCCCGTTGACGAGGGCGAAGTCGGGGAACTGTACATTGCCGGTCCCGTGCTGGCCCATGGCTACATAAACAGCCCCGAACAGACCGAAAAACGCTTCATCGCACTTCAGACCCGAAAAGGACAGCGCGCCTACCGCACGGGTGATCTTGTCAGCCGCGACGATGGGGGTGAGCTTCTGTACCGCGGCCGCATCGATAACCAGGTAAAAATCAGTGGCTACCGAGTTGAACTCAGTGAAGTTGAAGCACGGCTGCTGGACACAGGCCTGGTCCTTGAGGCTGCCGCGGCTGTTCAGGAAACCAACGGGCAGAAAAAGCTGGTGGCGTTCGTTACGGCTGAGAACGGCTGCAACGACATCGATGTTTCCCTGAAGCATAAACTTCAGGAATCGATACCGGTCTACATGATTCCGAGCCGGTTTTACTGGGTTGATCAGCTCACAAAGACCCCGTCCGGGAAGATCGACCGCAAATCAATGCTGGAATCACTGGAAACCGCGACCGCACAAACCGTCCCGGCCAAACAGGACGATGTTTTCGAGCGTCTGTTCGCGATCGTCAAGGCCGAACTGAACCTTGCCGATCTGGACACCGAGGACAATCTGCAGGACCGGGGAATGGATTCTCTGGCTGCCAACCGAATTGCTGCGACTTTCTATGCGCAGCAGGGATTGTCCATCCCGGTCTATTCCCTGTTCCAGTATCGAACCGTTGGGCAATTTCTCAACTATGCGGTTAGCCGCCATGCCACACCGGTGACTGGCAATACGGAGAGCCGCGTTCACGGGGACGGTGCCCAGACAACCCGTGATGTTGCCATTATCGGAATGTCCTTGCGCGTGCCGGGCGCCAACTCACTGGACGCGTTCTGGCAGAATCTCATCGAGGGCAAGGAAAGCATCACCTTCTTCAAACCCACGGACAGTAGCAGCGGATACGTCAATGCCCGCGGGATTCTGGATGACCCCCTGGGTTTCGATGACCGATTCTTTGGCATCAGCCCCATAGAAGCCGAATTCATCGACCCGCAACAGCGTTTGTTGCTGGAGCTTGCCTGGCATGGTTTGGAAAACGCAGGTTACGACCCTGAGCAGTTTGCTGGTCGAATTGGGGTCTATTGTGGCGTCGGGAACAACACCTACTACCTTAACAATGTCCTGAAAAATCAGGAAAAGCTGGAGGACTATGGAGCCCTGCAGGCGATGGTGGCGAACGAGAAGGATTATGCGGCCACCCGCCTCGCCCACAAACTGAACCTTGTAGGTCCGGCACTGAGCATCCACAGTGCGTGCTCAACGTCACTGGTGGCCGTGGCGGAAGCCGTTCAGGCCATCCGGCAGGGGCGTTGCGACATTGCCATTGCTGGCGGCGCCTCTCTTACGTTCCCACAGCAACAACCCCACACCCACCAGGAAGGCAGCATTTATACCCGTGATGGTCATACCCGTCCCTTCGATAAAGACAGTTCGGGTACGGTCTTTAGCGATGGTGGCGGCCTGGTTGTCCTGAAACGTCTGGACGAAGCTGAGAAAGACCGGGACTACATTTACGCCGCGATCACCGGCGTCGCCGTCAATAACGATGGTGCGGAGAAAGGCAGTTTTTCCGGGCCCAGTGTTCAGGGTCAAAGATCCGTCATTCAGTCCGCCATCAACGACGCCCACCTTGACGTTGATGGTATTGGCTATATTGAGGCGCATGGCACCGCCACGCCGATCGGTGACCCAATTGAGGTATCGGCACTGAGCGCGGCCTTTGCCGAGTACACGCCAAACAAGCAGTTCTGCCAGTTGGGTTCGGTGAAAAGCAATTTCGGTCATCTTACTGCTGCCGCGGGCGTTGTCGGGCTCATCAAATGTGCCCTTTCCATTGATCGCGACAAGATCCCGCAATCGATCAATTTTGAGACCCCGAATCCGGAACTGTCCCTGAGCCAGACTCCGTTTATTGTCGCGAAAACCGCTCGGAGCTGGGACAAACCCAAATCAGAGCGCATTGCCGGTGTCAGCTCCTTCGGTATCGGTGGCACCAATGCGCATGTGCTGCTCAAAGGCATCGAACCACTACCGCCGTCGGGTCACGCGGAAACACCCGAATGGGTGCCACTGTGTTTCAGTGCCCATTCGGCAAACGCGTTATCTGCGCTGTTGTCCAGCTATCAGCCACTTCTGAATCAGACCAGTGGACGGTCCGAACGGGCAGATCTCGCCACTGCCCTGATCAACAACCGTCGCGCGTTTCGTTATCGGCTGGCCTTGCCCCAGTCAATTAACGTTCATGAACTGATTACCATGATCGAAGAGGCCGAAGATACGGAGACCGCATTTACCGCTCCTTCAGTTGTCCTCGCATTTCCGGGCCAGGGCTGCCAGGTTGCCGGCATGGGACACGCCCTTTACGCCAGCGTTCAGCCATTCCGTGCTGCGTTCGACGAGTGTGCAGGCATACTCCAAGCCCAACATTCACTCGACATAGGTTCGCTGGTGTTTGAATCTGGTGATCCGCTGAAAGACACGCAAAAGACCCAGATCAGTCTCTTTTGCATCGGGTATGCACTGGCGGCTGCACTGAGCGCCATCGGGATCAAGCCAAAGGCAGCTATAGGCCACAGTATCGGCGAGCTTGTTGCAGCAACAATGGCGGGTGTGTTCGATTTACCGACGGCTATTCGGGTGGTTATGACCCGGGGTGAAGTCATGCAGGCTCAACCATCAGGATCAATGCTGGCGGCTCGCGCCGACGCCGAACAACTTACTCCACTGTTACCGGAAGGCGTCGTTATCGCTGCGGAAAATACCGGCGATTCGTGTACGTTGTCCGGGGGGCACGAGGCCATTGCCGCTGCCGCCAGTACCCTGGAACAACAGGCCATCAAGTTCCGGCGACTAAATACCTCTCACGCATTCCATTCACCCGCCATGGATGCTGCAACTGAGGCTTTCATCCAGCGTTTGGAGGACGTAACTCTTAACCCGCCTCAATTACCGTTTATCTCCTGTGTGACCGGCGACTGGGTAACCGACCAACAGGCCACCGACATTCACTACTGGGCCGATCAGATCCGCCAGCCTGTGCAGTTCCTCAAAGGCTGCCAGACCCTCGGAACACTGAAGAATTTGGTGATTCTGGAGTGCGGGCCCCAGAGCACGGTCTCCGGAATGGCTCTGCAAAATCTGGATGACAAGTCCGATCTAGCCATGATTCCGCTGGTCTCCGCCGCCGGGGAACCCGACAAAGAACTTGCGTCGTTTGTTCGGGGGCTCGGCCAGGCCTGGTGTGCTGGTTTGCCGGTTGAGTGGCCCTGCGGAACCGAAAATCCGGCACTTCGTGTCCGACTGCCGGCATACCCGTTCCAGCATCGCACCCACGTCATTGAACCGGAGCCGGCTATGCCGGCAACAACGGATGCCTCCGTCAACGCAGTTGCCACTGATCAGGTGGCTGCTATCGCTAAATTACAGAATTCGGCTGGGCAAAGCATGAAAGACGACATTCCTCAAACATTGCGCACTCTGTTTTCTGATATTTCCGGCATCGACCTCAGTCAGGCCGATGGCAACGCCACGTTCTTTGAACTCGGGCTCGATTCCTTGTTGCTGACTCAGTCGACGCTGAAGATCAAGAAAAAGTTCAAGGTAAACATAACATTCCGACAGCTTCTCAATGATTGCGGGAATCTCGACAAGTTGACCGAGTACCTCGTCAGCCAGGGGGCAGAGGCCGGCGCGAACACGACTCAGAGTGTATCCGGCGTTTCACCGCCCCCCCAACAAGCCCCAAGCCCTGGTGAAACCCAGACAGCGATCCCTCATAGTCTGTCCAGCCCCTCACCAGCCTTTGCAGCGCCGACGGGATCAGCCAGCGACATCCAGTCGCTCCTGCAGCAGCAGATGCAGATCCTGCAGGGACAGCTGACGTTGCTTTCCTCGCTATCCAGCCAACCCGCAGCAGCGGCGCCCGCCCAGCCCCCGGCTGAGCAGGTAACCGCCAAGCAAGCCGGCACTGCCCCGGACTCTTCGCCTCTCAAGCCCTTCGGGGCCGGAACGCGCATCAATGTAAAGCGCAGCAATGAGATGACGGTCAAGCAGCGGGAAAACTTTGAAAAGCTGGCAGCGCGTTATAACACCAGATTTGCGGCGTCCAAAGAGTTCGCCCAGAACAATCGGAAGCAGTTGGCAGACCCGAGGGTCGTATCGGGCTTTCGCAATGTCATCAAGGAAGTTATCTATCCGATTGTGGTTGAGCGTTCGGAAGGCCCCTATCTCTGGGACATTGACGGCGGGAAACTGATTGATGTCACTTGTGGATTTGGCAGCAATTTCTTTGGCAATTCCGCGCCCTTCATCAAAGAGGCGATTTCCAGGCAACTTGACCTGGGCTACGAGATTGGCCCCCAACACCCCCTTGCTGCCGATGCCTCTCGCCTGTTCTGCCAGATCACCGGTAACGAGCGGGTGGCCTTCTGCAATACGGGTTCTGAAGCGGTTCTTGGAGCCATGCGCCTGGCCCGGACAGTGACTGCCAAGGAAAAGGTCGTGATCTTTGAAAACGACTACCATGGCATCCATGACGACGTTATTGTCACCCGGGGAAGCAAAGGATTCGCGGTCCCCGCGGCAGCCGGGATTCCCGAAGCGGCGGTCGAAAACATGATTGTCCTCGATTATGGCAGTGACGAATCCCTGGCCTACATTCGTGAACACGCCGACGAAATAGCCGCCCTACTGGTCGAGCCGGTACAGAGCCGCAACCCCGACCTTCAACCGAAAGAATTTCTGGAAAAAGCGCGAGCCCTCTGCTCCGACCAGCAGATTGCGCTGATTTTTGATGAAGTGATCACTGGATTCCGAATCCATCCGCGGGGCGCTCAGGGGTATTACGGTATCAATGCGGACATCTGCACCTACGGCAAGATCGTTGGAGGCGGCCTTCCGATTGGCGCCATATCCGGCAAGGCCCAGTTCATGGATGCCCTGGACGGCGGCCAATGGCAATTCGGAGACGACTCCGCCCCAGAGGTAGGGGTTACCTATTTTGCTGGAACATTCGTTCGTCACCCGCTGGTTTTGGCGGCAGCGGTCGCAGTATTGCAGCGTCTCGCCGATGAACCCGATCTTCAGACCGATCTCAATCAACGGGCCACCCAGATGGTGACCGACATCAATCAGTATGCACAACTGGTTGGCGCTCCCGTCAAAATCGAAAATTGCGGATCAATGTGCAAGGTTAAAATTCCTCAGGACATCGCGTTTGAAGAGCTGATCTACATCATCCTGCGCGAGAAAGGTATTCATATCTGGGATGCACGCCCGATGTTCATCACAACGGCCCATAGTGATGCTGACATAAGCAGTATTGTCGAGGCCTTCAAGCAGGCCATGGACGAGATGATGGCCATGGACTTTTTCCCGACAAATCAGGATTCAGTCCAGACGGGAAATGGCAGCAGTCCAAAACCTCCGGTCGCGGGTGCGCGACTCGGGCGTGATGAATCCGGAAAGGCCGCCTGGTATATCCCTTCCAAGACGGACAAGAACCAGTTCGAAAAATGGGCAGGTTAACCGCTTATGAATACTGCTGTTCTGAATTACATTGACCGTCATAACCCCTTCCAATTCGGCGAGTTGGAAGGGGTCATTATCTCCACAGAGTCCCAGCGTGAGGTATGGCTGGCCGCACAATTCGGTGAGGGTGCAAGCGCTGCCTTCAACGAATCGGTATTCGTAAACCTCCGTGGCCAGGTCAATCACACCGCATTGACGAACGCACTAACCGCGCTCTGGGAGCGCCATGAGGCTATTCGCGGGTGCTTTAGTGACGATGGGGAAGAAATGGTGATCTACAAGGATCGCCCTGCCCCTATCTACACCCACGATTATTCATCATTACCGCCCAGTGCGCGAGACGAGCAGGTCGAGGAACTGGCCCGCAGCGCCGTTGTGGATGCGTTTGACCTGTTTAACGGGCCCCTTGCCCGATTGGATGTCATCCACTGCTCCACTTCTGAAACCCGAATTCTGCTGACTCTGCACCATTCGATCTGTGACGGCTGGTCGCTGTATATTCTCGCCAGTGAGCTTGGCGAGCTCTACTCCTCCCTCATAGAGCCTTCCAGACCGTCGACCCTGGAGCCGCCACCAAGGTTCAGCGACTACGCCGACTGGGAACGCAGCGAAGAAACCCGGCCTTTGCGGGAACAGAGCATCGACTACTGGACGAAACGCTTTTCCCGGGGCATTCCGGCACTTGACCTACCCTACGATCGGCCTCGGTCCCTCACCCGCAGCTTTGAGGCGTATCGGCTGGACAAAGACCTGCCAATGGAACTTCTGGGTGGGATGAAAACCCTGGCCGCCAGAAACAGCAGCACCATTACAACGGCTTTGATTGCAACGTTCGTCGCTTACCTGAATCGAATCTCCGGGTGCGAAGAAATCGTCCTCGGCATTCCGTTTGCCGGACAGATGGCAAAAGAAGAGCACAGCCTGGTGGGTCACTGTGTCAATATTATCCCGCTCTACATCACTGTTTCGGAGGAAGATTCCTTCAAGACACTGCTCCATAAAACACAGCAGAGCATGCTTGAAGCGTTCGAGTACCAGTACCTGACCTACGGCACGCTTCTCAAGACACTGGGCGTCGCCCGTGATCCATCTAAACCGCCGATGGTATCGGTCATCTTCAATGTGGATCAGGCCAATGAGTCAGATTTCGAGTTTTCCGGGCTGGAGGCGTCTTTTCAGTCCAATCCCCGTGCGTTCGAGAATTTTGACCTGAACCTCAACATTACCCTGTCGGACACGACTGCGGTGATGGAATGCACTCATAATCTACAGCTCTGGAACACCGGTACCATGGACCGCCGCATGGAGGAGTTACTGCTCCTGATGCAAGGTGTTCTGGATGAACCGGATGCTGATCTGAAAAGACACAACCTGATCAGGAAAGCGGATCTTGCGCTCTATCGAAGCCAGTGGGACACCGCTTTTCGTCCGTATGACCTTGAACACACTAGCCTGCATGGACTGGTTGAATCGGCGGCAGACCGGTTCCCGGACCGGACGGCGCTCGTGTACAAGGACGTGGAACTGTCTTTCCGCGAACTCGACAATCAAGCAAACCAGCTCGCGCACTGGTTGATCAACCGCGGCGTTGTGACGGAAACGGTCGTCCCCATCCTTATGGATCGCTCTATGGAAATGTTGATAGCGATCAATGGCATTCTCAAGGCGGGCGGCGCATACCTGCCACTCGATCCCGATCACCCGCACGACCGATTAGCCTTTATTATCGACGAGGTTGGTGCCAGTTTTGTTCTGACCCAGTTGGCGTTAAAAAACCGGGTTCCCGCAAACATCGAAGCCGTCGCCCTGGATGGCGACGGGAACGACCTGAAGCAGTTGCCGGACGAACGTCCGGACCTTCCCTATTCCAGCTCTCAACTTGCCTACGTGATCTACACGTCTGGCTCTACAGGTATGCCGAAAGGCGTAATGCTGGAACATCGGTCGATCTGCAATCACATGTTATGGCTTCAGGAAACGTTTCCGCTGGATGAAACGGATGCGGTCATGCTGAAGACCCCGTACACCTTTGACGTATCGCTGTGCGAGCTCTTCCTGCCCTTGATGACCGGTAGCCGACTGATCATTGCACGCCCGGGAGGACATAAGGATCCCGAGTATCTGGCAAGTCTGATTAACCGGCACCAGATCTCCCACATTCACTTCGTACCTTCCCTCGCGTACCTGTTTCTTGATCTGTGCAAGCAGTCAGATTGTCCGAGCATCCGGCGTATGATCCTCGCCGGCGAAGCTGTCAGTACCGAACTGGAAAGCCGCTTGATGGAGGCGTTTCCAAACGCCGAATGCTGGAATCTGTATGGACCGACGGAAGCCGCGGTGCACGCGAGCCTCTGGCAATGCGGCAAAGAAACCTTTGATCACACTGTACCAATGGGCAAGGCCCCTCCCAATACCCGGCTGTACGTGGTTAATAACCAGATGCAGCTGCTTGCGCCGGGCCTTGCTGGCGAGCTGCTGATTGCCGGCGTCCAAGTCGCCCGGGGGTACATGAATCGTCCTGACCTGACTGCCGAGCGCTTCATTGATGATCCTTTCTCCGACGAACCCTTCAAGGCCTATCGAACCGGCGACCTGGTCAAAATGCGATCAGATGGCGTGCTCGAATACATAGGAAGGAACGATTTCCAGGTAAAACTCAGGGGCCTGCGTATAGAGCTTGGCGAAATTGAATCCGTAATCCTGCGGTTCCCTGGTATTACCCAATGCGCGGTCCTTGCTCGGGAAGATCGAAAAAATGACCAGCGCCTGGTTGCCTACATTGTGGCAAAATCACAGGTTGCGGAGTCGCTCTCAGAGCTGAAAACGCATATCGGGCAACATTTACCTGACTACATGATGCCGCAGCATTTCATCCAGTTGCCTGCGCTGCCGCTGACCTCAAGCGGTAAGGTGGATCGCAAAGCGCTTCCCGTGCCCGATCTCACGATCGCGGCAGAGTCCGATTATGTTCCGCCCGCAACCCGAACGGAATCGGATCTGTGCGACATCTGGTCCAGAGTACTTGGCGTTTCCACGCTAAGCGTGGCCGCCAATTTCTTCGATATGGGCGGGCACTCCCTTTTGGGAACACAAATGCTGGCTCAGATCAAAAGCCGTTATGGGGTAACCCTGGGTCTGGGTAAGTTGTTCGAGGCACCGACGGTCCGAACCATGGCTAGATTGATTGATCAGGAACTTCAGAGCGGCCGGCAGGCCCAGCGGATTCAAAAGCGACCGCAGGACGCCACCGTTTATGCCATCCCCCAACAGCAGGTCTGGTACCTTTACGAAAAGATCGTTCCTGACTCTTATGCCTTCAATCTCCCAGCGGTCTTCCGCTTTCAGGGTGATCTGGACACAGCGTCGCTGGAACGCACATTCAATACGATCTTGCAGCGCCATGAGATACTACGTGCCAATTTCGTCAATCCCGACGGTGAAGTTCAGATCCTCGTGGACGAATCCCGATCGGTGGACCTTGAACCGAAAAGCCTGTCTGACTACGGCGCTACAGATCTGGAAACCCTGGAAAAAGCCCTGCGATCGGTGGTGGGCGAAAGTTTCGACGTGAGCTCGGGTCCCTTGTTCAAAGTCTGGCTCATCCGGCTTGATGATCAGGATCACATTCTCTTTCTCATGATTCACCATCTGGTTTTCGATGGCTGGTCGTTCGATCTGCTATTGAAAGAGATGTGTGCCCTTTACAACGCCTATACCGAAGGATTGGGAAATCCTCTTCCCGAACTGCCGGTTCAGTTCCAGGATTTTGCCCTCTGGCAACGTGACTGGCTGAACAGTGATGCGGTTAATGACCAACTGGCCTACTGGAAAGAGCGACTGGCAGGAGAACTGCCGGTGTTAAACCTGCCTACCGATTTCGATCGGCCGCACACCCAGCCTCATCGATCGGAAGGTGTTAAATTTGAAATCGACGAGGCCGCTGTCGACGCCCTCGAATCACTCGCGGCACGTCATCAGACTACCCTGTTCATGGTCCTGCTGTCGCTTTATGTCCTGATGCTCCATCGTTTCAGTCGACAATCCGACCTGATCATCAATGTACCGGTCTATGCCAGAAATCAGGACGAATTGAGTGACGTCATGGGGCCCATGATCAACGTCCTTGTCTGCAGATTCCAATTGAATGCCACCCAGTCGTTTGACGATCTTGTTCAGCACGTAAAAGAAACCCTGCTCAACGCCATCGACAATCAGGATGTGCCGTTCGACCTTCTGGTACGCACGATCAATCCTCCCCGCGATACGTCGCGCAACCCCATCGCCCAGACTCTGTTCAATTATCAGGATGTACGTAACCGGCAGGCGCAGATGAAGGGCATCCATCGATCCCAGATCAATCTCGACCGGGTTGGAGTCGAGACAGACCTCGACGTCTGGTTCAAGAGGCAGGTCAGCGGCATGCAAGCGGGTTTCGAGTACCCGATCGAACTCTTTAAACGCGAAACTATTGAGGTGTTAGTGACGAATTTTAAAGAAAGCATTCAGGCCCTGACCGAACAACAGGAGGCCCTTGATCTCAAGCAACTGATTGAAGCCTCCAGGCAGGATCTGGAGCGGATTTCGGGCTGGAACCAGACAGGCACGCCATGGAGATTCGATCAGGGATTCCTCACCGATTTTGAAAGGCAGGTTACAGCAAGTCCCGATAAACCAGCCTGCCAGGACGCGGAGGCGAGCTACAGTTATAGAACGCTGGAACAGCGCTCCAATCAACTGGCAAGATTCTTCTCTGACCATGGCGTTGGTGCAGGCGATATCGTTGCTCTCCTGCTCGACCGAAATGTCGATTTACCGGCAACCGTCATTGCGCTCTGGAAACTCGGCGCCGCTTATGTGCCGCTTGATCCGGTATACCCGGAAGAGCGCGTCCGAGCCATACTCGGTGTCGCAGGGGCGAATGCACTGATCACGTACTCGGCAAATGCCGTCGCACAGGCCGCCCACGAGGGCACGACCATCCTGCTGGATCGCGTAGCGGCTTCTGTTTCGGAACAGAGCTCCACCCCCGTTTCGACTCCACTAAGCCCGGATCAGTTGGCCTATGTCATCTTCACTTCCGGATCAACAGGCATACCCAAGGGTGTGGAAATCAGCCATGGCGCGTTGCATAACTTTCTCAATGCCGTGGCGGTGGAACCGGGCCTCAGCGAAAATGACAGGCTGCTTGCTATCACCACTCTGGCCTTTGATATCTCTTTGCTCGAGCTTTTCCTGCCGCTCAGTGTCGGCGCAACCGTGTTTGTGGCTTCTGCCAACCAGAGTAGTGACCCCCATCAACTGCTTGAGCTGATTGAGCAAAAGGAAATTACGACCCTGCAGGCAACACCCGCAACATGGCGCCTGTTGGTAAACGCAGGATTTGCAACTGAATCATCCATTAAGGCGTTGATCGGGGGAGAAAAACTCCCGCCAGACCTGGCACAAAGCCTTATCAATCATGGCGTTGAAGTCTGGAATATGTACGGCCCAACAGAAGCAACCGTCTGGACCAGCTGCTACCGAATTCCAGAGAGCGAAACGGAAATCTCGCCGCGGATACTGATCGGCAGGCCGCTGGCCAATACCCAATTGCATGTTCTTGATGAAGATGGGACCACTCTCCCCCTGGGCGTCTATGGTGAGCTATGGATTGGTGGTGCGGGACTGGCCAATGGCTATCGGGGCAACCCCGGACAAACAGCAGAGCGATTTGTCTGTTTCCCGAATGGCGAGCGGCTTTACCGGACTGGAGACCGGGCTCGCTGGACCCTGGACGGCCAGATCGAATTCGCCGATCGTCTTGATAATCAGGTCAAAGTTCGGGGATACCGGATTGAACTCGAAGAAATCGAAATCAACCTTCGCGCTCATCCCAACGTCGCCGACGCGGCCGTCGTCGTGCAAAGCTTCAGTTCCGATGACCAGCGACTTGTCGCCCATATCAGCTACTGCGGCGACGAACAGCCCACGGGCAGTGAGTTGCGCAAGCATCTCCGCACGTTCTTGCCTGATTACATGATGCCCCAGCAATTTTCTTCCCACGAGCAGCTGCCTCTACTGCCATCGGGCAAGATCAACCGCAAATTGCTGGCCGAAGTGAACGGAACTCAGACCCCGGGGCGTGCCTCTGCCAACCGCGAGCCTACTGAGACCGAAGCACGTGTGATGGCCATCTGGAAAGAATTGCTGAAACGAGAAGAAGTCGCGCTTGATGATCAGTTTCTTGATATAGGTGGGCATTCCCTTTTGGCGTTAAAGGTTATCGTCGATATTGAGAAGACCTTCGGGGCCAGACTGATGCCACAGGATCTGTGGGTTAATACTCTAGAGCAACTGGCGAACCTGATTGACCAGAAACAGGCGTCAGCAAACTCCGAATCCGAAAAGATGTCAGATAATAATAAATCCACAAGAACCGGACGGGGTATGTTTAGACGGCTTTTCGGCGCATCGTGAGGGTTTCAACCCGTCATGATGCTCTCGACAAAGTCGCCAGACTTTCCTCAAACCGATTCGCAGTGTGATCGGGAGAGCGTATTGGAAGCGTTTTACTTCGGGCCATCTGAGAGCTACCTGTTTGGGGCGTTCCACCCCAGACAGGGTGTTGGCCGCAATGAAGCCATTGTTCTGTGTAATCCCTTCGGCCAGGAATATTTGAGGGCTCACAAATCCATAAGGCGCCTGGCCATCAATCTTGCGGAACTTGGCTACCCGGTACTTCGGTTTGACTATCGGGGAACCGGGGATTCGGCGGGAGATCTTGATGGCGTATCTGCTGATCATTGGGTAAGCGATATCGGGCATGCCATTCAAGAACTTCAGGACATGGCCGCCGTACCCAAAGTCGCGCTGATAGGCCTGCGGCTCGGTGCCTTACTGGCTGCAAAAGCCGCAACGGAACACAATCAGGTCTCCCGACTGGTGATGTGGGACCCTATTGTCGACGGCGCCGACTATGTCGACGGCATCAGATCTGCAATCCTCGACGCACAGCCTCTTGGTAGTCGATCCCGAGTCATCGCGCCGGATGGAACCCTGCATTTCAATGGCTTCTGTATGCCTCCCCTTTTTCAGGACTCCATTTCGAATTGGCGCCTTGAGGCCCTGGCTTCGGAGATTCAGGTTCCTGTCGCTCAAATCATGTCTCATGAATCCGACAGCTTCGCGGAGTTGGAACGCTTATTGTCTGACTTTCAGGGATTCTACTCTAAACTGGCCCCAGCGCCTCATGACTGGAATTATGTTGATCACGTTGGAGGGATTCTCTGGCCGAAACCGGTGATCGATGCAATCGAACAATATTTCGGCCAGGCAACGTCTTACTAAAGGGATAACCATGCGAGAACGGGTAGTCACCGTCGGAGATCATCTGCCCCTGGTCGGCATCTTCTGTGAGCCCGATTCCGATCAGGTATCGGACCGCGGAACCGCCGTCATTTTGCTGAATTCCGGGGTAATCCATCGCGTTGGCTCTTGTCGTTTGTCAGTAACTCTCGGGCGCGCATTGGCCGAGCATGCGGGCATAGCCACATTTCGCTTTGATTTCTCCGGCATTGGCGACAGTGAAGCACGGCGCGGCACCCTGACGGCCAATCAGGCCGCGATCGAAGAGGTGCAGGAAGTGATGGACTACCTCGGAAAATGGAAGAAGTTTGACCGGTTCATCCTCTACGGCCTCTGTTCCGGGGCCTTTGCAGCCTATCGTACCGCGATAGCTGACCCAAGGGTGCTTGGTACCGTCCAACTGGACGGGTACTGCTACACGACCTGGAAAAGTCACTTGATGCACTATTCGCCAAGACTGCTTTCGCCGTCGCACTGGATGGCCTGGCTGTTACGCAAACTTGGCTTGCGAAAAGTCAAAAAAGGGGCCGAAGTCTCGGGAATCGAAGAACAGTTTTTCGAAGTGCCCGATTTCGCCAGTTACCCGCCCAAGGAAGACGTCCAAGCAGGCCTCAAGGTACTTAACGATCGCGGCCTCGCCATGCTGTACGTGTTCCTCGGCAACGAACACTACAAATACCAGAGGCAATTCGAGGACTGTTTTAATGCGGTACCGTTTAAAAACAACCTCACCGTAGTTCACCGGCCTCACGCGACACACATTCTGTCCGAACCGGATGACCGAAAACTTGTGGTCAGGGCTATTACGGATTGGGTCAGCCAACAGTTACCCGCCAGCTGAATGGAATGCATCAAAGGCCATGGAAACAACAAAGCTGCAGGCACACCGCCCCAGATCAGAACTGGCCGCCCTTACCTCGCTGCGGGGCATCGCCGCCATTCTTGTCATGTGCCATCATTTCATGTTCGTCCTGCTCCTCGATATCGGTGAGCTGATCCCCTCTAAGCTATTTTTCAAATCCTACCTGTGGGTTGACCTTTTCTTTATCCTCAGCGGTTTTGTGCTTGCCTACGTATACCAGAACCAATTCCGTAACGGTGTCACCGGCTCAAGCTATCGGAGATTCATGCAAACCCGATTCGCCCGGATTTATCCGCTACATTTATTCATCTTGTTGCTGTTCGTTGGGTTTGAGGTTTTGCAGTGGCTCCTGAGTACCATGGACGCCGAGGGCATGGATAACCTGCCTGAACCTTTCACCGGCGACCAAAGTACCGAGACCTTGGTGACGAACCTGTTGCTGGTGCAAACGCTGCATTGGAAGGCGTATTGGAATCAACCGGCCTGGTCCATCAGTGCCGAGTGGATCATCTATTTTTCACTGCCGTTTTTGATGCGCTGGCTACTCCCTGCCGCCCACAGAAGTCCCATCTCACTGACGGTGACTGCATTGGTGCCGCTTGCCGTCATTGAATGGCATTTTGGGGATTTGGGCCTCTATTACGCGGGTTGGCCAATGCTGATCAGGTGTCTGAGCGAAGCTGCCCTGGGTTTGATGTTATTCCGGTGCTATCAGGTGGGCCTTTTCAGCAAAATCGCCTCAGGCCGTCTGCTGATGCCAGTTTTTGCACTGAACCTTGTTCTGCTTGCACTCCCGATTCCGGGCGTGGTTTCTGTCGCCGGATTCGTATGGTTGGTGCTTTGCGCCGCGCGGCTGCCAAGCGATGAATCACACCCGATAAATCATCCAATATTGGTTTATCTGGGAAAGATCTCATACTCGATTTACCTGGTACACTGGTTCGTTATGGATTTAGTGCGGGAAAGTGTGGCCTATTTCACCGGTGTGCCGGTAAGCGACGCTCTGTCTTTAGTTAGTCAGATAATAGTCATGGTGGGGCTAATCCTGATTGTCTTGGGCCTGTCACATATCACCTACCATCGACTTGAGTCGCCAATGCGAGACCGTCTCAAGCCTCGGCGTTTCGCCCACAATCCAACGTAATAAGGGGCAAAAGTGGCTATCGGCCCCCTACCTTCGGCACAGGGTCTGAATCCCGCGGCATCCGGAAATACTATTTCTTTATCAAAACCCGTTTTATAAAAGCATTAAAACTAACCCTCCCATTTATTTATGGGAGCCGTGTGCCATGCTTCAGTGAACCATCTGGTCTTTTCTATTCAGTCTCCTGAGGATGCTCTCATGGTCAGAAATAATAGGATTTTACTTCTGTCTATCTCGAGCTCGCTATTCGCCGGTTGTGCTATTCAAGAACAAATGGATGTAGATGAACTTGCCCCACCAGCAGCGGGCGACATCTTTGAGCATATAATCGACCGGGAGGACCTCGGCTTTTACGCGGATGGGGATTGGCGAGTCTCTAGCTCCATTTCAGGCTACCAGGGTACTGACTATCTCATCGTGCCGCCCGGCCAGGGTGCCAATGTCGCAACGTGGAATTTAAACATCATCAGGACCTTTGATGTTTATGCAAAATGGTCCTCCACACCCAGACGTGGTTCGAATGTTAAATACACGGTTCACCATCTGGACTCCGGCAATAATCTGGTGACTGAAACGGTGACAGTCGATCAAAGAGAAAATGGTGGAGAGTGGCTGAAGTTAGGCACTTACCGGATGTCAACGCTGACAGGACGGGTGACTGTCAACGACGATGCCGATGGTTACGTGGTGGCCGATGCCGTTCTGTTCAGAGAGGTTGGAATATCCGGTGGCGAGATCACCGATGACACCGATGGAGATGGCATACCAGACGAATGGGAACTATCGTACGGTCTGGATCCAAACTCAGCCGCTGATGCGGACCTGGACCCAGATAACGATGACATGTCGAACCTGGACGAATTCCTCGCCCTGACCGATCCCCAGAATGCAGACACCGATGGCGATGGCATGATGGACGGCTACGAAGTTTCCTTCGGGCTCGATCCGAGTACGGACGACGCTTCCGGCGATTTGGACAACGACGGCTACTCCAATCTAGAAGAATACACAGCTGGAACCAGCCCGAACGATGGAACGAGCTTACCGGACACAACATCGGTTCTTGTAACCTGGACAACACCCACCCAGCGTACCGATGGCAGCCCCCTTAGCGAGAGCGATATTGCTCAGTATGAACTCTTCTATCAATTGGCCGTAGCCGGAGAAGAGATAGTCATCGACAACGAATCCAGTAACTTTATGAGCTCTGGCGGCGGGCGAACCTCAAGTGGATATGGTGGTTTTATCGGGAGTGACTACTTCCTCATGAATCCTGGTTCCGGGGAAACCTCGGCGGAGTGGCGGGTGACCAACCTTGCCCCTGACACTACCTACGAGCTCTACGCTCACTGGGTCTCGTCAGGTCTACGGGCGTCCAACGCGACTTACGAATACACGTACACGCACAGTAGTGGCACTGAAACGACCGCCGAAGCAACTGTTGATCAGCGCGTAAACGGCGGTTCTTTCCAATTGCTGGGATCCTTTACAACGAACGACGGCGGCCTTGTCGTACGCATTGACAACGATGCCGACGGTTACGTCGTTGCAGATGCCATCAAGGTCAATGCAAAGGGGGCTTCAGCACAAACCCAGATGATTGAACCAACTGGCACGAACAGCTATCTGGTCAAGGACCTTGAGGAAGGCCAATGGCAGTTCAAGATACGTGCGATTGATACCGATGGTGTGGCCGGCGAATACTCAGATGTAGAAACCAGTGTTGTCCAATAACTGACCTGATAGGTCGTGGTATGAGCTTGAACGGTCATTTGCATGTCGGTGCTGCTCACCTCAGTGATCGTCCAGGCCTTGAAGAATCCGGACAATAAGGGCAATGTCATCTGGCCGGACATCTTCATGGCACGGCAGGGTAAGCAATCTGGATGCAAAGTCCTCAGCCACCGGAAAATGACCAGAGCCGAAGAGTTCATGCAAACCTTCAATGTTCGGTAGAGCCTGCCGATAGAAACGGCTCGACCCAATCCCCGCATTATTGAGCGCTTGGTCAGCCCGGTCGCGGAGGTCTTGCGTCGGTGCGAGTAACCCGTAACGAATCCGCGGTTCTCGAGCTGACGAGCCATTGCCCGCCAGCTTCTTCCAGCCACGATCTTCCAGGACTTTCAACTCAGAATCATAAAGCGGATGCACAAGAGGCCGGGTAAAAAACTCACCGATGCCAGTGCGGACGAGTGACTCAGGCAATGCCAGCCGGTGGACAGCCGAACATTCTTTATAGCTTGTATCACCGATTCTTAAAAAAGGGAGTTTTTCCAGAACATAATATGGGACCCGGGCCATCAGTAGGTGAAAGAGTCTTCGCTTGAGCCCCCAAACCAATCCAGTTTTGACTTTCAGCAGGGAAAATTGGTCTATGACCTCCATCGCCTCCTTATAGAGCTCGTTCCTGACGAGCAGCGCCCCTCCACCCATGAGGTTGATCGGTTTCCCCCTGCCAAAACTGACAATCACTGCATCTGCCCATGGATGTTCTGTGCTCGCTGGAGGAAAGCACTGAGCGGAATCCTCTATCAGGAACAGCCCCAGTTCACGACAAAGTTTCGACAGCAGGTCGAGGCGTTCCGGGATACCAAGCAACCCCGGCGCCACCACCGAAACTGTTCGGGGAGTCACCGCACTTTTCAACTGAGAATCATCCATAAACCCGGTGTCGGGAATCAGATCGACCAGAACGGGCTTTGCTCCCTGGGCAACAATCGCCGCCACCAAATCCGGACAGCCGTAGGCAGGGATAAGGACCTCAGGACCCGAAACCGGCTCTTTCCGGGAAATGGCAAGGGAAACGGCCATCGCGAGTGCATCCGTACCGGATGCAGTAAACTCAGTCTGGTAATCGCGGTGCCATGGGAGATTCCTGGTTGCCGAAGCACCATCCGCAACCGGAATCCGGCTGCCTACCGGCCTCAGCTTGCCCAGCATAACCCTGGACTCTTGGGCTTCAGCGCTTCGAGGGCGTCCATACGGTCATCCGTCGGCCGGTTAGGAAGAACAGGGTTGCCTGGGCAATCGCAACGTTCACCTGAACGAAGAAATATGGAATTTTTACCCATGTCCTGGCTCTCATCGCCGGCACAAAATGTCCGAAAATCACCAGAAGGTAAAACGCGATCTGGCCAAGGAGCACAAGCAAATAAACACCCCCTTTGCCCGACAGAGCCACGGAAGTTCCGAGTAAAAGAAGTTGGAACCACGGCACGGCCCATCGCATGAGCTTGTGCCCAAAGACCTGAAAGGCAAACAGTCCAAAGCGTTGTGGATTCAGCACTTCCATGTGACGGCTCAAAGCCGTCAGTCCTCTGATCACCGTCCGTATCTTCCTCTGGTATTCTTTGGAGGGATCACTGACGTCGTGGTAGTAGCCCAATACATCGGGTGCGGTAACAGCTACCAGGCCCTTCCTCGCGCAGTTCAATGCGGTGTTAAAATCGCTGGGCGAATAAATATCCCAGTCGCGTTCGCAGACCTCTTTTCTCGCTGCGAAGAACGAACCACTCAAACCAACAATTCCACCCCGATCCGATTCAAGTCCCCTCAACCACATCTCGTATCGCACGTAGGCACCCTCACCGACGACGCTGCCATCCCGGCTAACGAAACGATCCTCACTTGAGACGGCGCCAACAGCAGGATCCTGAAAATAACGAACCAGCTTGTGAAGTGCATCTTTCGGAATCGAGGTGGCCACGTCGGAAAATACCAGGATCGTTCCCGATGACTTCACGATTGCCTGCAACTGTGCGTGTTCCTTACCTTTGCGTTCCTCCGCCCGGGCAAGCAGCACGTTATCATTAACATATTCCCCGACTATTTGATCGGTGGCGTCGGAAGAACAATCAGAGGCCACCAGAATCTCAAGGTTCGGGTATTCAATTTCCAGACAATTTTTAATTTTCTCCCGTATTCGTGATTCTTCGTTGTGGGCGGTCACAATGAGGGAAACGGCGGGAAACTCATTATCCTGGGGCGGCAGCGTCTGCGCAGTTTTCTCTCTCTTCGGAACAAGAATTAACAGGAGGGGGTAGATAAAATAGCTGAACGCAACGCCAAAGACGGCCAACCAGAACAAAAAAACCAGCATAGCTCTCAATCCCTGTGAACCGGCATTAATGACAACTCCGCCTTCGACTGGCAGAATCATGGTTACAGACTATACAGGGACGATTCAGCCAACACCACTGGTGGCTGTCAAGGAGGCACGGTATTGGCCTATTTACGATCTGCTTTGAAATACGTATTCATTGCGGCACTAGCGGTGTTTGGCTGGATAAGACTGAAACTGGCGTCTCAACCGACGCTCCTTATCCTGACCTACCATCGGATTCTACCCAACCATCATCCAGACCGTCAGTTTGAGCAACCGGGAATGGTAACGGCGCCAGAAACTTTGCAGCGCCATATCCAGCTCATGAAATCCCTCGGAGCAGTCCCGATACATCTGGATGACTGGCTGAGCCGGCGCCAGCGTAACGAAGCATTGCCGAAACTGGCCGTGGCACTGACATTCGATGATGGCTGGAGAGACAATTTCCAGTACGCCTACCCGATTTTGGAGACCGAGAATGTGCCAGCCACTGTGTTTCTGGTGACACAGCTGTTGGATACAAATCACGTCTTCTGGCCCGAACAGATCCTTAAGCTGCTGACCGAAAAACCGATTGCCGAGGCTGAGACGGAATACCACTGGCTCGTTCCCTTCCTACCAGACGCTGCGCCAAATCGTCATCCGTTGACGCTGGACCAGGCCGATCAGGTTATAAACAAGCTAAAAGAACTTGATGACCACACCATTCTTGCCCACCTCAATAATGCCCGGAAGACGCAAGCATCCTCAGGTTCCGGCCAGAACAATCGAACCATACTGAATCGTCCGGAACTGACGGAAATGGCCTCGAACGATCTGGTTCGCTATGGAGCCCACACCCAACACCATTTCCGTCTCAACCGGGTCGATAGCCCTTCGACACTCCGACGGGAAATACTTGGATGCCTTGATGACCTGAAAGGGTTGGAGCGCGGGATAGTGCCAATCTTCTGCTACCCCAACGGCGATATCACTGGCGACGGCGAAAGGCTGGTTAAGGATCACTATGAGGCGGCCTGCACCACCAAGACAGGCTGGAATCCCGGCAGCCGGGATTCCTTCGATCTGCACCGATTCAATTTGCATGACGGCAACAGTGGCAGTTCCCCAAGACTACTGGCCACCATTGGCAGGGGCATTATATGAACCAAAGGGACATTCCGGGGGTCGTTACCCATGTGGTATCCGGTGACCTTTGGGCTGGTGCAGAAGTTCAGGTCTACAGCTTGTGTAAGGCCCTACAGGAAACCGCCAATGTAGCTTGTACTGCCATCGTGTTTAACGAAGGCATTCTCAGCCAGAAACTACGGGAACTTGGAATACCGGTCGATCTGGCGGATGAAACCCGTCTGAACGCGCTCCAGATGGTTCGGGTCATCAGGAATCATTGCCGGCAACACCAAACGAAAATACTGCATACCCATGGGTTCAAGGAAAACATCCTTGGGATTGTGGGTAAAGACCTGGCTCGTGTTCCCTACTCCGTCCGCACTGTCCACGGCAACCCGGAATCAGCATTCACCCTCAAGTCTCCGCACAAATGGCTGGTCCAGAAACTCGATCTGGTTCTTGGGCGCCTCAGACAGCAGGCAGTTGTCGCTGTATCGACCCAACTCGAAGATACCCTGACGCCCATCTTTCCGGGCAAGGTCCACAAGATCTACAACTTTGTTGATGTTGAATCCATCAGGAACCAGTGGCCAAAGTTCATCAGGAACGACGCGGAACCGCCCCGACTAGGGATAATAGGCCGACTGGTTCCGGTGAAGAGAGTGGACATATTCATCAGGATGATCGCGATTCTTAACCAGAGAGGCACAAATTGCACTGGCGTTGTCATCGGAACCGGCCCACTGGAAAGCGACCTACAGGAACTGGCAAGAACCCTGGGGATTGCGGAGAAGATAGAGTTCAGGGGATTTGTGAACCCGGCCTTTAGAGAACTCAGAGCCCTTGATGCGCTGCTCATGACGTCCGACCACGAAGGCCTGCCCCTTACGCTCCTCGAAGCCCTCTCGCTCGAAATTCCCGTGATTGGCCATCGGGTGGGAGGCATTCCGGAAGTGCTCGATCGGGGGGCGTGCGGCTGGCTGGTGGACGAGCAATCTCCGGAGGCATATGCGGCAGTCACTGCCATGGCGCTCAAGTCTGGCAAGGAGCGACGCCAGAAAGCTCAGAAGGGGTTGGCGCATGCAAACCGAATTTTTGGAAAGTTTTCGAGTACAGAGAAATACATGGAGCTCTACAATAGATAGATAAGACTGAGCAAAGTCGAAATGGCCCGGATATTGGTACCCGGGTTGGTCATGTCGGTGGCCCCAAGTGCGACATGGAACGTTAACTTGTTTGTGAATTGAAGAGTATTAGGAAGATGCCAAAAATTCTCATGTTGTCGGACATCACAGGATTGGGACCGGACTACCATGTCGGGGACGAAGCAATGGCCGAAGTTGCCATAGAACGTCTCGGCAAATTGGTAGGAAAGGAGAATCTGATATTGGGTTGCGCAGCGCCGGAGCGGGTTCCAGCAACATACGGAGTCCGCGCCTTTGCGTTCTACCACATAACAGACGATAACTTTAGGCGCATGCTCTGGACCAAGCCATTGTCCTACTTCAAATCAATTGCGATGAACGTCTTTCAGGTAATGCGCTGCGACAAGGTAGTGGTATGCGGCGGAGGCAACATGACGAGTGTCTGGCCTGGCGTACTGGAATCGCGTTTACGGCTTCTAAAAGTAGCTAATTTCTTTAAAAAAGACGTCGTTCTTGTCAGTCAGACAATAGGTCCTTACGAAGAAGCACATAGGGCTCGTGTCGACCGGACCCTGGCCAAAGCAAAATGGATTGGCGTGAGAGACGTCAATTTTTCCCACACCCAAGTGAGCGCGCCCGTTCATTTCGCGCTGGATGATGCCTGTTATCTTGAGCAAAAGCATAGCGATTACAGCCGATCAATCTGCGCAAATAGCGGGACCTTCGCCTGTGTCTCGATGCGGAAATTTGGAGGCATGGACGACGCCGATGTGCTCCGCGTAGCATCCAGCATAGAGCGAACCGTTCGTGCCCAGCACCTCAACACGGTATTTATTCCTCATCACGCCCCTATGGGCGTCAGGGGTGACATTGAACTCGCGCAGAAGATAAAGCATCTGTGGGCGGAAGACGGTTTCCATCTTGTGGATCCTATCCCCCTGGCATCAGAGCTCAAGGCACTCACTTCAGACAGCAAGCTTGTGGTGTCCATGCGTTACCACCAACTGGTATTTGCACTGTCGATAGGTATACCAGCGGTTGGCATTTACGTCGATGAGTACACCCAGGCAAAACTTACAGGATCCTTCGAGGCGCTCGGACTCAAACCTCTGGTCACGTCTATACAGGAGGTTGAAAAAAACCTGAGCACACTGGTTTCAGAAGCCCTCGACGCCCGAGAGCAATTTGAAGCTGCTGCACGCAAGATCCAGCAGGAAGATAAAAGCATCAGCGAACGGCCCTACAATCTACTTGCAGACATAACACAAGAAGCTCACGTCGATGCTATTGGTAAGGCAACGGAGGCAAAAGGGTCGTGAAAGGAATGATGGTGCTTTTTCACTGCGAATCAAATCCCGGATACGCCGCATCTAGTCATGAGCATACGTTCCTTGATGTAGCGAGGGAATTGGCCGGCGACATTAGTAACATTCACTACGCGTACTCGAATCTGGCCGGAGGGATGACGCCTTCACTTCCCGCTGAACTCACCAATGTTCTTCACCTGGATACGCAGTGGTCTGACCCTGCTCGCCTGGAGAGCATTGAGCTCTATGTAAAAAAAAATAGGATAGAACGGTTGCTTGGGTTCGATCAGCCTGTCTCACGACCGATGTACCAGGCCCTCAGGCGAGGAGGAGTGAAAACTTTCGTGTCGTATTGGGGCGCGCCCATGAGCTCCATAAATAGTGGCCTGAAACTCCTTTTGAAGAAACTTGAGGTTTCAACCAAACGGTATGGACCTGACCACTATATTTTTCAGTCCTCCGGAATGCGCGATACGGCTGTGAATGGGCGAGGAATCCCGCTTTCGAAAACCTCAATTGTTAAAACCGGAATAGATACACTCAAGTACGCACCGGACCCCTGCAAACGTTCATATGCTCATCAGTGTTTTGATATTCCGAAGAACCGAAGAATAGTCGTATTCTCAGGACACATGGAAAGGCGTAAGGGGGTACACGTAATTCTCCAGGCCGCCAAGGTCCTGACTCAAGAGCTCCACCAAAAAGACGTTCAATTCCTTATCCTCGGTAACCGCCCCGGAGAGCGGGAGAACTTCCAGGAGTATCTCCAGGACCCCGAGGTTAATCAACACATCACGTTCGGGGGATATCGCAGTGATGTACCGGACCTGCTCAAGAGCTGCTCGATCGGCATGATAGCCTCAGTGGAGTGGGATTCTTTCCCAATGTCGTCTCTCGAAATGGCCGCCACTGAACTGCCTCTCCTGGTTTCAGATCTTCCGGGCCTCAATGAAGCCATAGCCAAAGACACCGGGATGAAATTCCCAGTCAATGATCATGTTGCAGCCGCCAAACAACTGAATAGCCTTCTACATCAAACCGACCTTTTGGAATTCATGGGAAAACAGGGCCGCGAGCGCGTGGTTAAACATTACTCGAGAATAGCCCAGGCCAACGGAATCATAAGTGTTTTCCGGGAACTGGAGCACCAGAAGGAGTTTGTGCTGTGAGTCAGGCACAACAAATGGTAAAACATTCAACAATCTACGCTGTCGGCAACATTTCACGACAGCTTGTTGGATTCTTAATGCTTCCAATCTATACCAGTTATCTGACGCCTGCCGACTATGGCGTAATCGGCCTTCTGGTATTTCTTGTAAGCCTGTTTGAAATTATTTTGGGTGGCCATATGTTCCAGGCCGTACCGAAATTTTATCACGAAGAGGATAGTAAACAACGTAAAAATTCGGTAGTCACAACGGCCTTGCTAATAACTTCCTGTTTCAGTGGTATTGCTTGTTTTTTGATGGCCAGCTTTTCAACGCCATTGTCCGAACTCGTTTTTGGTGACGAAAAGTACAGCATTTATATAGTGATATTTTCCGCCTTGATACTTACCCACGCACTGGAACAGTACAGCCTCACCTATTTACGAATTATCAAAAAGCCCTGGACCTTCTTCAATTTCAGCATGGCTAAGCTTGCCCTCCAGTTGAGTCTGAACATTCTCACCATCGTTATACTGGACTGGGGGCTCATGGGGTTAGCCCTTAGTAGCCTGATCTCATCGGTTATTATATCGCTCATACTAACAAGCTATACGATTTATCATACCGGATTTTATCTGACGAAATCCGTCGCCATGAAGATTCTAAGGTTCAGTTGGCCTTTGTGGATCTCTGGTCTTATCGGTTTATATATCGGATCTTCCAATCGATATTTCATTCGGGTCTTTTCCTCTCTTGACGATGTGGGACTTTTCGAGCTTGCGGCAAAATTCGGTGCAATTGTTGGCGTACTGATCTGGAGTCCATTTTCACAATACTGGCAAACCGAACGATTTGCTATTGCGCAGACGACCAACCCTTATCCTGCCTATTCGCTGGCCTTTCGACTGATCACTGCATTATTGTTGATTTCGGGGATTGCTGTGAATACGTTTTCAACAATAATAATTCAGATTATGTCTGCTCCGCCCTTTCACCCTGCTGTCGACGCAGTACCATTTCTTGTTCTTTCAGGCGTTTTCCAGAGCTTGACTATTTTCAACAATTTCAGCTTCATGTATAAAAACCGGACTCTAGAGCTCACAAAAAACAATATTTTAACTGCTGTAATTATTACGATTTTTTATTTAGTTCTGATACCCCAATTCGGTTTTGTCGGTGCGTCAATCGCCTTGGCTGGAGGCTCAATTTTTCAGTATAGTTACGCGCTTCACATAGCAAATAAGATCTACCCACTAAAAATTAACCAGATATCCTTTCTAAAAGCTACTGTAGCGTTTTTGACTGCATCTTTTTTGAACTATTCATTGATACCACTCGACCTCTCACTTTCAACGCTCTCGGCTAAGGCACTAATTACGATAGTATTTTCCGTGCTTGTAGTACTATGCCTCTTTGAGAGGGTTGAAATTGAGTACTCTAAAAATAGACTTTTGTCTATACTCATCAATAAGTGAAGACAATACGTCAGTTCACTGAGCAGAACCTGAATAATTATTTCCAGATTTACTAAGATTATGATGCTTACCTAAGAAATTAAACTATTATAGCCATAAATAGGATTGAATTTCCCATTTCTCTTACTCAGTAGTGCAATAATTTTGCATCGAAGGCGCCTTATGATCGAACAAAAAAACCGGTTTGGCACTATTCACGGGCTGAGAGGAATAGCGGCTCTGGGCGTCGTAATTTACCACCTTTCAGGAAACCTGAACCCAGAGCTAGAGACACTACTTCCTGGCTTAATTAACATAACCTTTTCCTATGGTTACCTAGGCGTTCCAATATTTTTTGTTATCAGTGGCTTTGTGATTTCATATAGCACGAAATCGACCAACGTAACAACGAAATATGCTAAAAGCTTTATTGTAAGGAGAAGCATTCGGCTAGATTTGACATATTGGGCTAGCATTTTTTTTGCTATTTCATTGCTACTCATGAAGAATAAAATTCTCAATACTAGCGAAGAAATACCTCCCGCAACAGACATTCTTATTCATATGTTTTATTTACAGGATATATTAAATGTCGACCCGGTAATATCTGTCGTGTATTGGACACTCTGCTTAGAGGTGCAATTTTATTTATTTTATATTTTTTCGCTTTGGCTATCCTGTAGAATATCTTATGAAAATCACCTTTTGATCAGTCTTTGTATTGCCATACCACTCGGGATTTTCTCTGTTTTTTTGGATCTCGGCCTTGCCGAAATTAATATAAATGGCTTATTTATATCCAATTGGCACTATTTCTTGATGGGAATATTGGTATGCTTAGCAATTAGGGAAGTAAGGTATACTAAATTTATTTTTTTTAGTTGGATTTTTTTTGAAATTGCCGTTCAAGTATTTTCAGATTTTAAGGCATATTCTATTGCTGGAGTACTTTGCTCCTCCGGGTTATTTGCCATATGGAAACTTAGGGGGTTAAACCATTTTTTTACAGGGAGAACCCTAACCTACTTTGGTACAATTTCATATACTCTATATTTAGTTCACCCAGATATAGGCTGGAAAACTATATCTTTTGGCAAAAAAATAATCGGTGATAATTTATTGCCGTGGCATTCAGGGGTTTTATTGTTAACAGGAATAGCAACAAGCATCGCTATAGCTCATATTTTTCACCTAGCATTTGAAAAGCCAAGCCAAAAACTTGCGACTCGAATTAAATCAGAATCTTTAACCTCAGCACTGAAAAGCTATTTTTTTCCAAATAAGTCAAATAGAAAATCTGAAGATTCTCCCCAACCGGAGCAATATACATCATCAGCTTCGTGTAGTGATAAACCCGACATTTTGGATAACAACAGAAGCAATACGTCAAAGAAATAGCGAAACTCTGCGCTCGCAAGACATGCCGCGTAAGCCAAAAACTGCAAGGCAGACTTCGCCAGAAGAGTACTCATGTCCAGTCGCAGAAAATACAGCTCAGTGTTTAAACCCCAGGCAACCTCGTTTAATTCGGCAAGCTAGTGCAAGTTGTGGTCAGGTCGTCCAGAGATGAAAGGATAGCCCGCCTTAACCAAAAATTGCCCGTGTGTAGAATGAGCGTGTTTATTTGCGGGAAGCAGGATTGCTCTTCGCAAAGGAGTCATCCGGAGGTATCAGGAAATTCAACCTTGCCGCAACCATTTCCCAATAGGTCTTATCTCCCAATGTCTGAACGTAGAGGGCAGCAGATATTACGCTTGGGTATTTCACCCATAGTCCGACAGGACAAAGGCCAATCAGCATCTGTTGTCACGCATCAGAGAGATTCATGATGATAGCAGAGCCATTATTGACTCACCCCGCATACAGGAGGATCTGATTGCCGAGGGAAGTTCAACAGGTCTGAACCGTGTTGGGAAAATGATGATCATGCATGGTATTCAAGGAAGGCCGCGCAAGAGGGAAAGCTCTTTCTTTGCCTGGTCCTCGACCCGTTCCGAAAGCTGACCATTGACTATTCATGCATCACCGACAGGATCGCTTCATGATGATTGGAGCTGTTGGGATGGCAATTTGGCGACGCCAAGGGAAAGTCCCCGTAATTTTATATGCAGACCGGGACAGTATATTCGCCAGCGGAGACAAGCAGTGATATCTCGACTGCAACCAATTCGTAAATAACATGAGTGCGGTCGGCTACTGAGGCGATAATGCAGCCGGCGAGAGATCCTTCGGAATGGCCTCAGAGAACCATCGTTTTTTGGGCCAGAAGGAAATGGAATAAACGACCGCTTGTTGAGATCTTCTTTCTAAAAAACTCCTTGACCTGTAGATTTTTTTTGCTACTCCCGCCACATGATCGGCTATACTTCTTACGATACTAGATCGCCAATCTTATCCGGGTATCGAACGCGTCCCCAATTTAGTAAGAATGGAGATATTAAAATGAAAACCCCCACTGTTTTGGTTCAAGCAGCTGTTCTATCTTTACTCACGACGACTTCTCTGCAAGCCCATGCTTGGACAAGAAATTTGACGTTTGAGGAAGGGACAGTCGGGGCAAAAGCCCAAAGCAGTAGCGGACAGGACTTCGACGACGCTTGTGGGGGTTGTTACATCACGGACGAGCAGGTCCTAAGTGGAAACAAAGCTGCGAAGTTAACTGTCACCGGTGGGGCAACGGCGTTCGGAGAATGGGGCGGGATAGTCAATCATCCAGAGGATCTTCGTAAAGGTGATGAAATATGGTTTAGCGTGAATACCTATTTCCCACCGGGATTTAACTACGACTCAACAGGCCAGGGTGGGCATCTTAAATTCCTCAGAGTTCTTGCATTGAAAAGTTCCGGAGCAAATTCAGGCTTCAACGATTGGTATATGAACCCTGAAGCTTCAGCTGTCCCCCACAAATTTATTTACGAGGGACAGCAAGAATGGTTTGAATTCGGAGACCCATCAGACGAAGTGCAAAGGGGAAAGTGGGAACACTATGAGATGTACATCAAGTTTGACAATGTCCCGGTAGATCAGGGAGGGACAGCCATGGTTCGAGTCTGGAAGAATGGACGCCTGCTGAGAGAAATTACGGGTTCACGAACGTTGAATGAGGCGACAAACTACTCACCCCGTTCGCATCTCTTTACATATTGGAACGGGGGTGCTCCAAAGACACAGCATATGTATGTCGATAATATCGTCGTAACCTCAGACACTCCCTCAAACCGAGATCAATACGGCAATCCTATGGTAGGCGCTGCAGGTAGCGGTGGCGGGGCTGGTGATAGTAGACCGGAGGCTCCCCAGCTCAATGTGGAATAACGAACATATTTAAAGGGAATTTTATGATCTCCATGATCAGGGAGGATGCCGTTTGGATAACATGGGAGCGGCAAACCAGAAATCGTTCAGCTAGCGAATACTTCAATGTTCCGCTTTACGAGATTATCGAAGACAACTCTAATCGCGCTCTCAGGTATTGCAAGAGCACACTGAGAACTCTCTCTATCATAGGCAAAAAGAAGCCACGATATTTTTTTGCGCAGAATCCCTCAATTGTCCTTGCGATTCTGGCAATTTCTCTTAAGCCACTGGCAAAATTTAAGGTAATAATTGACGCCCACAATGCCGGTATTCATGGCCCGGAAAATTCCGGGCGAATTTTGCCAACGATCAATCAGTTTATTATCAGAAAAGCTGACGCCGTAATCGTCACCAATTCGGAATTGGCGGACCACGTCAACTCTTGCGGCGGTAACCCTATCGTTTTGCCGGACCCACTTCCGTCTCTGGAAATGAGCAAAGATACAGCGGTCCTGGACCCTCAGCGCAAACTGAAGGCGCTGTGCATAACCTCTTGGAGCGATGACGAACCCTACCGAGAGATTTTGGAAGCGGCTTCTGCGTTTCCAGATGACATCGAGTTCTTTTTCTCAGGGAATTATAAAAAAATCGGTCACTTGCTTCCCGACGCAATCCCAGAAAACGTTAACCTTTTGGGGTTTGTCGATGAAAGATCCTTCCATGATCACCTATTCTCAGCCGACTTCTGCATCGATATGACTAAAAGGTCAGATTGCATGGTTTGCGGTGCATACGAAAGCATCTCAGCGGAGAAACCCATCATTCTCTCGGATACACCGGTCCAGAGGCGATACTTTTCCAAGGGCGCCCTCTTCAGCCAGAATTCTGCCCTACATATCACCAACACATTGCAGGAAATGAAAGACCGGATAGATACCATGCGGCAGGACGCCACCGACCTGAAAAGGGAGATTCTGGAGCGGGAAACGAGTCAGAAGGCGCTGATACTCTCTCAAATTCAGCGACTATAGATTTGGGCTCGGCTTGACCGGGCAATCCTGGAATCGCTATGGGGTGTTTGTCTGGCGCACTGGTCAGGCTATATTCTTCTAAGTTCTTTCCCCTCGGTTTCTGAATCAGAGAGCTGCATCCTTTTCTTTCGTCGACTCGTGACCACAACTTCCGAAGATACAATATTCTGGGCACAAACAAACAGAGCAAAATGAATCCACAGAAAGGGATAATAAACCACAGAGACAAACTGACCGGCCACGACAAAGCCAATAATAGATAAATTCAGATAAGCGAATATCGATGTAAAGAAACTGCTCTCAGCTTTTTCCTCCAGAACCTTCCCGACGTTTCTGGTCTTAAACACCGCATAAAAAATCATAATCAAATAGATCGCCAACGCTGGGTACCCCAAGTCAGCGCCGACCTGAACAAAGATATTATGAGGTAGCTCAGCAAACTCATAGAGCATATCGTCGTAGTATGCTCGCTCGTAGTAAGGCACATAATTAAAATAACCCACGCCAAGTCCCGGATGTTTATTCATCATGTCAACGCCGTTTTCCCAATATAGAAGCCTTTGGATAGACGTTCTGTCGTCACCGGCAACCTGGAACCGGTCTTTCTGTTCCTGCGGCAAAACCGCCCATAAAAGCGAGAGCACTACGGCACACGATATCAGGACCTTGGGCCTGAACAGGGACCTGGAATTGAGGACCACCAACTGGACTAGCAACGCCAGCTGAGCCCCTCTGGAGCTGGCACCGAGTACCACCATCATTGCAGTAATGGGCATCAGCAGAAGAATCAGGTACATCACTTTACTAACATGCGGCTTGAGGTAGAGGCCGAAGGCCCAGGCCAGGGGCCAGAAAACCAGCATTTGTATAGCGAGTTCACCAGAATTCTGAAAGAACCCCGGTGGCCCACTCAGGCCCCAATCAGTAAAGGCAAAGCCGCGCTTGGCCCAGGTTATGGACAAGGAAAGAGATAACTTGAACGATGCCAAAAAGAAAATGCACAGAAAAATAAAAAAACGCTTTTCAGTGTTAACAATATTAATTATTAAAAAATAGATAATGAACCACGTATAAAAATACTCTAGTCTTTCAAAAGCAATAGACGGCCAGTAGGCGAAAGTGCTTGAAAGTAGTATCAGTATGAGGAAAAATATTAGCCAGATATTTAGTGCGGATGATACCCATTTTACACTTTTGTCCTGAAAGCACCCAACCAACGCTCCAAGCAACGCAAGCTGACTCCAAGGCAGAAAATTCAGAGCAGGATAAATGGATTGTGGCCTAACGTACTCAAGAAAAAAGTACGTACAGATCATCCAGAATGCGAATGTCTCCCTCGTGAAGTAACGCCACATCGCTCCGATATGGAGTTTATAGAACTCCTCAATACTGACTTCCCTGCGTTTCTTAATCACAGATTTTCCTCACGGCTTCCATGATCTTGGATTCACAATTGGCAAAAAATTCTGAACTGCAATTAAACGGATCATGAATATATGGGGTGGGCCGTTTGCAATAGCTTCCTGCCAACGCAAGTGGATAGTCCTTGCCCACTTTATTCTGAAACGAGGTGATGTGGGTGGGCTCCATTAATACTATCAGGTCAGTATCCTGAAACTCGAAATTTCGGACATTCACTGTCTGGTGATCGTCAAGGTTCAAGCCGCGCTTGTGCGCAAATGCTCTCGCCCTGGGATCAGCCGGGTGACCATCAGTGCAATCAAGACCACAGGACTTCGCCTCACGGCCAAGGCTACGCGCATACACCTCAGCTAAAGGGCTCCGGCAGATATTTCCGCTACAGACAAAAACGACGCGCTGATTGGCCTCAGGTATAGAAGGGGGGAAACGGCGATATGCGCCGAGCTGTGAAAGAAACCAGTACCCAAGAAATCGAACGAGCCCATTTCGTGATCCAAACCGCTCGTAGACCAACCGGTTCACCAGACAACCTCCTTATTTCCGCGTGAAAGCCTCTTAAATCCTTTGGCTATGGGTATCATGCCACAACTTGAGTAATCAGCGGAAAACATCTTGAACTTGGCAGTCATAGAGACACTCAACCAGATCATGAGATCCTGAGCTGGGGGCTGCGAGGACTTTCACGATAGTAATTAGGACCATTATCACCGATAATATAGACCCGCATTTTGAGGTTGGCACAACAAAGGACGTTGCTATCCATGAAATCCAGAATCCTGGTGCTTGATGGGAACCAGCGGGCATCTCTGGCGGCGGTGAGGTCTCTCGGTTCCAGGGATCTGTGGGTGGCCGTCGGGGAAAGCGCTTCGACCTCCATGGCGGGGTTCTCCCGCTATTGCAGCAAAATGGTGACGTATCCCGATCCGTATGATTCACCGCGTCTTTTCTTTGAGGCGGTGTTGAACCTGATCGACGAATTCAACATCTCTTTTCTGCTCCCCATTACCGAAGCCACCACCTACGCCGTCCTGCAATACCGCAACGAGCTACCAGGCCATGTAACCCTTCCCTTTCCAACCAACGGGGCGGTTGAACAGCTGGCCAACAAGAACGAATTGTTTAAGTTTGCGGCCAGCAAGGGTATTCCCATTCCTGAAACCCTGTTTTGTAAAGATGCCGAAGAAGGGTTAAGGGCGTTAAAGGCCATAGACCGCTTTCCGGTCGTGTTAAAGCCCTTCAAATCGAAGATTCTGGAGGGCGACCGAATTATCTCAACACGGGTTCTGATCGCTGAATCCGCGGAAGAAGCGCGTTCTCTTCTAAAGTCCCACAGCTTCTTCTCATATCCGTTCACGATCCAGTCTTTCATTGTGGGGACTGGCCAGGGCGTGTTCGCACTTTTCGATCATGGTGAAGCGGTGTGCTACTTCTCTCACCGCAGGCTCCGTGAAAAACCTCCAGGGGGTGGCGTGAGTGTCTTGAGCGAGTCCGCCCCCATAGATGACGCGTTGAAGGTCTCATCTGAACAGCTTCTCGGAAGCGTCGGATGGCACGGTGTGGCTATGGTTGAGTTTCGGGTGGCGGACGAAGGGACTGGCTATTTAATGGAGGTAAACCCGCGCTTTTGGGGTTCCCTTCAATTGGCCATCGACTCCGGGATCGACTTTCCCTGGTGGTTGTATCTGGTATGCACGGAACAGCAGATGCCGGAAATAAAGTGGCAGCAGAGACGAGTGCGCTGGATCCTTGGAGATCTCGATCGGCTCTTAATCATCTTGAAGTCACCCAGCACCAGATACTCTCTGAGGGAAAAGCTGGCCGAGATTGTGCGTTTCTTTCAGCCCGGGCTGCGAACCCGGCATGAAGTCAATAGATGGAACGATCTCAACCCTTTCTGGTTTGAACTCAAACAGTACTTGCGTGCATTGAAGGGATGACACTTTCTATACGGGCACCCTACGTCATTATTCTCGCAAATGGCCTCAACGGCCTTGGCGCTGTCCGGTCCGCTGCCCACGCTGGCCTAAAAACCTACACCCTGATCACGAAGCATTCAGACCTCAGTACGTTCAGTCGCTTCAGCGAAAATAGTTTTCTGTTGCCCTCGGCCCCAACGATAGCTGATATCAAACCAATACTTGACGAGTTATTCATCAAGGAGTGCGGCCCAGGAGTGTTGCTCGCCTGCTCGGACAGTTCCGCCGAATTGCTGGGAGCGCTCAAGAGTGAAGGTTATTCCAAGCACCACCTGATTGTCCCGTTGGCAGAAACAACTCGCATCCTCAACGATAAAAAACTCGAATGCAGAGCCATGGAAGATGGCGGCATTACCCTGCCAAAAACCTATTACCAGCTCTCGGATGACGAGCCACAATCATTTCCTCTGATAATCAAACCGCGCACGTTTCGGGATTATCAGATTCTGGGCGCCAAGAATGTCATTCTTAACACTCAAGCCGAACTGGACGAATTCCGACTCCGCTTTAAAGACCAAATAGAAAGATTTATCGGCCAAGAAGTCATTCAGGGCAAAGACGATAACCTATGGGTGTGTAATGTCACCTTTAATCTGCGAAGAGAAATGAGCGCCTGCTTCGTATTCCAACGCCTTGGGACAATGCCGTCCCATTACGGCGTCACCTCATTGGCAATTAGCCGAGAGAACATCGAGCTTCGTGAGGAATGCGAGAAGATTGGAAAAGCTCTGAATTATTGTGGTCCGGCGATGATCGAGTTCAAAAAAGACCCCGTTTCCGGTCGGTATCTTTATATCGAGACCAATCCTCGCCTCGGCATGTGTAACTGGTTTGATACTCGCTGCGGCATCAATAACATTCTTGCCTGTACTCAGGTTGCCTATGGAGAAACAATTCCTTTTCCTCCTCAGAGGAATAACCTGGTGTACTGGAATTTTTTTGGTGACTTTGTTGCGAGATTGGAAGACAAGGAAAACGTATTCTCAATTCTTTTGCTTTACTTCAGATTACTCTTTCGTCGCCGAGTTGGGGCGCTATTCTACTGGAAAGATCCCGTTCCTGCCTGTAAATATTCCTGGGAATCCATCAAGAACATCGTCCGTAGAACCCATAAAAAACTAATGCGGAAATTTAGCTAATTCCCTCAGCTTCATCTTGAATGCTTCAAACCCATTTACAATCTGACGAAAATCATCCGAACTGCAGGGCAATGAAAATCTTGGGAGTTCATACCAATTTTGCCCGGCCTGGACATACTCCGGCACAGTAGTGAACGCCATCTGGATTCCGGATTTATCAAGCTGCTCAATATCGAGCCTGTCATAATCGGTAAGTCGTCCTGTCGGATAGGCAAAGACCTCCGGCACATAATTCAGTTCGGCCTCTATTCTCTTTATCGACCCTTCAATCTCCGATCGTTTTTCTTCAATCGTCAAGGCTGAAAGGATTCGATGGGAACAGGTATGGGGAAACACACCATGCCCCGAGTCACGAAGTGCCCTCGCATTGCTCCAGGACATCGGTTTGAATTCCGGCGGGATCTCAGCCGGAAACTCAACGTCCAGGCTCGGATAAAGCTCTACTTTTAACCAGTTGTACAGATGGCTCTGACTTTCCTTCTTTAACCTGCTTCGAAGCTCAAAAACCGTGTCACCAATGCCGTCTTTCAATAGATCAACCAGATAGTTGACGCCGCTTGGCAACCTTATGTCAGCCTTTTTCGGCCCTGCCCTGTGCAGCGCATACGCAACATGGTCGTCCCAAGGCCAGAGGTCGCGGTCCAGGAACCCGGTAATCACGAAGAAATTAAGAACAAAGCCGAATTCCTCAAATACCCGGGCAGCCACATCATGATGATCAAAAAAACCGTCATCGATGGTGAACATGACAGATTTCGAGGGAAGTGGCTTGTCTCGTTCAAGCATCGCCTGAAGATCGGCCATGGAAAGAACCTGATAGCCATGCGTGGCGAGATAGTCCAGATGAGACCGAAGTACATCCGCAGTCATGCCGCCAGGAAGGCGCACTTCTCCAGTATCAGACACTCGGTGGAGCATAAACACCGGTACCCTTCCCGGGCAAAGGGAACGATATAGACCCGATTCACCAACGTAGTTGGCAAACTTCAGAACAACACTCTTGATCATCCTTTCCTAGCCGATGAGTTGCTGATAAAGCCCACGGTATTCCTGAAGCATAGTCGCCAGACCGAATTTTTCGCGGGCAGTGCTCCGCGCCTTGGCGACAATTCCCTGATGGATCTCCGGTGCTTTGAGCCTTTCAATGGCCGCCACGATAGCGGCCGAGTCCCTCACGGGTATCAGAAAGCCGGTTTCACCATCCGCAATGATTTCCTCCGGCCCTCCGCTCCTGGTGGCAATGACCGGAACCCCGGCCATCATCGCCTCGACGGTCGAGATCGAGAATCCTTCGGACACAGAGGGAAGCAAAAAGATATCCGCCTGTCGCAGAACATCAGCTACATCTTCCCTGAATCCAAGCCAATGAATCTTTGGTTTCGGAGAGGCTGTAGATATCTGACTCGTCAGTTTTTCGAACAGAGCCTTTCTTTGATGCCCTACCACCACGAAGTGAGTGTCAGGATCTGACTCAGCCATGCACAACGATGCTTCTACGAGATACTCGTAGCCCTTGGCCGGACGAATGTTACCGACCGACACGACCAGATTAGTTTCCGGCCTCAACCCCAACTCCTGTCTCAAATCGGCTTTGGACGGATTGAGGAACGGTGCAGGGTCAACGCCGTTGTAAATCAGTTTGACCTTATTCGGGGGTAAAGTACTTCGGGTCGCAAGCTCTTCTTCCAGACGTTTCGAAACGCAAACTATTTTTGACGCTCCCAAACCGATGAGAAAGAACTTTGTCCGCAGAAACCGCTCGCCTTCAGATACATCCACCGCACCATGGAAAGTTGCAATCATCGGCTTTCGGCATATGAGGGCCAGCAAAGCACCATAAACGTTGGAACCAAGAAGGTGCGCGTGAATCAAGCCAACCTTCTCGTCAGTCATCAATTGCCTGAGATCCCTGATGTAACCAAGATTAAAGCTGCCCTTCGAATCGATAAAATGAGGTGTGATACCAATGGAACGGACCTTGTCCGCCACCCAACCTTCACCTCGAAGCACAACCACGCTTCGGAATTCGGTTTGACCCAGCTCCCTTAAGAGATTGATGAATACAGTCTCCGCCCCGCCCGGCCCGGTCGTGTCAATCAGGTGAAGGATCGTCTTCGTCGTAGCGGTCAACATCATGGCAAAACCCTGACAATTTTGGGTCCCAAGAGATTGGCGACCCAAACGGGTAATCTTTGCCAGGCCGCAATCAAAAAGCGAAATTTCGGGTTATCGGGATTCAAAGCAGAAAGCTTCTCACCGGCCGGGAGAACATAGTCCCAATAGAGGCCAATGGGTTGGGCGCCCCATTGTTGCTTGAATCGATAGGTTCCGGCATTCTCTGTGCATCGACCGAAATCAAAAACCTCGAACCCCTGTTCAACAGCAAACTCCAGAATCTTCCAGTACATGATCATGTTTATTGAAGTGTGGCTGTGTTTCCTGAGCGTCGACGCCCATGGAATCTCCATCCGGCCCCGGTAGCCAGTCAAAAACGCGCAGCCGGCAGCCCGTCCATCAATGCGCGCCACCACTAACCAGGCGTGTCCTTCCAGGTGCTTAAGAAGATTATGAAAGAAGGTGCGACTGTATACAGGGGTTCCGAGGTCGCGCATATTGACCGAAAACACCCGATAGAACTCGTCCAGAAGTTCACTGCCCCCAATTACCAATTCGCTCAACTCCCTGTCCCCACGCCTGATCTGCGCCCTCAGTTTTGGTTTAAAGCTGTCCCAGAGGACATTGCTTTGATCAGGCAGAGGAAGCCAGAAGGTTACCTTGTCTGTCCGTTGAGGAACTTCCAGTCTGTTATCCTGGAGAAATCGCAGTTCCAGATGTCTGGCACCTTGCTCCTCTCGCCATCGGTCTGCCGCTGCAATCAGTTCATGGGCAATCTCAGCATTGTCGGCAAGCACCCCGCCATAATTGAAGAACGGCATGGAAACCAGGAAATTCCCGAATAAACGGCTGTTGAGCTGAACGAGAGGAAGGATACCCGTCAATTCGCCGCTCACTGCTACGGCACAAAGATAAAGAGTCTTGTGGCCATAGGTTTTTTCGATGAAGGACGAAATGAGAGGCCTGTGCCATATCGATGAACCGGGATGTTGGGATACATACTCCTCAGCCACTGCGCGCATCTCGCCGGTACACGGTACTACCGTAATAGCTGTATCCAGGGACATGTCCAGAATTGCGGGAGGGGGCACCAGATTTGGTGGTGCCCATTTTTTTTCCGCCTGACCACCGTTAACCTGCTTTTTGATCAGTTTCTGGAGTCTCTTGATCTCCTGAGATACTTCCCGGAGTTCTGAAACACAGCGGTCCACATCGCCCCCGGATTTTCGAGCGTCCGCCACCAACCGGCTCAACCGACCCTTATCGTCTTTCAACTGGTCGAGACGGCTTTTCTCGTCTTCCAGGCCAGCAACGGAAATCTCCCTTCCCATCGAACTATCCTTCAACGACTCTCAGACGGCAACGGCCTCGGACGAAATGGTTACACCCGAAAGTACGCTCGATACAGACCCGAAACGGAAGTCCCCAAGCAAACTCTCAAGCCGACCCATGCATTTGTCGAGGTTGTTGTAATGCCGAAAGCGTGAGAATGCCTTCACCTTCAACCGCGGTTGCTCAGGATCGATTTCCCAGGGATGCAGGTAGAAGATAAAGGGTTTTCCCGCCCTATTGATACGACCCAGACCCCAGCGGCTTAGCCAGTATGGAAACAGCCGAAAGTATCCCCCACCCGCGATGGGAAGGCGGTAACTTCCGACCGGGCAGGTCGATAAGGGAAACTCCGTCAGTAAACCTCCGCTTGGGGCCCGAAGCTGATAAGGCTCGAAGGGTGTACCTGGCATACCGTAACGATCGTGGTGAACGGGAAAAATAGAGGAATCCCAGGTAAACCCTTCTTCACATAGAACGTCGAGTGCCCAACGGGATCTGGATGTGATCGAATAACTCGCCGCCCTGTAGCCCGTAACCGATTCACCAATGATGTCCTCAAGGATTTTCTTGGATCGGCGAGTCTCTTCCCGAAAAACCTCGGGGGTCTGGTCATAGATCAGCTGATGACTGTATCCGTGACTTGCAATCTCGTGTCCGGCACCCTGAATCCGTCGAACCAGGTCCGGCGACCTCTCAGCAACCCAACCAAGAGTGAAAAAGGTCGCTTTGATTTCGTGGCGGTCAAAGAGTTCAAGCAATCGATCGGTGTTCGCCTCTACGCGATACTCCATGGAAGGCCAATCGTCCCTTTTTACCGCCTCTGCCAACGCGGCAACCTGGAAATAGTCTTCTACATCGATAGTGAGTGCATTCTGTATGGCTGTCTGCATGGCATTCTTCCCTGTCTGGCGTTCCTTTAATTCCTGGCTTCAGCGGAACTGGTACTGAACGCCAACCAGAACCCAGGCTTCAGCGAATTCTCGACTCACCACGTCACTGGTGCGTTTTTCATACCCCACCCTACTGACGAAATTCAGCTGTCTGTTCAGCTGGAAATCGATTCCGGTATTCACTCGAAGAACATCATCCTCGGTATCATCCGCGCTATAACGGAATAATTCGTACCTCGCGCCCGTTGTCCAGGTCAACTGACCGGTCAGAGGGCGTCGAAAGGCAGCATCGATACCGGCGCCGTCCTCTTCGATCCCGATATCGAGATAGTCTGACCGGTTTGCAAAGATTCCAATATCAAACGTGGATGCCCCACCCAGATCATTATTGAACCCCAACCGCACAGCCGACACCTCTACAGCGCTTGTCTGATCCAGATTGAATATAAAGTCATCAAAGCGCGCATCGAAATCGGAAGTCTGATCAGTGAGCTCTCGGCTTGCCTCAAGTTCGAACTCTGTCGTTACATTTATCTGGCGAACCAGGAGCACGTTACCGACAAAGGCCTCATATTCCCGGGGACTGCTGTTCTGCAATGAGGATTCGATCTGGCCGTAGCCCGCTGCTCCGCTAACACTGGTGGCCGCCCAGGCCTTCGTAAAAGGAGCACTGATTGTTGCGCGATCAAATTCCTCTTCAGTATCAAGTTCGGACTGGTCAACGCTGGCACTGAGTCCTGCCGTGAAGGACGGGCTGAAAAAATGATTCCAGGCCACTGCACCACTGTACCGCTCACCATCTTTCTGCTCAGGTTCACGAAACTCCGTGTTCTCGTATGCTGCGGAGAGCTGGAGTTCATCAACTGCCCCCATCCTCAATGTAAGTACAGGCCCCGTTCGAAATACGTTTTTCTGGGTTCGGTTATTAGGTGTGTTGTTTACCCGGCTGTCCTGCGTCACATCTCGAAGATAGTCCGAAGCCTCCCAGACCAGGTTACTTCCAAGACGACAATCACCCTGAAAGTCCCCGTTAGCACTCGTTTCCGGCGTGAAGGTCTCATCAAGCCAGCGGCTATAGGCCACCTTTGCAATCAGGTCTGAATTACAGTTACCAGGATCAGACGAATGCTGAACCCCCACAAACACACTCGATTCCAGGTCGGACTGTTCACTGAATGCCGTCTGTCCGGCGTTGTCGGTGAAGCGGGAATCCAGTCCAACCGAGAAAACCGCGGGAGCCGCAACAGCCGGACCTGACGAAAACCACCAAAACCCCAGAATGAGAATGCCTAGCCGGCATCGAAACACTGACAATCCATGTCTAACCATTAATAACCGTCCCGACGAATTTTTTGGGATTGAAGGCGGTGGCGGCTTGCTCCACCTGATTCGGGGTAACCCGGCCATGCGGTACAACCAACATGGCATAATCGCAGAGCTCAGAGAGAATTCGGGCATCGGGCGAGTCCGTAATTGGCGCGGTATCAAGCACAATAAAACGGTCGGGATATCGACGTCTGACCGCCTGAAGGAATTGCTTCATCCTGAAGGAAGTGAAAAATTCACTGGGTGTTTCCCGACGACTTCCGGCCGGGATCAGGCGTAACCGAGGAATCCCGGTTGGGTAAAGGATCCGGGCAATATCGTAATCGGGATCATCGAGAAAATCCGTCAGGCCGGTTTCCGGCATAATATCAAGCGTGGAGTGAAGAGACGGTTCCCGGAGATTGCAGTCAATGACAACAGCTGTTTTGGACTGATCAAACGCGAATGCCGCAGCGAGATTGAGCGCTACAAAGGACGTTCCTGCCCCCCGGTTGGTCGAACTGACAACGATCGTGAAATTGTTACCACCCGATGCTTCGAGTAATTTTGTACGAAGATCCCTGAATCGGTTAACCAGGGTTCGATTGCTCGATTCGGGGTAAATAATCCGGCGTTCATCCATGTCATCCGGCGTAAGCCTTCTCGGCTCCTGCATGCGGACAATCTGCTTACTGATCACATACCGGTCTACGGCGCCGGGGCCAAGCTCAAGGGAACTCGGAACCAGCATTCTGGAATCGTCCCACTCCGAATACGGAACAGCTTCCTTATTCAGTTCATCCCTGTTTTTTAACCAGTAACCCTCTCCCTGATGACTGCTTTTATCTTCCCCGACAACGGACTGATCTTCTCCCGAATCCTTGAGGGAACCGGTATTGCTCTTTTGGTCGTTCATCCGATCACTCCCATCAACGCGGCTCCCGCTACACCCAAATAGACAACCACGGCAATAATTGCTATCACTCCGACCAACAGGGCGACCCTGCGGTCCCGGCGTTGTTCAAAAGGCGTCCTGATTTCCGGTAATTGCACCAGCACCGGCAATTCAATGGTTTCCTCAAGCTGCTCCCTTGCCCTTACCCTTGGGTCGATCTGCAACAAGCCCGCGACAAGACCAAATGGAGCGGCCAACCCCAAAAAAAGACCAGCGGCTGCAAACAGGGGAAATCCGGGGCCCGATGCCGCCAGTGGAAACTGCGCTTTTTCGTTGATCCGATAGTTGAGCCCCTGTCCTTCAACGTCCAGGTGCATAGATACACGGGCCCGCTCACGCCTTTTCAGGAGGTCATCATAGATTTCCTTGTTAACCTCCATGTCGCGCGTGAGCTCCATGTACTGAGCCTTGTTTTCCTGGATGCGTTCCATCCGCTGGGCCTGTTCGGAGATTAGCTGCCTGAAGCTATTGATCCGGGAATTCATGGTCTGAATATCGGCACGGGTGGAGGTGAGTTCGGTCTGGATATCCTGATAGACTGGATTGGAGAGGGATTCCTCTCCAACGGGCTGGGGCTCATCCCCCTCTTGCGCAAGTGCCCGGGCTCGTTGGCGGCGCAATTCCTGAAGCTGCTCTCGCAGGATCACTATATCCGGGTAGGTATCGTGGTACTGCAGTCGCAGGTTATCCAGACGTTCTTCAAGGGAACTGATTCGAGTCTGATAGGCATCCGGGGTCCTTCCCTGACGGATTGTCGGATTTACGCGGCTCAGTTCCAGTTCCAGTGATCTTTCCCGGGCCTCAAGCTCAGCTTTTTCCATCTGAGCAAGCTCGAGCTGACTCCTTAGATTGTCCAACCGGGTGTTGGCGTCCCCTTCGGTACCATCAACATTTTCTGACAGAAACGCCTGGAGGCGCTCTTCGGCCTGTGCCAATTGGCGTTCGTAGCTTCGAACCTGATTATTGATGAACTCATAGGCGTTCCGGCTTTCCGAGCGCTTTCGTGCATTCGTCTCTTCGATGAAGAGCTGTCCCATCCGTTGCGCGATCTGAAAAGCCCGCATCGGCGACTGTGCCTGATAGGCGATGGCAAAATAGCTGTCGCCCCGAGGGACAACCGACAGGTTCTGTTTCAACGCAAAGATTCGGCCTTCAAGTCTCGGGCGCGCGACATCCGCTGCACCCTCGCCAAAAATTTCTTCATCTTTGGCAATTTTCTCTATAACACTCCGGCTCCAGAGCAGCTCCTGGGCAGCAGACGCCCTGTCATTGATCTCAGTGGCAACCGCACTTCCTTCCATCAACGGACGAATGATGTTTTGGTCATCGATAAAAATGACCGTTTCCGATTGGTATTTGTAAGGCCAAAGAAAGCCCGCGGCAAGAACACCAAAGCTCACAATCATGAAGAGCAACAGTGCCAGCCATTTTCTGGCCCTTACTTCCTTGACGATTTCGACTGGTAATTCGGACAGAGGCAATGCCATGGCGCATAACTCACTATTGGATTAACACAGGCCCGTCTAAATTCCGGGAACTCAGAAATTGCGCTCCGGAATACTAAGGATATCTCCCGGCCGAATCGCATAATTCGTTTCGACGTCACCGTTATTCAGAATGTCTTCCAGGCGGACAGGAATGGCGACAACCTCGCCGTCAACCCTTCGGTACAGCATGGATTTATTCAGAGCAGCAAAGGGGGTGGTGCCGCCAGCACCGAGGACAACGTCCAACACGGTCATTCCGGCTCGGTGAGGCACAGAAACCGGTTGTTCAACGGCACCGGTCACCCTCACGCGATCGGTGTACTCATGGCTACCCATGGAAGTAACGACAATGCTGACCTGCGGTTGGCGAATATATCGTGCCAGGCTGCTCTCGATCTCATCGGCCAGGGCCTGGGGGGTGCGCCCACTTGCCTGCACATCGCCGACGAGCGGAACGGAGATCTTGCCATCAGGACGAACCGGTACCTCAATACTCAGGTCTTCGTTTCGCCAGACTGAAACCTGTACCACATCTGTAGCCCCGAGAACGTATTCGTCGACACTGGTTGCGGTATTGACGCTCAATGCTCGTTGGATCTTGTCTCTCGAAGACGCAGATTGACCGGCACAGCCTGAAATCAGAGTTACCACTAACAACAGGGCAAGCCCTGGAAGGGAGTACATCCGTGACATTGTAAATCCTCTCTACAAGTCCTTGCTTCATTCCATATCTCGGGAACAGCATAACCCCGAAACTACCTTGATCCTTTTTTGAACAATACCACTTCGACTGTCTGAATTATAATCAACAAATCAAGCAGCAGACTTTGATTCTTGATGTAATAAAGGTCATAGCGAAGTTTTTCCCGCGTATCTTCCTCGTTATCAGCATAGGCGAAACAAAGCTGAGCCCATCCGGTCACCCCCGGTTTCACCCGATGCCTTTCGCTGTAAAACGGTATTTTTTCAGAGAGTTGCTGGACAAAGACCGGCCTTTCGGGACGGGGTCCGACAAACGCCATTGTGCCATTCAGCACATTGAAAATCTGAGGCAGCTCGTCAATTCGGACCTTACGAATAAATTCTCCAACTCGTGTAACGCGAGCGTCGTTTTTGCTCGCCCATACCGCTCCATTTTTTTCTGCATCTGTAACCATTGATCTGAACTTATGTACCTTGAAGACCTTTCCATTCAGGCCAACCCGCTCCTGACTGTAAAAAACCGGGGACTTCAATCCATCTTCAATCTTGATGGCGATTGCCGTCAGAATCATTAGTGGCAGCCCCGCGATCAGCAGTACCGTCGCTGCAAGAATATCAAGAGACCGCTTTCCGATGCCGAACACAGAAGACACCGTGAACCCGTCCGAAAACACGAGCCAGCCATGGGAAATCATTTCCAGGGCCACCTTCCTGGATTCGCGTTCGTAAAAGCTGGCACCGTCAACAATTTTTACACCCTCCATTTTACATTCCAGCAAATCCTCCATCGGGAGACCTTTCCTGCGATCGTCTACAGCCACAACGATCTCACTTACAGGATGCTCATGAATGTATTGCTGCAGAGTAGTCGTGAGGTGAATCAGATCCTCCTCGGGGACCTCCCGGTTCTCGCCCGGCAAGGGAACAAAGCCGCTTAATGTGAAGCCCTTGCGATTGAACGGGGTTTTCAGATCTTCGAGAAGCTGGTGCGCCCGAAATCCCGAGCCCAGAACCAGAACTTTGCGTTTGAATGCATCCTTGCCCGCAATGGCAAAAAAAACGGAGCGGACGATGCCCAGCAAAAAAAAACCGAAAACAGAAGCTGAGGTCAGCACTCCACTGGAACCCAGGTACCACAGCCAATCGCTTGCAAGAAGATAGGTAAAGCCAGCCACGGGCACGCCGACAATAAGTGCCAGGATGGTCCTCAACATCATTCCCGACATTCCCTCTTCCAGACGGGCCTGATGAACGCCAATGGCGACCATGACCAGCAGGTTGGCAGAGGCAAAGATCACAGCCGAAGGCAGCAGAAACGGCAAGTTATCGAGGAAATACCCGACGTCGCCAAAATAGCGAAAGAAGGCGGCCAGCAGGAAGCTAAAGACCAACACCAGGAGATCTATCAGGCCCAGAATAACGAAGGGAAGGTGTATGTAATGCCTGAACAGCCTGACGTGGGCCACGTCAACTCCTTTTGATGTTCAACCGAGCTTGCTCCCTGCATCCACTGCAATGGGAACTCAATACACTTAGAGTTTACTGTAATTTTTTGTAACTTCAATGATTCGTAACGAATTAGAAGGCAGAAAAAGGTGTGGGGAGTCAGCGTCTCCTGCGCACTCGGCCCAGAAGCAGCAACGTGAGCAGACCTAACCCCAACAACGCAAAAGAGCCAGGTTCTCTGACCAGGCCCACTGCTTTTCGGTCCGCTTCGTCAACCGCTTTTCCAGGCGTTGCCCAGGTGCTAAAAATGGCTCCGGTCCGAACCGACGTATAGTTTTCACCCTGCTCGATTTCAGCGGCCCAATCAGCGTAGCGCCGAGAGCCTGGCGTCTGGTTGTGCTCGGTAAACACGGGTCGCAAGTGACCATTGTTACTTCTCTCCAACGGGGAAGCGGAGACGTTGACGAAGGCACCCGTAAAAATCAGAACAAATACAGCCACAAATCCGCCAAAATCATGAATCGTCATAATCCCTCCCACTATGCTCGCGCAAAGCTCTGACGAGGAAACCTGCACAGGCTATACCACGCAACAACATCCCCATGTTTTAAGGCTTGTTTCCTATCCTTCTCTGCAAGGGTGTCCAACTACGCGTTCATGGGCGTAAATTTATTCGACATTGCGTTTCTGTAGACAAACGCCTCTTCGAACCGGGTCAAATCACGAACCGGTCCAGAAACGAATGCACTGGCATATCATCGAGTTCAGTGTGGTCAGTGATGGAGTCAAAAATCTGCTTGCTCCTTTGGAGCGGGAAGCGAGTGAGAAGATTGGCCCAGAACTTTTCTTCAAGCAGAGGAATACTCTCCTCTCGACGCCGGCGGTGGCCAATCGGATACTCTACCTCGACTTTCTCGGTGCTGCTGCCATCCTTGAAAAATACTTGGATAGCATTGGCAATAGAGCGCTTATCCGGTTCAAGGTATTCCTTTGTGTACCGGGGATCTTCAATAACCTCCATTTTGGCCCGCACCTGGTCGATGATCGGATACGACTCGTGGAAACCATCCTCGTAATGTTCGGCTGTCAGAGCGCCGAATATCAATGGCACAGCAACCATATACTGAAGACAATGATCGCGATCGGCCGGATTGGCCAGTGCCCCCTGCTTGGAAATAATCCGAATTGCGGATTCGTGAGTAGTGATCACCACCCGATCTATTTCTTCCACCCTGTCACGAACCGAGGGATGCAACGTAACGGCGGCTTCAGCGGCAGTCTGGGCATGAAATTCTGCGGGAAAAGAAACCTTGAACAGTATGTTCTCCATCACATAAGACCCGAACTCACGCGGCAACGAGAACCGCTTTTCGCCTTCCGGCTTGAGCTTCTGATCCTTGTTTGTTTTGCTGAACGCGACGTCGTAGAACCCCCATTGAGGAGCCGTCAGCACACCAGGAATTCCCATTTCACCGCGCATGGCTATGTCAGCGAGGCGCACTGCCCTGGAAGTCGCGTCGCCCGCTGCCCAGGATTTACGGGAACCGGCATTGGGTGCATGCCGATAGGTCCTCAGGCTCTGGCCATCGACCCACGCGTGAGAGAGCGCAGAGAGCAACTGCTCCCGATTTGCTCCCATAAGGTTCGCAGTAACTGCCGTTGACGCAACTTTGACAAGGACGACGTGATCCAGACCCACCCGGTTGAAGGAATTCTCCAGAGCCAATACTCCCTGTATTTCGTGAGCCATGATCATACTCTCAAGCACTGAGCGCATCGGTAGTGGGGGCCGGCCCTCCGACACACGTTTCTGAGAGAGATGATCCGCTACCGCGAGGATCCCCCCGAGATTATCGGAAGGATGCCCCCATTCAGCAGCCAACCAGGTATCGTTATAGTCTAACCAACGAATGGTACAACCGATGTCCCATGCGGCCTTGACGGGATCCAGGCGAAAGGAGGTGCCAGGAACCCGAGAACCGTAAGGGACAACGGTTCCCTCCACGAGAGGACCCAGGTGTTTTGCGCATTCGGGAAAACGCAACGCCAGTAGTCCGCACCCGATGGTATCCATGAGACAGTAACGAGCAGTTTTCCAGGCTTCCTCACTCTCAATTTCAAAACCCAGCACATAGTCGGTGATGGTCTGGAGGACGTCATCAAAGTCGGGGCGTTCATTCTGGTCGCTGTTTTCAGTCATGGTCACTCACTCCTTGCCAGCCTTTGTTCTCAACTATCAGCCTAGTTCACTCTGCCCGGACCGAAAGACCTCCTACGAGTTGGATCTGCACCCAGGAATTATGTGACAGGCGTCACATTTTTTTACAACTCTCACTTCCGGCTGACCAAGGCAGTCAACGGATCCCACAACAGGAGGTTGTTTTTTTTGAGTTAGTTTCGAAATGGTATTCGGCTTGCGTCTGTCGTTATGAGCAGGACTGAATTGTTCTCAAGCAGTGTTCCACTATTTATGGATGACATGCTATGAAACACTCTGCCATGAAATTGATTCTATGCAGCTCGGCTTTGGTCACAGGCTTGGCCGCAGCTTCGCCGATCGAAATAACGGATGTGACCGGGTCCTGGACAAATATGACCCCGGGAGCGTCCGTAATTTCTGGTCTGGGTACGGATACGATCAAATGGGGAAATTCCAATCCCGACTACCAGAGTGGCTATTCGTTCAGTGGAAGCGCAGCCCCGGCATTTCACGCTGATGAGGGAGAAGCGTTCTCACTCGGTGAGTTCACGCATTTCAATCACCCGACTGGTGGTTCTCCCTTAACGAATGCCGAACTCAAAGTTACTGCGATGGTAAACCTGGACGGTGTCTCCCACATGCTGGAGTCCGTCTTCAATTTTGATCATTGGGAAACCGTGAATACGCCAGCTTCCGGTGAATCCTGCGCCAATGGCGAGTCCAGGGACTCTAAGGTAAATCAATATGGGTGTGCAGACAGAGTCACCCTCGCGTTGAACGAGTCCAGTTCCTCCTACTATTCCCTGGGGTCAAGACAGTATTATCTGGACATCAGCGGGTTCTTGCACGATGGCGAACTCGCCCATGAGCTGTGGACCCAGGAGAGGTCAACCAGCACTTCACTGCTCTCCGGCATTATTCGTTCCAAAGCCCTCGAGGTACCGGAGCCGTCATCACTTGCTCTCGTAGCCCTGGGTCTGCTTGGCTTCTTCTCAAGGAAGCTGTGGAAAAGGCAGCGAAGCGTTTAACGCCAACGAAAGGTGGCCGGGTGACATCCACGAATGGATGCCACCCTAGCGCTTTGCTCTAAAAAGCATCCCCGGGAATACGTACCGATCCTTCCATGAGAATTCGCGCACTTCGACTCATTACAGCTTTGGTTGCAGTCCACTCGCCATCCACCTGACGGGCTTCGGCACCCACACGAAGGGTGCCCGACGGATGGCCAAACGTGACATCAGTCCGATCTCCTCCGCCGGCCGCCAGATTCACGAGTGTTCCCGGAACCGCTGACGCCGTGGCGATGGCTACCGCTGCTGTGCCCATCATGGCGTGGTGAAGCTTGCCCATGGACAACGCCCTCACCAGAACATCGATGTCGCCAGAACCGATCCGTTTGCCACTGGAGGAACTGTAGTCCACCGGACTGGCAACAAACGCTACTTTGGGTGTGTGCTGCCGATTCGCAGCTTCCTCGATTTTTTCGATCAGGCCCATTCGCACGGCACCGTGGGCACGAATTGTTTCAAACATCTCCAGCGCCTTTGGATCGCCGTTGATATCCTCCTGCAACTCGGTACCGGCGTAACCGATGTCTTTGGCGTTTACAAAGATCGTCGGGATACCAGCGTTGATCATGGTCGCCCGCAGCCTACCGACTCCCGGAACGTCGAGATCATCGACGACATTTCCGGTCGGGAACATGGCTCCGTCACCATCGGCGGGATCCATGAACTCTACCTGAACCTCGGCAGCCGGGAACGTCACGCCGTCGAGCTCAAAATCCCCGGTTTCCTGGACCTCACCGTTGGTAATCGGTACATGGGCAACAATGGTTTTCCGGATATTGGCCTGCCAGATACGAACCGTACAGAAGCCGTCATCAGGAATACGCTCTTTCTCGACGAACCCACCATTGATGGCGAAGGCGCCTACAGCGGCGGTCAAGTTGCCACAGTTCCCACTCCAGTCAACAAACGGCTTGTCGATCGACACCTGTCCAAACAGGTAATCCACATCGTGATCAGGCTGGGTAGGCTCGGCCAGGATCACCGTTTTGCTGGTGCTGGACGTTGCCCCACCCATTCCATCGATCTGCTTCTGATACGGGTCCGGGCTTCCGATGACGCGCAGCAGCAGTTTGTCCCGAGCCTCACCCGGCACCCGGGCGGCCTCCGGCAAATCCTGCAGCCGGAAAAACACGCCCTTGCTGGTCCCGCCACGCATGTACGTCGCCGGAATTTTGATTTGTGGCTGATGGTTCATGCTGCACCTTCCGATTGCAGGAAATCCTCCGCAAACCGCTGCAGCACGCCGCCTGCCTTGTAGATCGACACTTCTTCGGCGGTATCCAGGCGGCAGGTCACGGGCACTCGCTCGGTGCTGCCGTTTTTGCGGTGGATAACCAGCGTCAGTTCCGCGCGAGGCGCGGGGGTGCCCTCTACGTCGTAGGTTTCGGTACCATCGAGGCCGAGGGTCTTGCGAGTGGTGCCTTCTTCGAACTGCAGAGGCATCACGCCCATACCGATCAGGTTGGTGCGGTGGATCCGCTCGAAACCTTCAGCCACAATCGCTTCCACACCGGCCAGGGCAACGCCCTTGGCGGCCCAATCACGGGACGAGCCTTGTCCGTAATCGGCACCGGCGATGATGATCAGCGGCTGTTTGCGATCCATGTAGGCCTCGATGGCTTCCCACATGCGGACAACCTTACCTTCCGGCTCGATCCGCGCAAGAGAACCCTGCTTCACATTACCGTTTTCGTCCCGGACCATTTCGTTGAACAGTTTCGGGTTGGCGAAGGTGGCACGCTGGGCCGTCAGGTGATCACCGCGGTGAGTGGCGTAGGAATTGAAGTCTTCCTCCGGCACACCCATCTTGTGCAGGTACTCACCAGCAGCGCTGTTCATCAGGATCGCGTTGGATGGCGACAGGTGGTCGGTGGTGATGTTGTCCGGAAGAACCGCCAGCGGACGCATGCCCTTGAGGGTTTTCTCGCCCACCATGCCGCCTTCCCAGTACGGCGGACGGCGGATATAGGTGCTCTGCGGACGCCACTCGTACAACGGGTTGGTGTTGGCCTGGGCATCCCGGGTGATATCGAACATCGGAATGTAGGTGCTGCGGAACTGTTCCGGCTTCACACTGGATTTTACAATGGCATCGATTTCCGCATCGTCCGGCCAGATGTCCTTCAGAGTAACGGGGTTGCCGTCTTTGTCGTAGCCCAGGGCATCTTTTTCGATATCGAAACGGATGGTGCCTGCTATGGCGTAGGCAACCACCAGCGGTGGCGACGCGAGGAAAGCCTGCTTGGCGTAGGGGTGAATCCGGCCATCAAAGTTGCGGTTGCCGGAAAGCACCGCCGTGGAGAACAAGTCACGATCCATGATTTCCTGGGCGATCTTCGGATCGAGGGCGCCGCTCATGCCGTTACAGGTCGTGCAGGCAAAAGCCACAACGCCAAAACCGAGTTGTTCCAGCTCCGGAAGCAGGTCGGCTTCTTCCAGGTACATCTTGACCGTTTTGGAGCCCGGCGCCAGAGAGGTTTTCACCCATGGTTTGCGAGTCAGACCCAGTTTGTTGGCGTTGCGGGCGATCAGGCCGGCAGCCACCATATTTCGGGGGTTACTGGTGTTGGTGCAGCTGGTGATGGCGGCGATGATGCAAGCGCCATCCGGCATCTTGCCCTCTTCCTGCTCCCATTCACCGGCAATGCCGCGTTCCGCCAGTTCGGAAGTAGGCAGGTGCGCGTGGGGATTGGAGGGACCGGCCAGGGTTCGCTCGACTTTCGACAGGTCAAACTTCAGGACACGCTCATACTCGGCGTTTTTCAGGCTGTCAGCCCACAGCCCCGTGTGCTTGGCGTATTTTTCAACCAGCGCCACCTGATCATCCTCACGCCCTGTCAGCTTCAGGTAGTCGATCGTCTGACCATCAATGTAGAACATGGCGGCGGTCGCGCCGTATTCCGGGGTCATGTTGGAAATCGTGGCGCGATCACCCACCGTCAGACTATCGGCACCCTCACCATAGAACTCCAGATACGCACCGACCACACGCTCTTTGCGCAGGAATTCAGTGATAGCGAGAACCATATCGGTACCGGTGATGCCCGGGCGCAGTTTACCGGTCAACTCCACACCGACGATATCCGGCAACCTCATCATGGACGCACGGCCCAGCATCACACTTTCGGCCTCAAGGCCACCCACACCGACCGAAATGACGCCAAGGGCATCGACCATCGGGGTGTGGCTATCAGTACCGACACAGGTATCCGGGAAGGCCACTCCGTCGCGAGCCTGTACGACCGGAGACATCTTCTCCAGATTGATCTGGTGCATGATGCCATTGCCCGGCGGGATCACATCGACGTTCTTGAAGGCGGTCTTGGTCCAGTTAATGAAGTGGAAACGATCGTCATTGCGACGGTCTTCGATCGCACGGTTTTTCTCGAACGCGTCTTTCTCGAAACCCGCGTGCTCGACGGCCAGGGAATGGTCGACAATCAGCTGCGTCGGTACCACCGGATTCACCTTGGCGGGATCCCCGCCCTTCTCGGCGATGGCATCCCTGAGGCCGGCAAGATCAACCAGCGCCGTCTGCCCGAGGATGTCGTGGCAGACCACACGAGCTGGATACCAGGGAAAATCCAGATCGCGTTTGCGCTCAATCAACTGCTTCAGTGAGTCGGTCAGCATCTCCGGATCGCACCGGCGCACCAGCTGCTCGGCCAGGATCCTCGAAGTATACGGAAGCTTGTCATAGGCGCCGGACTGGATGTCTTCGACCGCCTCGCGGGTGTCAAAGTAATCCAGGTCAGTGCCGGGGAGTGGTTTACGGTATTCAGTATTCATCGGCAGAAACTCATGTCAGGTATCGAAGATGTGGGCGGGAACGGGCACTCCCTACGAAGCTCTGGGAGTGCCACGGCGGGCTTACGGGCGCTCGTCGATAGGCACCCACTTCGAATCCGCTGGACCGGTGTATTCGGCACTGGGGCGAATGATCCGGTTGTTTTCCCGCTGTTCTTTCACGTGGGCAGTCCAGCCCGAAACCCGGGACATCACGAAAATCGGGGTGAACAGCTCGGTCGGAATGCCCATGAAGTGATAGGCAGAAGCATGGAAAAAGTCGGCGTTGCAGAAGAGCTTCTTCTCGCGCCACATGACCTCTTCACAGCGAACCGAGACGGGATAAAGCACGGTGTCGCCCACTTCATCCGCCAGTTTTTCGGACCATTTCTTGATAATGGCGTTACGCGGATCGGAATCGCGATAGATGGCATGGCCAAACCCCATGATCTTCTCTTTCCGCTCCAGCATACCCATCAGGCCGGCTTCAGCCTCATCCGGAGTCTGGAATTTCTGGATCAGCTCCATGGCGGCCTCGTTCGCACCGCCGTGAAGAGGGCCCCGCAGCGTGCCAATGGCGCCGGTCACACAACTGTGAATATCAGACAAGGTCGAGGCGCAGACCCGGGCCGTGAATGTCGAGGCATTGAATTCGTGCTCCGCGTAAAGAATCAGAGACACGTTCATGACACGTTCATGAAGCTCGCTCGGTTTCTCGCCATGCAACAGCTCCAGGAAATGGCCACCAATGGAATCAACGTCACTTTCAGTTTCGATGCGCACACCTTCGTGAGCAAAGCGATACCAATAGGTGATGATCGAAGGGAAAACCGCGAGCATACGGTCAATTTTATCGTCCTGCTCGCTGAAATCCGCTTCCGTTTCCAGGTTACCCAACATGGAACAACCAGTGCGCATGACATCCATCGGGTGCGCATCTTTGGGGATCTGCTCAAGGACGGTCTTCAAGGCCGCCGGAAGGCCGCGGAGACTCTGTAGCTTCTGCTTGTAGGCATCCAGCTCCTGGCGGTTGGGCAACTTACCCCTCAGCAGCAGGTACGCGATCTCTTCAAACTGTGCCTTCTCAGCCAGGTCGGCAATTTCGTACCCACGATACGTCAACCCTGCACCAGACTGACCCACGGTACACAAGGCCGTTTGACCCGCTACCTGTCCACGCAGACCTGCACCGCCCAGTTTCTTCGCTTCAGCCATTGTTGTTCTCCCTCACTCAAGATGATTATCAGTCACGTATCGGATTAGTCTTTCTGTTGCTGGAAAAGCTGATCCAGCTTCTGCTCGAACTCGTGATAGTTCAGGAAATCATACAGCTCCATCCGCGTCTGCATCAGATCGACCACATCTTTCTGATCGCCCTTCTCAAGGATGTTCTGGTAAACAGACAACGCTGCCTTGTTCATCGCACGGAAGGCACTCAGCGGGTACAGAACCATGTCTGCACCGGCATCGCCAAGTTCCGAGCGATTGTACAGAGGCGTGGCGCCAAACTCGGTGATGTTGGCCAGAATCGGTACATCCAACGCGTCTGAGAACGCCTTGTAATGCTCCAGTTCAGTAACCGCCTCCGCGAAAATCCCGTCAGCCCCGGCTTCAATGCATGCCTTGGCACGTTCAATCGCAGCTTCCAGCCCTTCTTTCTGGAAAGCATCAGTACGGGCCATGATGAAGAAGTCGTCGTCTTCTCTGGCGTCCACAGCGGCCTTGATACGGTCAACCATTTCCCCCTGCGACACGATCTCCTTGTTCGGTCGGTGGCCACAACGCTTCTGGGCGACCTGATCTTCGATATGGACAGCGGCAGCGCCAGCCCGTTCCATTTCACGAATGGTGCGGGAGATGTTGAACGCCCCACCCCACCCGGTGTCAATATCCACCAGCAGAGGCAGATCACAGGCTGCCGTGATGCGACGGACATCTTCAACGACGTCGTTCATGCTGGTCATACCAAGATCCGGCAGGCCATAGGAGGCGTTGGCTACCCCACCACCCGAAAGATAAATAGCCTGGTGCCCTACTTTCTGCGCCATCATCGCCGCGTAGGCATTGATGGTACCGACAATCTGCAAGGGCTGGTTTTCTTTCAGTGCTTTACGGAAACGTGCTCCCGGAGAAAGTTTGCTGGACATGATGCGTACCCTCTTCTATCAGATAGTTAAAACGCCTTCTTGAATTTTCTTTTCAATATTTCGGCGAGCGGCGTTGATGTGTCGTTTCATCAGGAATTCGGCGAGTTCACCATCGCGCTGGGCAATGGCTTCGACGATACGGCGGTGTTCACCAAGCGCCAGATGAGGACGCCCGGCCGAGGTGCTTAACCGGTAACGGTACATTCGCACCATGTAATACAGATCGCCCAATAGCATCTGGGCCAGTTTGGTATTGCGGCTACCGGTGGCAATCCGGTGGTGAAAATCGTAATCCCCTTCTGCCTGGTAATAAGCCTGCCCCTGCGCCTCGTCAATCATACGCTCGTGGACGTCCAGCGTAGCCTGCAGGTCGGAAATCTCTGCATCGGTCATGCGCTCCGCCGCCTGCCGGGCGGCAAGCCCTTCCATCACCTCCCTAATCCGGTAGAGCTCCACCAATTCTGAAGCACTCACCGATACCACTTTCACGCCGGCATGGGGACGGCGAACCAGAAGCCCCCGGGACTCCAAGCGCCCCAGAGCTTCGCGAAGTGGTCCCCGGGTCAGGTTAAACCGGGTACACAACTCAAGCTCCCCGATTTTTTCCCCGGGAGCGAGTTCGCCCTTCACGATGGACGTTTGCAAACAATCGAACGCCTCATCTGCACGCGTATAGCTTTTTTCGTTGGCTTCCGGCATTTTTTGTTAACAATATTGATTATTTGTTCGAGAAATTACGCTGAAATGCCATTATTGTCAACAATGCCTTCAAAGGACGAAACAGTATTGTCAACACCTCGCCTCGCAGTCAGTAGAGTTTTCGCTCCTTGGGTGGCGGCGGTGAATACTGGTAGACCCATGTTTCGGTAAGCACCTCGTCACCCAACCTCAACACCAGCGTGAGGTCGATGGGGTCGGTCGAGTCATCCGGCACAAGATCGAACATCGCTCGATACCCGTTCAATGAAGCCAGGGGTCTTGCCGACGAGATTTCGACAGACCCGCGGCTCACCGTTATAAGAGGCTCTACCTCAGCGTCGTCCGCCAGCATCTGCAGCAAACCACCGGCGAAATCGATCACAAATCGCCATGAGAAGTACTCTCTGGGCTGTCCGACCACACCACCAAGACCGGTTCGGGTTGCCTTGGTCGTTGCCAGTTTGGCTCCATCAAGGGGGCTCATCTCTCCCCAGGTGAGACGGTAGGAGAAAAGGTACTCCTGACCCGGAGAAAGTGCGGTTTCCGGGTTCCAATAAGCCACGATGTTGTCGAACGTTTCATCAGCCGTTGGTATTTCAACGAGGTCGACACTGCCCGCCCCCCAACCTGCCAGCGGCTCTACCCAGAGACTGGGACGACGATCGTAGAAAACGCCGTCATCCTGGTAATGATCGAAGTCACGGTCTCGCTGCAAAAGCCCGAAGCCTTTCGGGTTCCGGTCCACGAAGCTGTTGTACCGGAGACTTTCAGGGTTCACGATCGGCCGCCAGATCCACTGCCCCGCCCCCGTGTGCATCAGCAACCCATCCGAATCGTGTATTTCCGGTCGCCAGTCATACCCCATCCGCCGACTATTCTCGCCAACCTGATACATGCTGGTAAGCGGCGCAATGCCGAGCCTTTCAATTCGTTTTCGGGGATAGAGTGCCACGTCAACGTCCATTACAAAGTTTGCGCCGGGGTTCAGAACGAAGGCATAGGCCCCCGTGACACTCGGGGAATCAAGCAGAGCCCACACACGCAGTACTTTCGCTCCGGGCGTCGGTTTCTCGAGCCAATACTCGGCGAATCGTGGGAACTCCTCGCCGTCGGGTCCGGCCGTGTTGATTGCCAGTCCGCGGGCGGACATTCCATACTGAATCTCTTTTCCCACCGCCCGGAAATAACTGGCTCCGAGAAAGGCAGCAAGATCCAGCTCAAAATTGGAGTGATAGTGAACGCGAAACCCGGCAAATCCCAGATCTTCTGAAAGCTTCCCGAGGGGCTGATCACCCTCGTATCTGAAGTAGTCTGGGTCGTACCTTAAGGGCCGGGCCACACCATCCCGCAATTCGTGGATTCGGACAGGTGTCTGGAAAAAAAGTCCAAGGTGAAAAAGCTGTACTTGAAATGGCAGGGATTGCTCCGCCCATAAGGCCTGGTCCTGGCGAAAACTGATTGCCTGGTAATCATCCCAGGATATGGCCTTCAGCGAATCAGGGAGTTCTCCCTCGTGGGATTCGTAGGGTTGCCCGGCGAGGTACCTTGCCCGGCCTTTCAGCCATTCATAACTGAAAGGTTCCGGGTTGCCAGAATCGCTCTCGGCGTCATCCGCCACCAGCAAAACCGGCGAAAAGCAGTAGCCACCCGCACCAACGGCCAACCATTTAAGCAGTGAACGCCTGTCCATGCTCCCTCCTTCTCCTTCATATACCGGGCTCTTTAGCCGGCGCACCCACCCGCTCCAGAACCCGCCTTTGGATGCACTGCCCCCAATACGTCCCTACCGGCGCTTTCCACGCCTCTTTGTGGAGGTAATCCAGTGCCCATCTGTCCCGAGCGATCCGAGCCACCTTTGCATTGGACAGGTAAGCGGGACCGTGCTGGAGACAACTTTCCACGTCGCTTGCCCAATGCCGCTGACGGGCATCGGACGTATGCACCCGAGCGAAAGCCTGATGTAACCGGTTTACCTGTGGAATCAAGATTGCCTGCTGGAATGGCGTCAGGCTTTGGTAAGGTCTTATCAAAGCTCTGTATTTTCGGGCACGTTGAAGCACGGGAGGCGGTTTTGATTCTTCCGGAATCATCAGGAGCCGCCGGTCCAGTAACCCCAGCCCCAGCGCCTGTCGACTCAGCAGAACTGAGCTGGGAGCAGACAGGATGAGCGGCACCGCCACCGGAAGCGACCAGTAGAAAAACAGGGTATCCAGCTGCCAGGCAAACAGCGCCCAGGAACTGCCAACCAGCATCGCCGGTAACTGATGCCAGAATCCCTCCCGCCAGGTTATCTCCTCCGTCCGGTTCTGTCCGGCCCATTTCAGCGACACATTGAAAATCGCCGCCACGACAAAGCGGCTGTGAGCCAACATTCGGATCGGGGCCAGCAGAACGGACACGAGAATCTCGATCAGAACACTCTCGACCAGCCGTATACGACCACCAAATGACGCAGCCGTTCCCTGGATCATCGAATCCAGAAGCGCCAGGAACTTTGGAAAAAACAGAAGCATCAATGTACTCAAGGCCAACCCCAGCGCCCATTCGGGACGCCATTCCGGCCACAAGGGAAACAGGCCCTGGTACCCTTCCGGAAAGTAGTCAATCGGGGCGAGCGTCATTTGCGCTGCAGAAATCGTCACCGCGATCAGGAACAGCAGCCACAATGGCGAAGCGAGATAGGCCATAATCCCGTTTAGGAAAGCCATCCGGTGGGCAAACCGAAGCCCCGGCTCCCGAAGCAATAGCCATAGATGCTGAAGGTTGCCCTTTGCCCAACGATTATCACGAGCGAGCTCATCACCCAGTGTCGGCGGCGACTCCTCGAAGCTCCCGCCCAATTCGGGCTCAAGCCATACTTCGTAACCGGCTCGCCCCATGTACGCAGCCTCCACGAAGTCGTGACTCATAATGGCACCACCAAATAACCCGCGACCGGACAGTTTCCGCAGCCCGCAGTGCTTCATGAACGGCTCTACCCGAAGAATCGCATTGTGGCCCCAGAACGCTGCGTCCCCCATCTGTACAGCAGCAAGGCCGGTAGCAAACAGAGGAGAATAAAACCGGTTTGCAAACTGCTGAACCCTGGCGAACAGGGACCTTCCATTGATGACGCTGGGATTGGTTTGCAGAATCCCGACCTGGGGCTGCAGCTCCATGAGCTTTACCATCTGGCAAAGAGTCTGGCCACTCAGCAGGCTGTCGGCATCCAGAACCACCATGTATTTGTAGCGGCGCCCCCACCGACGGAGGAAATCCGCTACGTTGCCACTTTTGAAATTCAGATTGACAGGCCTGCGTCGATAGAAGATCCGCCCCTCCGCGCCCAGCTCGGTCACCAGATCGTGCCAGGCCGTCCGTTCTTCCAGCCAAACGTCCGGGGATCGACTGTCAGAGAGAATATAGAACTCGAAGTGGTCCAGGCAGGCCTCTTTGGCAAGGTCTTCGTAGACCGCTCTTAACCCCTTGAAAGTCCAGTTAACTGGTTCGTGGTAAATGGGCAGCAGAATCGCCGTCTTCGCCAGGGGCACGGTGCTGAGCTCGCCCCTGGAATGGCGCCTGGCCAGCGAATGGCGGTCCCCCCCGAAGAAACGGATCAGGAACCCCCAGACAGCGATCCAGAAGCCTATCGCGATCCATATATAGAGCACCGCGAACAGGACAATGAGGGCTTTCTCAACAAATAAGCCACCGTGGTACGGCAGAATCCACAACAAGTAATAGGTCGCCACGGACGTCTGTCCGATAACCAGAAAAATCATAAGGCTACGGCGAAAAAGAGCCACACTACGCCAGCTGGTCTGTTTATCCTTCCCCATGGACGACTCCGGGCGGGTCGTAGCCAATACTGCCCCGTGTCAGCGGCGGACAGATCTCTGGCACAGTCATCACAGGCAACACAAAGTATTCCGGGATCATGTCGATGACACGATCCCGGACACTGGCGCCGCCACTCTCCTGTTCGGCGTCCAGAACAGCCTTTTCCAAGAGCTGAAGCAAGCTGCAGCAATGGTCGGCGGTCATCTCGACCCCTGATTCCAGAAGGTAGAGATACGCCCGATTGAAAACATACTGAAGCTCAATATCGCGCATTCGACGTGTTTCTCCGGGATCGCACTATTCAGACGTGCGCATCTGGTTGTTACCATTGCCCAGTTCATAGATCCAGGTCTCGGTAATCGGATTACCATCCAGGCTCAGAAACGCCCTCAATGACAGAACCTTGCCCGGCTCAGGGCGAACCAGCATTGAAAGGCGCCACATGTCTTTTGGTTCTACATACTGTACGAAATGCTCCAGTATCTCGACGCCTTCCCCGCCAGCCACGTTGCTGACCACGGGGGCGTCCAGGGGAAGCTGGGGTATCTGATCGCTCTCAAAATCCACCACAAATCGGTAAGCGTTCGCATTGTCGCTTGTTGCAGGACTTCTGCCGAAGAAAGTCGAAATTGAACGGCCCGTTGTCTGGCCACTTATCTCGGGACCACCAAAACTCACGCGATACTTGAAACCCAGCATCTCTCCGGCAGCCACGCCCGCTTCAGGCCGCCAGAATGCGACGATGTTGTCGTTTGACTCTGCTTCGGTAGGCAGCTCGACCAGCACCACATGACCGGGCCCCCATCCTTTTTCGGTGTCTACCCAGGCACTTGGCCTGATGTCATATCGGTGTTCGACATCTTCATAGGATTCGAATTTCTGATCCCGCTGCATCAGTCCAAAGCCTTTCAGATCCGCAACCTGGTGGTAACTCAATATCAGGTTTGTCGGATTCTGCAGCGGGCGCCAGAGCCACTCTCCGGTTTCAGAGTCGTGCACAAGAAGGCCGTCCGAATCGTGAACCTCGGGTCGCCACTGGCCCATGGGCTTCAATGAGTGCTCGGCGTAAAAAAACATGGAGGTCAAGGGAGCGAGGCCGAGCTGTTCGATGTCCTCCCTGAAAAACAGCCTGGCCGTAATGTCCACCCTCGAAGCACTACCGGGATGGATAACGAACCGATAGGCGCCGGTGATCGAGACACCATCGAGCAAGGCAAAGACGACCATCCTGTCTGCTTCGGGCGCGGGGCGTTGGAGCCAAAACTCTGTGAAAGACGGAAACTGCTCACCAGAAGCCAATCCCGTATTGATGGCGATGCCTCTAGCAGACAATCCCAAGCGCTGATCCCTGCCCATTCCCCGAAAGTAGCTGGCGCCGCCGAAAACCAGAAACTGTTGCCGCCCCTCAGAGCCAGAGAATGGATAAGTAACCTTGAAACCCGCATACCCCAGGTCGGCAGGCATTCGGTTCTTCAGGTCATTGTCAGGGTAGGTGAAGTCTTCGCGGCGAAATGGAATGGGATGCTCGCGTTCCTCCTCCACCAGGTTCAGGCGAACCGGGTGCGCGTAAAAGCTTCCCGGGGGCATCATTGTCACCTGGAACGTCGAATCCGACTCACGCCAAAGGCTGGCTTCCGGCTTGAACTGGATGGCTCGATGTTGCGAAGGGCTCAGTTCCTTCAGAAAATCCGGAACCTCCTGTGGCGGCTCGAATTCCGCCGCGGCAAGTGCCTTGGCCTTTTCTACAACATCGTTAAAATCAAAGCCGTAAACCAGGCGAGGCAACGTTATGACAAATGCCAAGCAAAGTATGACTCGATACTTCCCGGTATCTGCCACGATCCTGTCCTCTTCCTTTTTCGCTTCCGATGCACCACCTACCAACATAGGCAAATCTAGCCAAAAGTGGCAACTCGAAAGTAGAGGAAAGGACGGTTACATATCGACGAAAATGGAAAAAGAAAGGTCAGGATGACTCGGAAGGTCCATCTCAGGGTCCGTAACGGCCAGCATTTTGCCAACACTCAAGGAAGCGTAGAAATCACGGGCATCAAGTTTGAGGGAAACTTCACCGACACTCGCTCCTCCCTCTTGCGGACCATCGGACTCCCCGCCGGGGGTCCATCCCCGGAGCAAGGCCATCTGAACAGACGACTGAAACCCCTTCAAGGCCGGAACCCGGAATGTCGGACTTCCCGCCTGAAGACGCAACCAGCCACCTTCCGCGACGTACTTCGTTTGCCCGCTATAGCCCTTGGCCAGGGACGGCCCAGCAACCTGAATCCGCTCGGTGGAAGGTAGATCGTCCCCTGCAAACTGGTACTGCCCACCCAATCCCAGGGTCCAGTTGTGAACATCCCGATGAATGGCTGCGGACACCGCGACCTTCTGAAACTTTTCCTCCGTCTGGTTGGGGCCCGAGGTGCCCGTGACTGCCCGGGACTCGACACCTCCGAACGCCCTCAGGCTCGTCGAGGACTGCAGGCCCGCCACCAACTCGTGATCTTCGCGTACTTCCAGGCCGAGCTTCGAAATCTGGTACTGGGTCTCTTCGGCCCAGCCGGTCGCATCGGCTGTACTCGAGCCCCCGGCTGAATGATTGAAAAGACTGCTCAGGGAGAATCCATGCCGGGAAAACAATGCGCGGCTACCATTGAGTCTGAAGGCACTGTGTTCGCTTTCGGAATCGAATCTGTTGCCGTCTCCGAGGCTTACCCCAGTCGATTCACCCTCCTCGAACTCCATGCCAATATCAAAGTTCGACACTGAAAGCCCGTAATTGAGCATCAGGGTGCTGGATTCATGATTCTCACGCTGGGAGACACTGTCACGATAATTGAGTCTGAGCCGCTGTTTTGACCAGCCGAGGCCATCGCTCGCAAGACCCAGACTCCCGGATGCGCGATCGTTGTCACGACTCGAAGAGCCCGTGACATTGACTTTGGACGCCACATACCGGGCCACAGACGGCAACAGCTCACCGGGATAGACGTCTGCAGACTCATTTACGCCTTCATAACCCGATGCAGCGCCGACATTAATGAGTGAAACGCACAAAATTAGTGCACAAAATCGGGTAACTCGCACTCGTGATCCTTCGGGAGGTGACCAAAATATGAACAGCACTTTATCCGCGCGCGGGCCGTCAATACCACCCCGATTGACTAAAAATTACATCTTTTAAAATGCGGCAATACAAACCTTTATATCTGTATTTGAAAGTTGCTTGCGAAGTGTTTCAATGTGTAACTTGTGACTACCTCTGACACAAATCGGTTACTTTTACTTACACAGAATCCCTACCCCTCCATTTCAGCGGACAACTTCGTTAAACTCGGCACGGTTTGTGATTAGCTCAAAGTGAAGAGACTGGAAGATTCCCATTCAGGGGACGTGATTGCTCAGAAAAAGGACGAATTCAATGATCAAAAAATGCCTGTTCCCCGTTGCCGGATACGGCACCCGCTTTCTTCCCGCCACCAAGGCCATGCCGAAAGAAATTCTCCCCGTCGTCAACAAACCGCTGGTGCAATATGGGGTGGAAGAAGCGGCAGAAGCCGGCATCCATGAATTTGGCTTTGTCACTGGGCGAGGCAAACGGGCCATAGAGGACCATTTCGATATCAGCTACGAGCTGGAGCACCAGATTGCCGGGTCCGGCAAGGAGGATCTGCTGGCATCCATTCGCGACCTGATCGACAACAACACCTTTGCGTTTACCCGCCAGAATGAGATGAAGGGACTTGGCCACGCCATCCTGACCGGGCGCAACCTTGTTGGAGACAACCCTTTCGCCGTGGTTCTGGCAGACGACTTCTGCCTCGGACCTGACGGCGAAGACGGTGTGCTGGCGCAGATGGTCAAGCTTTACAACCAGTTCCGCTGTTCCATCGTTGCCATCGAAGAAGTTCCAGAGAACGAAACCCACAAATATGGTGTGATTGCGGGAGACTCCATGAAAGATGGCCTGTACCGCATTACCGACATGGTGGAAAAGCCGGCGCCTGAAGACGCGCCCAGTAACCTCGCCATTATTGGTCGCTACATTCTGACCCCGGACATCTTCGACATCATTGAGCGGACGCCAGCCGGCAAGAACGGCGAAGTACAGATCACCGATGCCCTCCTGGAACAGGCCCAGAACGGCTGCGTGCTGGCCTACCAGTTCAAGGGTCGTCGCTTTGACTGCGGGAGTATCGACGGCTTTGTGGAAGCCACAAATTACGTGTACGAGAACATCTACAAGAAAGGAAACTGAGGAGCCGGGTGGCCTCTAGCCGCCCAGTATCTGAAGAACCATGCGCCGGTTCTCCGTGGAGGTGTTGCGGAACCGGCGCAGCAGTTCAACTTCCTCCTCCGACAACTGGACACGGTTGATTTCCCGCTCCAGTTCTTTGAGAGCAACCGACAAATCATCGCTGTTGCTGAACGCCAGCCCCGGCAACTCCAGCTGGCCGTCCCCGCCGGGCTCTTCCAGATCCAGCAGATTCTCCAGGGGTGTCTCGGTTCGCATGCAAAAATCCAGCAACTCGGTCACGTTGGGATAACTACGATGCCGGGCATCGGCCGCTTCCCAGCTTCTGACCTGGGTTTCCTCCACGCCACACATTTGAGCCACGTCCCACCGGGAAAGTCGGCCGTCCTCGCGAATCTGCCGCAAGCGACGATTGAACGTTTGCAGGTACCGCATAGCTGGTTGCCTCTACCCTCTGCAGGGACGCCAGTTCATCTGGAGTCCGATACGATCCGGATGTCACCGAAAAGTGAATCAATCTGGAAATGTAACGTACATATAGCTTTGCACACAATCTACCTATAATGAATCCAACGGAGATGGGACAGGGCGTTTATGGCTGCACAAGCATTGGACATTGAGGCTGCCTGGCAACTGGTGCTGAAAGCTGTCAATCGCAGCGATGTGACCCTGGCGGTGCCTTCCACCAACGAGGTTGCGGTGCGCCTTAATGGCCAGGGCGCCTGGCATCTTCTCCACCCGGCCACCGAACAGGCCAGAGATCTTCTGTCCCTGTTTCTTCCCTTGTGCAGGCCTCTTGCCTCCGGCGTTTCACACCGCGTCGTCGGACAGCTCGGCCAGAGCCTGGATGGCCGAATTGCAACCGTAACCGGGCGATCACGCTTTATTAACGGCGACGACGGCATTACTCACCTGCACCGAATCAGGGCAGTGTCGGACGCTGTGATCGTAGGGGCGGGTACCGCGAGCACAGACAACCCCAGACTGACCGTTAGACGCACTCAGGGACCCAATCCGGTGCGGGTAGTCATCGACCGGCATCGTCGGGTTCCGGAAAGCCACCACCTGTTCACCGACGGCGCAGCCCCCACACTGCGGCTGGTCGGGGGACAATACGAATCCAGGACTCGAACTGCAATTGAGGGAGACGTAATTGAAGTGCCCTGCCTTGGTAATGAGCAGGAGCACGACATTGTCAGTCCGACGACGATTCTCCGGGTGCTGTCCGACTTCGGCCTTCGGAGAATTTTTGTCGAAGGCGGCGGTGTCACGGTTTCCGCGTTCCTTCGTGCCGGCCTGCTCGACCGGTTACATGTCATGGTAGCTCCCATGATTATCGGAAGTGGCAGACCCGCCTTCTCCCTGCCTGAGATTGATCTATTGGAGGATGCTCTGCGTCCGCAATCCCAACTGATTAATCTGGGAAGTGATATGCTCTTTGATCTGGACTTTTCCTGATCGGCTGAAAGGCCCTGGATCCTGAACGTCTTAACCGGGTAACCAGGAACACCAGTCCCGGCAACGTAGACAGAAAAACCAAGGCGCCATAGCCGACACTCAGCGCTACCCCCTGCTCCGGCGGCAATCCTGCCATCGGCCACAAAAGGGCAGCGGCGCCTTCCCGAATCCCCCACCCCGATACGGTGACCGGAATGACCATACTCAGTAGCAGAAGGCTACAGAGTGCTGCGGTTAATGCCAGGGCATTCCAACTTCCCAGGTAACCGGCCCCATAGGCCAACACCATAAAGACCCCGAGGTAACTGGCGAGGACAAGAAGAGAGGTACCCATCTGAACGGGAAACGCCGGCCACTTCAGCAGCGTGCGGACGATATCCCCTCTAAGCCGCCGGAAGTATCGGGCCATACCAACATGGGAGCGAGCAACTGCGCGGCTTAGCCAGACGACAAAAAGCGCAAGTCCCGGTAGCAGCCACATCCACCACTGCGACGCCATGACCAGCGTTCCGGAAAGCATCAGCCAGGCCAGAGCGACAGTGACGGTAAGGCCCAATACGAGCTGCCCTGACAATCGCTCGATCGCAACACCGTGGATTGCATCCAGCGGCTGACCACTGACTGCTCCGTGTCGCCATGCCCGGTTGACGTCCCCCAACATTCCTCCAGGCAGCAACTGATTAAGGAAGCTCGCCAGGTAGTATTCACGAACCGCCGTCCCGAACGGTAACGGTGCTCCCAGAAGCCCGGCGGTGTAGCGCCAACGCCAAGCCGACAGCAACACTTGAAACACAGTCAACACGAGAGTCGGCACAAGGAGGTTCACTGGCAACCGTGACAATTCCTGCCAAAGGATCCCGAGGTCGACGGAAAAAAGCACCACGACGACCAGACACGATGCGAAGCCCCATTTCAGCACAAACCCGGCAGCGGGGTGTTGGAGCCACTTCATCTTTGTCGGTCCGCAGGCAGGGCAAGCAGATCGACGTGGTGGACGGTAACAAAGAGGTTGCCAGCCGTTAGCTGCTCCCTGCGATCGGCCAACCACCCTGCCAGCCAGTCAGTCCCGGCGGAATCCTGCTCTCTCGCCGCTTCGACCCACCCCTGGATAAGCTTGCCAATCAGAACTGCGTCCCCTTTTCCAAGACGCCAGAGGCTGTCTGCAACGGTTACCGTATACCCCGCACTCTCCATGAGACCTTTCAGGACCGGTGTGGCGCCAGCCCCGAGGGCCTGCCCCACCCCCTTGTCGCGATGCTGGTGACGGTTGACCAGTGCCCGAAGGCGGGCATCATGCTTGTGTGGCGGGTTCAGATCGAAGCGCCCGGCGTAACTCAGCACCACCAGCAGAGCCGATTGTCGGGCAACGACTGCATCCACCAGAGCTTTCAGCCAGGTCTTCGACACCAGGTCGATCAATGCTGATGCCGTGACCAGGCTGACCTCGTCGGGAATGTGACGATCCAGGGAGCCCGCACTCAGTTGAGCCTGCGAAATTGATAATCCGATGTCCGCGCTTGTCAGCCGCTCCCGGGCCTCCGCCAGCAAAGCCGCATCCTGGTCCAGCAACAGCCACTGTTGAGGTAGCGGAAGCGCCGGAACAAGATAAACGGCGTTGGAACCCCGGCCAGCGCCAAGATCAACAACGGTAACTCCCGATTCGCGACGAGCTTGTTCATCCTGCGCGAGGCAGGTCTTTCGGAGCCAGTGGCCGAGATCCGATGTGAGTTTTCCGACGCGAGCGGCATGATCGGCGCCTTCCCGACACCGAAGCCATTCACTGTCGAATACACTCTGCCGGCTGATGACCGCCAGATCCGCCACTGCGGACTGAAAATTGCTGGCCGCCTGTCGCCAGCTTTTTATCCGGGCCGACTCCTGTTCGGCCAGCCGTGTTCGATGCACCAATTCCCTCGGGTGAGCCAGCCATGCCGCCAACCTGGCAGACAACGAGCCAACGTCGCCAGCCTCATATTGCACCACGCCTCCACGAGCAGCCGTTTGCGACAGGGCCCCACCATTGGAGGCAATCACCGGCAGGCCCGCTGCAAGCGCTTCGTCAATCACCATGCCGTAGCCTTCGTACAGTGACGGAAACACGAACAGATCCGCCTGATGATAGAGTTCACCAAGTCGCTCTCTGCTGACTTCACCGGTAATATCTACCCGGCTTCCCAGCCCTGCGGATTCGACCTGCGCCCTGACTTGATCGCTGTATGCTGGATTCCGGTCCGTGGCTCCCGCCAAAGTACAATGCCAGGGCAGTGTTTCCAGTTCACTCAGGGCTTCTATCAAGTGATGCTGCGCCTTCCGCGGCGAAAGATGTGCGACGCACAGTAGATTCGGTCCGTCACCTGGAACCCGGACTGAAGTTGATAATTTTGAGGACTCGACTATCGGCGACACACCCGGTTCGACAGTCCGGATGCGTTCCGCGGGGACGCCGTAATCCGACAATCGTTCCGCGGTAAATCGGCTCGTGGTAATCACCTTACCGGCCGCCGCCAGCGCCCTTTTTTCATGCTCGAAAAACCACTGCTGTTCGGTTGCGCTGAGACCGGTTTCGTCGGCCAGGGGATGATGCACCAACGCAATAAGGTTCAATCGTGAGGCGTGCGCTGCCACAACGTCGGGCAAACCGCCCATGGCCAGGCCATCGAGCACGACCAGCGCACCACTGGTACAAGCCCCCAGATGCCGGTCCAGCGCATTTGCCGCCTCCGCGTCAGGCCGGGGAAAGGATCCGGGCAAGCCGATAACCCGAGCAGCGAAGCCTGATTGACTGAGCGCTTCGGCCAGAAGGCGAACATAACGGTAGCCTCCCGTGTTCTGGTGCGGATCCCCCGGGACAACAAACTCGATTGCCCAGGACGAGTCAGATTGCAGCATGATAACTGGCCCAGGCAATGTGAGACTCCGAGAGCGTCACTTTCAGACTGGAGATTTCTTTGCCGGATTCCCCAAGTCGTCCATCCCGAATCGCACCGGCCATGCGTCCAAATACCACGCCAGCCATGAATTCCGTGGTCGTATTACGCCCTTCAAATGCCTCAATCTCATCGAGGTTCTGCATGTTGAACTCGGCGAGCACGTCTTTCAGAGCAGAAGATGCCAGACCAATGTCCACCACCAGGTTATCCGGATCCAGCTGTTCCCTTTCAAATGCCACATCGACCACGTAGGTCGCTCCGTGAAGCTTCTGGGCCGGGCCAAAAATCTCGCCGTTGAAACTGTGCGCAATCATCATATGGTCGCGAACGGTCAAGCTGAACATAAAACCTCCTCCGGCGTGGAAAACTGTTTAGTAGACGATTCGGTGGCAGAGCGTATGGTGACCTTCGGTAAGAATGCTGCCCATAATCTCCGGCAATTCGGTAAATGGGCTTTCGCCACTGATCAAGCAATCCAGGCGATCATCACCGAGCAACGCCAGAGCCAGCTGCAGTCGTTTTCTGTGGTTCCAGCGGGATTGTCGAAGTTGTGGAATCTGGCCAACCTGGCTGGACCTGAGGGTTAAGCGGCGGGAGTGGAAAGCGCCTCCCAAGAGCGCCGTCACAGTCTGATCACCGTACCAGCTCATTTCCACAATCACCGATTCCTGACCAGCCAGTGAAAGAGCCGTGTCGAGACCGGAGGGATGGCCGCTGGTGTGGAAAACCAGATCGTGGTCATCCTGCGAGACTGAGGACGCAAAGTTGAGTCCGAGCGCGTCCGCTACAGACCTCCGATCTTCGTTTACATCCACCGCGATCACACGGGTCCCTGGAATCTGGTTGGCCAGCCAGGCCACCAACAACCCTACCACCCCCAAGCCAACCACCGCGATCCGGTCGCCAACGGAAGGCCCGCCGTCCCAGAGTCCATTAACAGCTGTTTCCATGTTGGCGGCAAGAATGGCCCGCGCGGCAGGCACTGCGTCAGGAACTGGAGTAACAGCAGAAGCCGGAACGCGGTATCGCGACTGGTGGGGAAAAAGGCAAAAAACCAACCTGTCCTGCAGACTGGATGGCCCGCTCACCACCCGCCCCACGTTCGCATAGCCATACTTGACCGGGAACGGAAACCGGCCTTCCTGGAAAGGTGCCCTCATGCGGTCGTACTCAGTCTCAGGAACCAGACCGCCAAACACGAGGGCTTCGGTGCCCCGGCTAATTCCCGAATAAAGCGACTTTACAGTGACCATCGTCTCACTGTCCGTCTCCTGCCCCGAAGCAAGGGAAGTTTGCAGCAATGCTCCCCGGCGAGGCCCCGTCACCCACCAGGCCAGATCGGTCTCGGAAACCTGCTCTTTCCCGGGATTCACCCGATCCTCCGTGGTGATTGTTGTTCGTGAAGAGTCCGAAATGGGGCTACCCTCGTAAGCAAATTAAGATTGAACACACTATAGTCTGGTACTGGGGATTGAGCAGCCCACAGCACCCTTGGAGTAATACGCTGGAGTTCCAACATGGATTCTAAAGGCGACTCGGCCTCTTCGGGGACCACTGTTCTGCAGGACCTGGCATGGGGGGCTATCCTTACCACGGGCCTGGTAACCGTCAGTGTCTGGCTATGGTCACTGCCTATATCGTTTTTGCTCGTCGCCGGAGGCCTGTACGCGCTTGTGTGCTGGAGCGTCCTTCGGTACTGGCCAATTAATGTGGATTTCGGGCCGGCCAACCGGGCGACACTCCTCCGTGCGTCTCTCGTTATTACCCTGATTGCCAGTGCGCCGTTTGCTGACCGTTTCGGTCAAGGGGATCTGTGGTTGTATGGATTCCTTGCACTGGTTTCACTGATACTGGATGGCGTGGATGGGGCTATTGCTCGCGCAACCAAATCCCAGAGCCAATTCGGCGCCCGTTTCGACATGGAGCTGGACGCCGCATTCCTCCTGGGGCTCTGCGTTGCACTGGTCGCAATGGACAAGACCGGCCTGTGGGTACTCACACTCGGATTAATGCGCTATGGATTTGTGGCCGCGGGGTGTCAGTTCAGCTGGCTTACCCGCCCGCTGCCGGACAGCTTCCGGCGAAAGACCGTTTGTGTATGGCAAATCGTTACCTTGATGGTGGCTATCCTGCCTCCCGTACCGCCCGCCCTTGGCGGCCTCACACTGATGACGGCCCTGGCACTTCTGGCCTGGTCGTTTTGGGTCGATATTTGCTGGCTCTATCAAAGGAGAAACGCTCATGAAACTGCGTAACGTCTTTTCACAGGGCACCCGCTACGCCCTGGTTCCGATATTTCTGGCCAGCGTGCCTCTGGTTTCAGCCGAACCAACCAAGTTCAAAGTGGATTCGGAGCATTTCTCCATGGCCTTTGAGATCATGCATATCGGCTACGCGCCGGTCATTGGCATGTTTCGGGCCGTGGACGGGGAGTTCGTCTATGACGATGCAACCGGCGAACTGAACTCGGGAAAGCTGGTTTTTCAGAGCGATAGCGTATTCACAAATCACAAAAAGCGCGACGACCACTTGCGGGGGGAAGACTTTCTGGACAGCGGGAACTACCCGGAAATTACCTTCACCCTGACGGACTTTGAGGCTACGGGTGAAGACTCGGGCAAGGTGACGGGAGACCTCAGCATGCTAGGCGAGACCAACCCTGTGATTCTCGACGTCACACTGAACAAATCCGCCGACTACCCCATCGGGCACGAGGACTTCACGCTGGGGATCAGCGCCGAAACAACGTTGAAACGCAGCGACTGGGGAATGACGTACGGGCTGGATCCTGCCCTGGTGGGCGATGAGGTGCGCCTGAGATTCGGGTTCGAGGCTAACAAGGATTCAGGCTGGTTCTGACGGAAGCCGCCTATTTTGTGACCAACCCCTCATCGCGAACACATTTTGTTACATTGAGCCTCCGAAGCTTTGCCGAAACGGCTTGAACCTCTGTATGTTTATTAGCCAAAACCAAGACAAGAATAAAAAGGAACCCACGGATGCCCGGCAAGGCGCTCGTTCTGGTGATGGCTGTGACGTCCTGCGTGGTTGGCGCAGTCCACTTTCTATCCGCCAATAACCCCGCAACGTTTCAGTGGCTGAACACCGGATCCGGAGGCAGCTTCGGGGATGGCAGCCCCACCAGGCAGACCAACGCGAAGCGCCCACCCGAGACTGCTGCCTTGGCGCCTCAGCAACCCAGTGACAATGCGCTTGGTTTCATGCTCACTAAAGTTGCTGACCAGTACACACAGAACGCCCGCTATCCCTCATGGTCCATTCCCCTGAGCCCCGCCCAGGCTGAGGGCTATCGCGGTAATCGATTTCATCCGGTTAACCTCCCTCTTGGCAGTGATGGTCATTTTACTGTCACTCTGGAGAGGTACCGGTTCACCAAAGGCGAATCCATACTCGTCGTTGCATCAATCCAGGGGCCCCAAGTTGTTGGCGACACCCTCCAGGCAACACTGGAAGAACCGCTGGCGCGCAAAGCGGTTGCATCAACCCGCCTAAAAACGTCTGACAGTCCAGGCTATTACGAGGGCTCCCTTGAGTCTGACGAGGAACCCGGTGAATACCGGCTCATAGTCGAAGCCCAAGTGGATGGCAAGCCAGTCAGGCATGTTTCAACCCTGACGATCGAACCTTACTTGGGAGAATTCGAGGGTTTGGGGGATACTTATCTGAACGATAACAATCTGGTTATCCCCGTCCATTTCTCACCGGAACAGCCCGGCTTTTACGCCCTCTCAGCCCAACTCTACGCCGGACAAACCCCGATCGCCCAACTTCAGTCAGAGCAGCGCCTGGACATTGGGGCCGACACCATCGCACTCAAAGCCCATGGAACCGTGCTGGCAAATCGCGACATAGAGGGGGAACTCGAGATCCGGAACCTTCAAATTCGCCAGTTGCCTGCCAAACCGGGGGAACGAACCAATTATGCTTTCGGGCCAGAAGATGGCTATGCATTTTCGCCGCCGGATCTCCGGGACCTGAGGGACGCACCGGCGGCCGATCCTGAATCAGAGCAACGGGCGGCCCTGCTCAGGCAGTTGGCCGACAAGTTCTGATAGCGGGGCCGCTCAGGCTCCCTGACCGGCTGACGCCGGGCTGTACCGTCGGAACCGCCCTCAGTTCCTGAGGTCGACGGGTAATCGTCTTGTTACAACAATAATTCAGCAAGGACGGAGCAATCATGACAACAACGATGATCGGAAGTGCCTGCAAGGCCGCGGTGGCGGTCGCAATCACCGGCAGCCTCTATGCCGGCACCGCCCAGGCCCAGTTGGCTGGCCATAACGTGATACTCGTTCATGGCTTCCAGCAAGAGGATCTGGCCAATCCACCGGAGAACTTTCAGGCCGTAAAAACTGCCGGTGAAGACTACTGGCGTACGTTCTGGCTGGCCCGCTCTGACGCACGGGTGGACTGGGGGAGCGATGGTAGGATCGAGGGTGACATTGCCCAACAGGCCTATCAGCAGATCCGCCAGATCAGCCAGCAGGGCCTATGCAACAACTACTGCATTATTGTCTCTCACTCCACGGGCGATCTGCTAACCCGTTACCTGCTAGAAAATCAGGCGCGCTGGCTCCAGTCAGAGGGGCTGCCTCCCCTAAAAATTCTGGCGGCCATTGACTACTCAGGCGCCGGAGGCGGTACAGAACTCGCCGACCTCGCTATCAGCATTGCCTATAACGACAGCTGGTATAACTGGCCTTTGAAGGCTGCCGTACAGGCTTTTACCGGAATTGAACCGCAGCCTGGAAAGCTGGGGGTGGTGAACGACCTGCAGACCAATACCGCGCGAAATCTCGCCGTCAGTCCGAATTCCATTCCCAGGCTTCGGTTTGTCGCGGGCGGCTCATCCTACGGCGGGATAACAAAGCCCTTCATCTCGGGGACCGACGATGGCGTAGTGCCGACCCACTCGGCCTGTGGTTCGACGACCGCAGACGGCATCGACTCCTGTTCCAACAGCATCAGCCTGGCCGGCAAGGTAACGAGCCAAAATGGGCCTGATGACCTCTGGTTCAATCATTTCCCGGTACTTATGAACGAAGGCGTTACCCACAGCGGTGTGCTGGGATCCGAAACCGGCAACACGTCGGTGCCAGTGGTGAACAACACCACCCTGAACGGTCTCAGGGTGGACTTTGCCAGTCGGGCCTACAATCAGCGCGCCTGGTGGCAGTGGTGGGGATCGGGCGACACCTACATTGAAGTGCCAGGGTCTGACCAGACAGATATGTCGACATTGGTCTACACCACGCTCAACAACTAACCGGAAGGATCCGTTGATTTAACGATAAAAAAGTGGGCTCATGGATGAGCCCACCGTAGTCATAGGACTCGGCGCACCTTTCCTTTTTAGTTCGCAAACTATACATTACCCCGTTTTCCGTCTCTCTATCCCTGATCGACGCTCAAACGGGTATCCCATGTCCGACGCTCAAAAATCAGACGCCCTTCTGGTTGCCGTCACACTTATGGCCGCCATTAGCTGGATGTTTTCCAAGGAAGCGATCCTGCTGATGCCTCCCCTTCTCTTCATGGCGGCGCGCTTTCTGATTGCCGGCACCGTTCTCGCCCTTGCCGCCTGGCGCCCTCTGTCACGCCTAAGTGGCGATCAGATACGTCGCAGCGTCGGGGTGGGTCTGGTATTTGGCATTGCCATGAGTTGCTGGGTCATGGGTCTGTTTCACGCCAAGAGCATGGGAGAGGGAGCGTTCCTGATCAGCCTGGGCGTTGTGATCGTGCCCATCATCGCCCGCCTCGCCTTCAAGGAAAAACAACCCGCGAGTACCTGGCTGGCCATTCCCATTGCAGTCGCAGGTCTCGCTTTGCTCTCGCTGAAAAACGGCTTTAACCCGGACCCTGGGCAAATCTTCTTTGTCTGCGCTGCCTTCATTTTTGCGCTGTACTTCACCCTGAATACCCGGGCCGCCAATCAGCGGACTGTCATCAATCGCCGGGGCGAAACCATCCAGAAGCACCGGGTCCCGGCATTGCCACTGACGGCTCTGGCGTTGTTGACTGTGGGCCTCGTCACGCTGGTGGAATCCCTGATCCTGGAGCCCTGGCAGGAAACCTTTGCAACGCTCTCCCCTGTAATGCTGATGTGGGTTCTGGCAAGCGCTCTAATCGGGACGGCTGGGCGTTTTCTGTTGCAGACCTATGCCCAAAGCCTCTCTGCCCACAGTCACGGCGTAGTCATTCTGGTTCTTGAGCCCGTCTGGGTGGCCCTCTTCGCCGCAGGCTGGTTCGGCGAAAGCATGAGTGGCGTGCAGCTCGGCGGGTGCGCCCTGATTTTCACGGCACTGATGGTCAACCGCTGGGGTGCGGTTAGCAAGGCCATAAAGACCTGGTTGAAGAATCAGAAAACCGCATAAAAGTGGTTGACCGGAATCCGGAGAATAAGTATATTGCGTCCCCGTTGCAGGACATAGGACCATAGCTCAGTTGGTTAGAGCGCTACCTTGACATGGTAGAGGTCCCCAGTTCGAATCTGGGTGGTCCTACCAATCTTCACATACCTGCAGCCACCTTCCCGGTAACTTGCTCCATCGCTTGCCAGCTTAGAATCACGGACAATCAAAAGGTCCAATGCATTTCAAATGATTCTTAAACCCGCGTAGCCAATTTTCGGCGATAAATTATCCTTGTCAGTAAGACACCGATATTGATTGTGCCAGGGGCCGCTTTGTAGCCACCGAAACCTCAGAATTCTGTTCTGCAATTGCCCAAATTGCGCAGCAGGTGACTGATATGATCAATTTTGATAACTCTGACTCAATGCCCTTGGGTGAGCTCGGGAAAGAGCCAATGCGGGTCACACATGACTGTCACCATGATCCCTGCTTTTCAGCCACCGGCATTGCCAGGATCCTCGAAACTATTCCTGGGGAAAGCATCAAAGCGAAGCCCCCGACACAGAAACGTCACGAACGGGTTTATACCAACAATATTCCAAGGTCGGAGTTATTAAAACTGCTGGAAGACCCCGACAGTGATGTCTGGGTTGCACTTCATGAAATCGAAAACACCCCGATACTAAGCCATGTATTCCGGGAAATGGCGGCAGCGTTGAAAAAAACCTTGCCGCCAGCCTATGGCAAAGTGACGCTGTGCACGGGCTCGCTTTTCATCAGCCGCGGTAGAGCATCTACACCCTACCACCTGGATTATGGCAGTAACCTTCTGCTGCAACTTCGGGGCAACAAGCACTTTTTGGCTTTCAGCCCAAACGATCCGGCGCTGGTGCCTAAACAAAGTCTGCACGAATTTTTTGGTGGAGAGTGTAATCCGCCTTCCCTCAATTACCATCCATCGTTTGACGAAAAAGCATTGATACTGGATCTTGAACCAGGCATTGGCGTTTACATGCCTTCAACCAGCCCACACTGCACGGAGACGAGGAGCAGTGACCTGTCCTTGACCATCAGCCTGTCCTTCGTTGCACCCCGAGTGGATGCGCTCAGAAGATCCATTCTTTTTGACACCAAGCTGCCAGGTTTCCAATTTGCCCCGACAGCGATCAAGTGTGCCGTTGTCGCGTTCTATGAAAGCCTGCTTTACGCATTGGGGGGTAATCAGCCCCGCCATAAGAGCTTCAAGCCCCTGACCTACTAGCTTAACCCTCAGCTCCGATGGCCCTTCGGGAGCCTACCGGCTCTGTTGCCACGCCATGACCAGTTAATTATGCTCTTCCCACCAAGACACTTTCTGACACCACCACCTATGCGAACGTCCATCGACCTTACCCTGGAACACACTGCAATTGCCGTTGACGCGCTCAGCGAAGCCTCCGGCCTTCCGAAACAACGCATCAAAGACGCCATGAACAAGGGCGCCTGCTGGTGGACACACAAAGGCAAACAGGTAAGATTGCGCAAAGCCAAGCGAGAACTCCGGGCCGGGACACGACTGCAACTGTTCTACGACGATACCGTGCTGGGGCGCAAACCGGAAAAAGCGGAATGCCTCGAAGATCGGGGAAGGTATTCAGTCTGGTTCAAACCACACGGCATGCTGGCCCAAGGATCTCAATGGGGTGACCACTGTAGCCTGCTGCGCACAGCGGAGACAGGGCTAAGGCGAGACTGCTTTCTGATACATCGGCTTGATGCCGACGCGGCCGGTCTGATGCTGATTGCTCACGACCCGAAGGCCGCAGGCGCCTTGTCACAGTGTTTTACCGGCCGAACCATCACCAAGGACTACCAGGCCAGAGTCCGCGGTCTGTTGAATACAGACGATCGCCGAGTTGACGCCATGATCGACGGCAAGAACGCCATCAGCCGGATAACCACAATACGGGTTGAAGAAGACAACGAGACCAGTCTCCTGGGCGTCAACATCGAAACGGGCCGAAAGCACCAGATTCGAAAGCACCTTGCCGGCATAGGTCATCCCATTGTCGGTGACCGACTCTATGGTCAGACCGCCCGGGTGCCTTTGCAGCTATTGGCTTATCGCCTTGAATTTGACTGCCCCCTGACCCGACAGAGAGTTCAGATCTGTCTGCCGGAGCGTTTGAACAGCCTCACCAACACCGAATAGAAAGGGCCGGCAAATTGCCGGCCCTTTTGTTCCATCAAACGGACACGGGCTCGCGCGCCAATCGATCAAACTCGGGCTGTGCTTTCGCCAGCCTCCCCTCCTTGATCACGAAACTCAACAAGGTGCGACCAAAGAGCTGGACACTGACATAGGTAAACATTGGCTCGAAACCTGCTTTTGCCAGAGCGCGCCGTGAAGATTTATTACTGACGGCAACAGCCGTCCAGGCAATCCTTGTGTTTTGACGCTGGTCCTGAAGAATTCCATTAATCATCACGGACAGAAAACCCTTGCCCCGATGACCCGGCACGGTGGCGCCGTCCCAGAGATACAAAGCGTTTTCTGGGACTTCTAACCTCAAATCGTGCAACACGCCAATATTTGCTCCGGTACAGGCGACCCAGTTGTACGAGACGGGCTCCCGATCAACAAAAAGTTCAAAGAACTTGTGACCCTCCTGGACTCGCCTATCAAACTCTTCTCTGGAAAACGGGAGATCCGGCCGTAGGTCTGTCACGTCGGTCATGTCAGCCACTTCAACGGAGCCGTCTTGACTGAGAGGATCATCTTGCTCGATGGGTTTGGACAGGAAGATACCCGCATCGATTCGAAAATTGCGGTTAAACCACCGTTTGAGGGGGCGCAACCAACGCCGTAGAGTCTTCAATGACCGATCATCCCCTGAGGTCTATTATTATCGAACCGAACTCCTCAAATATTAGCCGGAATATGGAGCGCTTCAAATCTTGGTTGGCGATTTCCTTAAACTGGCCCAGATATTCCGCTAGACGCGATAGAAATCCCGATACCAGTCCACAAAGTTGGCAATCCCCTCTTCAACAGGGGTAGCAGGCTTGTAGCCCACGTCTGCGATCAGATCGTCGACATTGGCGTAGGTGGCGGGAACATCTCCAGGCTGCAAAGGTAGCAGGTTTTTCTCGGCTTTTTTCCCGACCCGCTCTTCGATGATCTCAATGAACCGAGAAAGCTCCACCGGGTTGTTGCTGCCGATGTTGTAGATCCGATAGGGGCCCTTGCCCGTGCCCGGATCGGGTTTCTCGCCTGTCCATTCCGGATTGGGTTCTGCAACATGATCAAGGGTACGAATCACCCCTTCCACGATGTCATCGATGTAGGTGAAATCGCGCCGGTGATGGCCGTGATTAAAGACGTCGATCGGTTCACCGGCAAGGATCTTCCTGGTGAAAATAAACAACGCCATATCTGGCCGACCCCAGGGCCCATAGACAGTAAAGAAACGCAGACCCGTGGTGGGCAGGTTATACAGATGGCTATAGGTGTGGGCCATCAACTCATTGGCTTTTTTGGAGGCCGCATAAAGGCTCAGGGGGTGGTCCACGTTGTCGTGCACGGAAAACGGCATGGATTCGTTGGCACCGTAAACCGAGCTGCTGGAGGCGTAGACCAGGTGTTTAACATTATTGTGACGACACCCTTCCAGGATATTCATAAACCCTACAAGATTGGCGTCAACATAGGCATGAGGATTCTCGAGGGAATACCGGACACCGGCCTGGGCCGCAAGGTGTACGACCCGTTCCGGCTTGTATTCGGCGAACAGTGCCTCCATGGCGTTCCGGTCGGCAACGTCCTCGCGCACCTCGGTAAAACCGGGTTTGCAGGTAAGTCGCTCAAGCCGCGCCTCTTTCAGGCTCACATCGTAGTAGTCGTTGACGTTATCAACACCAATGACCTCATCACCACGATCAAGCAGGCGATGGGCAAGATGTGAGCCGATAAATCCGGCGGTTCCCGTAACGAGAATCTTCAAGATTCCTTCTCCTTAGAACACGACGCCCGCGCTGACGAACGGTCCGTCGATTTCCACGTCCAGGCTTTCGTCATCGTCTTCATAATCAATAGACATCTGACGATAGCCCGCCCTCAGCTGAAGCACCGCAATCTCAAGCTGGCCATACGCGTTGAAGTCATGCAGGGAGTCGCCGCTGTAGCTGACGAAGTTTCCTTCTGCACCGACAGAAACACCGGTCAACGGCAAGTCAAAACGTGCAGCCACATAGCCCATGGGCAGTACCGCGTCTACCTTGGTTTGACTGACGGACTGGCCGCCGCCAATTTCCTGAACAGTCAGCTCACCGGAAAGGTCCCGCGCTGTCAGGCCAAGGTCAAGATTTACCCAATTGTCCAGCACTTCGTAATACAAGGTCAGGTCCAGTTGTTCGAGATCAAGATCTGAACGCACATCGGTACCACCTACCACGAACGGAATGCCGTCAAAATCGCCAGAGAGACGTCCCCGACCACTCTGTTCAACCAGAGTATAGTTCAGGCGAACGTTAGGCAGGACCGGGACAGGATGTTCGAAATAAACAGAAGTATTGGCGTTCGTATCGCTGTCGAGATTGAGATCATTCTCGACATCAACCACATCGCCCTTGTTGGAAGCCTGACCGGAGAGATCGGAATCCCAGTAACTGACGTTTGCGCCAAGCCCCACAACGTCAGCCTGAGCCAACGGTGCTGACAACAGAAGAGAACCGCAGGCGGCAACCATCAATTTACGCATAAAACACCTTATCAATTATTGTGTGTCAGGATCAGTCGAACTGAATGCCCAGACGGCGTCCGACTTCCTCGTAGGTTTCAATTACGTCACCCAGTCCCTGGCGAAAACGATCCTTGTCCATTTTCTTCCGGGTCTCCTTGTCCCAGATACGACAGCCGTCAGGGCTGAACTCGTCGCCCAGCACGATGTCACCATTACTCCGACCGAATTCCAGCTTGTAATCCACGAGTAGCATTCCCGCTTCGTCGAACAGAGCCTTGAGGACGTCATTCACCTTGTAGGTAAGCTCCTTCATGCGCTCGAGCTCCCCGGCCGATGCCCACCCGAAACTCACCGCCAGCGACTCGTTCACCATCGGGTCATGCAGTGCGTCATTCTTGAGAAAGAGTTCATAGGTGGATGGTGTCAGTTCCTGCCCCTCCTCCACGCCCAGACGACGGCACAGGCTGCCAGCAGAGATGTTACGAACCACGCATTCAACCGGAATCATGTCGAGTTTCTTGACTACAGATTCCGTCGCGGACAGCAGGCCCTCGAAATGGGTCGGAACGCCTGCGGCTTCCAGCTTGTCCATGATGAACGCATTGAATTTGTTGTTCACCATGCCCTTACGATTCAGCTGCTCCTTTTTCTCGCCATCAAAGGCAGAGGTGTCGTCACGGAACACGAGCACGAAACGATCTGGATCGTCAGTCTTGTAGACGGACTTCGCCTTGCCGGCGTATAGCTCTTCACGCTTTTCCATTAAAGGTCTCCGAAGTGGGCTCGGGTAAGACAACCACCCACTCAATCAGTATAGATAGTCAAACAGTTGTGTCAGCAGGTCCGGCGCGCTTAGCTCGCCGTCATAACTGGCCAGACGCTCTGTCGTAATGACAATGTCGTCATCACGCTCTGCCAGGGTAACCGTATGGGTATGTTCCGGCTTTTCCTCGTCGCTGAACCAGTTGAACCAGCCCGAGTCACGTTCATCGTCGGTGCGGAAATCCACGTAAAACCAGCCTTCACTCCGGTTCAGGTCGACCACAGCCACACTCGCTTCAGTCAAGGCGCGACTGACCTCGGCCCAGGAACGACCGTAATCAAGGCTCATGCGGATAGCGATAGCCTGATCGTCCTCCGACACAAGTTTGACAAGGGGATCACTGACCATGCCGGATGCCGCACGGGAAAACGACTTGTTCTCTTCTCTCGCCTTGAGAAAGTCGCCCATGTCGGTCAGCAAACGTTTCTGAAGCTCCAGGGCCTCAGGAGAAGGATTGCTGACCCCGGACCACGGCACCAACTCCTCTGGCTGACCCTCAACGGTCAGCTTGCGGACCTGTATCTCCGTGGTTTTTCGACGGACACCCGGCGCCATACGCACCTGCAGAACCACTCTGGGCTCATCGACACCCGCCTGATTGGGGAGTTCGGCCAGTTGACGGGCTCGCCTGCTGAAGTTGAGCAACTCGCTCTGCAAAAGCCCAAGCTGGGGGCTGTCGTAATCGACGCCCAGCCCACGGTCAGCCATGTATGCGTTAGCAGCTGGCCAGATCCGGCCAGGTACGTCGTTGACCAGCAACCAGACACGACCGTCGAGCTCTTCAATGACGTAGTTCTCTTCAAGAATCTCAGACGTCATGTCTGGCGGATTGGGAATATCGGACGGGTAAAGTTTGCTGGCATCAGCGACGGTGACATCACGGATCGGCATCACCTGACTGAATCGGGACTTCTCGGCACTGGCCGGAAGCTCAAGAGGTTTCCCCTCTTCAGCAGAAACGTAACGTTCGGATCGATCTTCTACAAAGCTGCAGCCGGACAGTGCTGTCATCAACAGCAGTCCGGATGCGAGGGCCTTGGGAGAGGACAACAGGGTACTACGGGTTCCTTGAAGAACCGGCATCGGGTTACTCCGGGTCAGACACAGTTTCAATAAACTCAGAGCACACCTGAGGCTTTCAGCGCATCTTCCACTTCCTCGTGGAACTTTTCACTCAATGGGGTCAACGGCAGACGTATGCCTTCGCTGATCATCCCCATGCGGTGCAGCGCCCATTTTACGGGTATCGGGTTTGCCTCGAGGAACAGTTTCCGGTTCAGGGGCATCAGCAGTTCGTTCAGACGTTCGGTCTCTTCCCGATTGCCAGCAATGGCGGCCTCACACAGTTGAGACATACCTTTCGGAGCCACGTTGGCCGTCACCGAGACATTGCCCTTGGCCCCCGCCAACATCAGCTCGGCTGCGGTTGCATCGTCACCAGAGTAGACAGCCAGGCGACCATTCAGCGCTTCAATCAGTTCGGCGCCGCGGGGAATATTGCCGGTTGCGTCTTTGATGGCAACGATATTCGGCGTATCGGCAAGTCGCAGGACGGTTTCGTTCAACATGTCACAGGCAGTCCGGCCCGGAACGTTGTAGAGCATCTGGCTCATGCCAGGTACCGCTTCGGCAATGGTCTTGAAGTGCTGGTACAAACCTTCCTGAGTGGGTTTGTTGTAGTACGGAACAACCAGCAGGCAGGCATCGGCGCCAAGTTTGTGAGCTTCGGTCGTCAGTTCGATGGCCTCGCGGGTACTGTTACCGCCAGTGCCCGCAATCACGGGAATGCGGCCAGCTACGCGTTTTATGATATGGCCAATCACCTGACAATGCTCTTTCGGATCCAGGGTTGCGGACTCACCTGTAGTGCCCACAGCAACGATGCCATGGGTGCCGTTTTCGATATGGAAGTCCACCAGCCGATCCAGTTCCTCCCAGTGAATTTCACCGTTTGGATCCATGGGCGTGACCAGTGCGACAAGGCTACCCGTAATCATAAAAGCTCCGTCCGAATAAAACCGATATGGTAATGTTGGGCACGAACTGACACAAGGGAATTAAAGGAGTTGTCATGCCATCTGTTGAACTGGACCAACCCGTGCCCGACTTCGAGGCTTCAGCCACTGGCGATCAGACCATACGTCTGGCAGATCTCCGCGGGAAAAACGTGGTCATCTATTTCTACCCGAAAGACAACACGCCAGGCTGCACGACCGAAGGTCAGGACTTCCGTGACCGCATGAAAGAGTTCGCCGAACTCGATACCGAAATCTTCGGCGTCTCCAGAGACGGCCTGAAAGCCCATGAAAATTTTCGGGCGAAGCACGAGTTTCCGTTCCACCTGATTTCAGACAAGGACGAGACACTCTGCAAGCTGTTTGATGTCATCAAACCGAAAAAACTATACGGCAAAGAATATCTCGGTATCGAACGCAGCACTTTCCTGATCGACGCCAAGGGCGTGCTTCGAAAAGCCTGGCGCGGCGTTAAGGTCAAAGGCCACGTTAGCGAAGTCCTCGAAGCCACCGAAGCACTCTGACATCCGATCAGGATTGTTCAGCAGCCGGTGGAGCCGCGTGGTCTTTCACCGGCCACGCTGCAAACACTGCTTTAAGGAGTGTCGCCAGCGGTATGGCAAAGAACACCCCCCACAATCCCCAGATGCCGCCAAAAAACAGTACAGCAACAATAATGGCCACGGGGTGCAGGTTGTTCACTTCGGAAAACAGAACGGGCACCAGTACGTTGCCGTCGAGAGCCTGGATAATACCGTACACCACCATCACCCAGATAAAGTGACTGCCCCAGCCAAAGGCAAACAAGCCGATCATGGCAACTGGAATCGTTACCACAGCGGCGCCAATGTAGGGGATAACAACGCTGAGTCCGACCAGGAGTGACAGGAGCGCAGCATAAGGCATGCCGAGAAACTTGAACGCAACGTAGGTCGCGCCACCGACAATCAGGATCTCGACAGACTTGCCGCGCACGTAATTGGCGCACTGGAGATTCACTTCGTGCCAGATTTTCAACATCATCGGGCGTTGCGATGGAAGCAGTCGGCCGATCGCACCTAACAGCACCTCCCGGTCTTTCAGGAAGAAAAACACGAGTATGGGCACCAGGACCACATAAATCAGCAGTGCCACCAAGTCGGGAATACTCGATATCGAGAACGAGACCAACCACTGGGTCATGTGCCCTACTTCCGTAGAAACCTGCTGATAAAGCGTGTTTACCGCTTCCGCGGAAATCAACTGAGGATACTCCTCAGGAAGCAGTTCGAGGTAAGACTGCATCTCCCGGATGATTCGCGGTGTCTCACCCGCAAGGTTGCTGACCTGCGTCCAAATCAGTGGCAGCAAGCCGAAAATAACCCCGACAAGCACTCCCAAAAACACCAGGAACACGCCAATGATGGCAACCATCTCCGGGACACCCAGCTTGACGAGCTTGGTAACCAGCCCCTGAAGGATGAAGGCGATGATCAGAGAGGCGATGACCGGCGCCAACATGGAACCAAACCAAATGACCAACACAGTTCCAATCACGAGGATCAGAAATAGGATGACCGCCTCTTCATCTGAAAAGTATTTGTGGGCAAGACCGCGTAATATCCTGATCATCAATGACTCCGAAACGTTAGCCGCCGCACTTTATCACAAACCGGTATTGGCCACCGGCCTCCGACGAACTCATCAACTGATGACTGGATAGTTCTATGAAAGCCGGAATATCGCGGGCCGAACCGGAATCGGTGGCAATGACTTCAAGCTCCTCGCCAGGAGCCATTCCATTGAGTTCCAGCTTCGTTTTAAGCAAGGGCATCGGGCAGCGAAGGCCGGAGGCGTCCAGAGTACGATCTACCATAGAAAAGAAACACCATCGCGAAACAGTAAGGCGAATTAACAGGCAGGCATTATGCCGACAGTGATAATGTATTGCATCACAATAGATTTTAATCGAAAGATCAGAACTTTTTATCGTAAGCTGTTGTCATAATGGCACTTAGAACGAAAGGCACCCTGCGTTACATGACTCGCTTCCAATCCCGTTTCGCCCGACTGTCCCGCACCGCAAAAGCAGGCGCGCTGACCGCGTGTCTTTGGGCTGTCCTGACACCGCTTCACGCTCAGGAAACAAAATTGCCGAACATTGGCGGTAACGGCGGCGGCCTCATTTCCGGGCAACAGGAATCTGAAATCGGCCAGCAAGTGATGGTGTCAATCCGTCGGTCGGCACCCCGGATCACCGACCCCCTGGTCTACGATTACCTCACCGCAATTATCTATCGTCTGGTGCCGTCTGCCCCACTCCAGGACCGGAACCTGACCCTGGCCCTCATTGACAGCCCGGACATCAACGCCTTTGCTGTTCCGGGCGGCATTGTCGGCGTCAATGGCGGACTGTTCCTCAACGCCGCCACCGAACAGCAGTTCTCCTCGGTATTGGCCCACGAGCTTGCCCACCTCAGCCAGCGGCACTTTGCCCGCCGCCTTGAACAGCAGGAAACCAGTGCCCCCTTGACCATGGCGGGCATGCTCGCCGGCATCATTCTGTCAGCCGTTACCCAGTCAGATCTTGGCATTGCCGCGATCGCGGGAACCCAGGCTCTGGCGGTCCAGAATATGCTGGCATACAGCCGGGCTCACGAACAGGAAGCCGATCGGGTGGGCCTGGATATTCTCGCAACAGCAGGCATGGACCCGCGGGGCATGCCCGAAATGTTCGAGATCATGATGCGCCAGAACCGCCTCCAGGGTAACCAGATGCCCGAGTACTTATCGACCCACCCGCTCACCCAGAGCCGCGTGGCGGATACCCGGAACCGGGCCGAACAGTACCCGGACAGAAACGTCAGGGATGGCCAGGAATACCACCTCATCCGCAACCGCCTTCAAGTCCACTACGCGGCCTCGGCGGATGTCGCAGTGGAAACGTTCGAAGCATACCTGGACGGAAACAAGGCCCAGAGACACGATGCCATTCGATACGGCCTCGCGGTGGCCTACCAGGCGAATAATCAGCCAGACAAAGCCGAGGCTGTACTCAGAGACCTCCTGGACCAGAATCCCGGTCGGATTACCTTTCAGGTTACTCTCGCAGATGTCCTGATCGGCCAGAAACAGGTTCAGGAGGCCCGCAGCATTCTTCGGGAAGCCCTGACGAGAAACCCGGGGAATTACCCCATTACCTACAAGCTCGCAGAAGCGGAGATTGCCGACGGCAATGGCGCGGCTGCCGCAGAGTACCTTAAGCAGCTGACCCGGCAGCTTCCTGCCCAGGAACACCTCTGGCTTCGGCTGGCCGAAGCGGAAGGCATGGCACGGAACATTGTTGGCGTGCATCGCGCCCGTGCCGAATACGATGCGCTGATGGGAGATCTCGAGTCGGCGCAACGACAGCTCAGGCAGGCCCAGGAAAAACTGCCCGCAGGATCACCCCAGCGCCAGGTTGTTACCGAACGACTGGCTGAAATCACCAGTCGCCTGAACGCCAGGCGCAACAGCTGAGGTGCCTGCCCGGCAACTCAGGCGTTGCCGGCTGCCTTCAGGTTCATGTTCGCAGTAAAATCCAGCATCCGCCGCAGAGGCTTTAGCGCGCGCTCACGCAAAGCGTCATCCACCTCCACCTCCTGATCCCCGTGCTCCAGAACGTGAAGCAGGTTTTCCAGACCGTTCATGGCCATCCAGGGACAATGAGCGCAGCTTCGACAGGTTGCACCATTGCCAGCCGTAGGCGCCTCAAGCAGCGTCTTATTGGGCGCAAGCTGCTGCATCTTGTAAAAAATACCGTTATCCGTTGCCACGATAAACTGCTCATTCGGCAAGGTCTGTACCGCATGGATCAGCTGGGACGTTGACCCCACCACATCTGCCATCTCCACCACTGCGTCCGGAGATTCCGGGTGGACCAGTACCGCGGCATCGGGATAAAGGGCCTTCAGATCCTCAAGACCACGGTACTTGAATTCTTCATGGACGATACAGGAGCCGTCCCACAACAGCATGTCAGCACCAGTGGTCTTCTGGACATAATTCCCAAGGTGTTTGTCAGGCGCCCAGAGAATTTTTTCGCCGCGAGCGTCGAGATCCTCAACGATGGCCTGGGCACAACTGGAGGTGACCACCCAATCTGCTCTTGCCTTTACGGCTGCCGACGTATTTGCATAGACCACAACAGTCCGGTCTGGATGCTGGTCGCAGTATTCCCCAAACTCGTCCGCCGGACAGCCTACATCGAGGGAACAGGTCGCCTCCAGAGTCGGCATCAGCACCCTTTTCTCCGGATTGAGAATCTTGGCGGTCTCACCCATGAAACGGACGCCCGCCACCACGACGGTGGATGCCGGATGCTGGTTGCCGAACCGCGCCATTTCCAGGGAATCTGCGACACACCCACCAGTCTCCTCCGCCAGACGCTGAAGATCCGGATCGGTGTAGTAATGAGCCACCAGTACCGCATCCTTGGCCTCGAGGGCCGACTTGATGCGGGCCTCCAGATCAGCCTTCTCGTCAGCGCTCAACGGTTTCGGTTCCGCAGCGTGGGCGAGGTGTTCCTGAACAAGAATTCGATCTTCAGCTCGTGTCATTACTGCATCTCTGTGTTGCGTGGTCCCTGGAAGTATATCACCTCAACCCCTTTTTTCGTGATTCTGACACCAGGCTGTAACAGAATACTGGGCGGGATCTCGGTGCCCTCTCTGACTAGGTAAGAACGTATACGCAAAAAAAAAGAGCCCGTAGGCTCTTTTTCGCAACAACCCTTGCGGGCTCCTGCAAT
>NZ_JAHXKI010000002.1:2100000-2362605 GCF_019392195.1 Marinobacter sp. F4206
TCCTGGATGAGCACGATGCCGGCGCGTTCAGTGTGATCTCCCATCTCACCGTAGGCGACTTCAGGAACTGGCTGCTTGGTGATCACGCCACGCCCGAGGCCCTGGCGGCACTGAGGCCGGGCCTGACCCCGGAAATGGTCGCGGCGGTGAGCAAACTGATGCGCAACCAGGACCTGATTCTGGTGGCCCGAAAGTGCCGGGTCGAGACCGCGTTTCGCAACACCATCGGCTTGGTCGGACGGCTCTCCACGCGTCTGCAGCCCAACCACCCCACCGACGATATCACCGGGATTGCCGCCAGCATCCTCGATGGCCTGCTCTATGGCAGTGGCGACGCGGTGATTGGCATCAACCCGGCTACCGATAATGTTGCCCAGGCCACCCGACTGATGCAGCTGGTGGACGAGGTGATTGGCAAATACGAGATTCCCACCCAGTCCTGCGTCCTGACCCACGTGACCAATACCCTAGAAGCCATGGACCGGGGCGCGCCGGTCGATCTGGTTTTCCAGTCGATCGGGGGCACCGAGGCGACCAACCGAAGTTTCGGGTTCAGCCTGGCGACCCTGAACGAGGCCCGCGATGCGGCCCTTGCCCTGAAACGGGGTACGGTCGGGCAGAACGTCATGTACTTTGAAACCGGGCAGGGTAGTGCCCTGTCGGCGGATGCCCACCACGGACTGGACCAGCAAACCTGCGAGGCCCGGGCCTATGCCGTTGCCCGGAAATTTGACCCGCTGTTGGTGAATACCGTGGTCGGGTTCATCGGGCCCGAATACCTGTTTGATGGCAAGGAGATTATCCGCGCCGGGTTGGAAGATCACTTTTGTGGCAAGCTTCTGGGGCTGCCCATGGGCTGCGACATCTGCTACACCAATCACGCCGAGGCGGACCAGAATGACATGGATAACCTGCTGACGCTGCTTGGGGTGGCAGGCTGCAGCTTCATCATGGGCATTCCCGGTTCCGATGACATCATGCTCAACTATCAGACCACCTCCTTTCACGATGCGCTCTACGCCCGTCGGGTGCTGGACCTGAAACCGGCGCCGGAATTCGAGGCCTGGCTGGAACGCATGAACATCTTCGCGGATACCTCTCGGTACGAGCCCAGCGTCGTGTTTCCCGAGGTCTTCCGGGACAGCCTGAAGCGTTTGCCCGAAGGAGGTGGGGAATGACTGATTCGCGGAACGACCTGGTGATCGATAATGCCTGGCGGCGCCTGCGGCACTTCACCGATGCCCGGATTGGGCTTGGGCGGGCGGGTATCAGCCTGCCTACCTCGGAATTGCTGCAGTTCCAGTTGGCCCATGCCCGGGCGCGGGATGCGGTGCACCTGCCTCTGGATGTTCCCCGGCTGCTTGCAGACCTGGACAAGTCGGATCTTGGCGCAGTGGCAGCCACGCCGTTGGTGGTGCACAGCGAGGCGGAGGATCGTGTCACCTATCTGCAGCGGCCGGATCTGGGCCGGCGATTATCGAAGGCCGGGCGCGCGAGCGTGCGGGCGGGGAAGAGCACCGAACCCTACGACCTGGCGTTGGTGATTGTCGATGGCCTGTCCTCCTTCGGTGTGCAGAACAATGCGGTGGCCCTGGTGAAGCAGTTGCTCACTGATCTGAACCGGGATGATCGTGCTTGGCAGCTGGCGCCGCTGACGGTGGTGCAGCAGGGGCGCGTTGCCATCGGCGATGAGGTTGGCGCGTTGCTGAATGCCCGCATGGTCGCGGTGCTGATTGGTGAACGCCCCGGTCTCAGTTCGCCGGACAGCCTGGGCGTGTACCTGACCTTTGGGCCCGAGGCAGGTTTGACAGATGCCCGCCGGAACTGCATTTCCAACATCAGGCCCGCCGGCCTGGGTATTGGCGAAGCCAGCCAGCGACTGTTCTATCTGATCCGTGAAGCCGACCGGCTGAAGCTCTCCGGCGTTGGCCTGAAGGACCGGACGGAGGATGCAACGATTGAGGGCCTGGGAAGCGGCCACAACTTTCTGGCTAACTGATACGGGAGCCGGCGGTGTTGCCCTAGAAACGCAGTCCTTCCACTTGGCGGCGTTGCCGATAATGGGTGAGCGCGACGTTGGTGGCGGCCAGAACAACGAATAGCGCGATGCCCTTGGGTACCATGGCGTGAATGTCGGGATTGGGCGCGGTGACGGCAGTGACCAGGATCAGTCCGAGGGAGTTACGGGCCAGCCGAACCGCCAGCATGGCACAGAGGAAGCCTGACTGGACAGCAGACTCGGCCGAGCGCAGGCAGCGTCCGAAGGCGGGCATCAGGTGGACGGTGTTCAAGAGAAGCAGGGTAAAAATAACGATTTGGGCGATACTGAATAACGTCATGACGAGTAAATACCGATAACAATAATTGCTGGAAAAACGAGCGGCATTATCCCCGATTGGTTACTTTTAATCCAGTTTGCGTTGGGCGTCCCTGCCCGCGCCTTATTCAATAGCTGTGGCTCAGCAAGTAGTGGTAGTCGGTCTTGTAACGCTGCCAGGTCAGGGCCTGGTTGCGGTGATCGACCAATCCGGCGGCGTTGAACGCCTCAACGAATGCCCAGGTTTCGCCGGTGTCGGTATGGCCCTCGAAACCGTCCTCCCAGTCGATCAGCTGAATCAGGTCCAGCAGTATGGTCATGGCCAGCGCGCCGTTGGCGTCTTCCAGGTACCGGTAGGCAAGCGCGTAGTGCTCGAACCGGTAATCGGCAGGCCCGGCATCAAGCAGGGTGGCATCGTCGAGGGGATCGTAATCATAGTGTTGGTAGGGCGATGCCATGGGCTCGCCGGCAACGACCGCGGCCTGGCCTTCGGCAAACCAGTACGGCAGAAGGGGGTGCCGGGCGTCGTACCGGCTCAGGTTCTCCTGGACAAAGTGGGACAGCTGATGGCTGATGATCTGTCCCGTTTTGTAGGGCCACTGGCGATGGTGGGGACTGATGCTGACGGCGGACACCGAGGCTTCGGCAAAGTCATCGGGCAAAACCGACTCGGTCAGGCAGCCGAGAATCTGGTGCGGATAGGGCACGGCTGCGCTCCGGTCTTCCACGAACTCCTGCCAACGCAGCTGGTAGTGACCCAGTACGCCATCAATGTGACGTTCCAGTTCCGTCGCGGCGGCCCGGAAATCGGTTTCGCTGTAGGCCGGCGAGCCATAGACGCGGACCCGGCCGCTGTCGCTTTCAAAGTACAGGGGTTCGTCGATGCACGCCTCGGCATGGGTGTCCAGATCCCAGTCCGAATCCGGGAAGTGGTCGCCGGTATCCCGGGCGTCGAAGAAAAATCCCGGGGTGGAATGCGAGTAGTCATCCGAATGATCGTGACCTGACGATACGCTGACTTTGCACCCGGCCAAGATAACCGGAATCAACGCCAGCAGCGCGCCTTTGCATGCCCTCATAAGCCACCTCTCATGTGTTGTTGTTAGTGTTTATGGTTGCAAAGCTCGCTGCAAAACACTGTCAACACGATGTAAAGGTCAGGTAAATCCGGTTTCAGGTGCCCCGTCCATAATGGTTGGGCGGCCCCTATCAAGAGTTGCCGGACCGAAAACCAAAAACTATTGCTTCGGTTAGAAAAAGCAAATAGTGGCCACCGGGAACTGCTGCTACAACTGATTATACATAGTCGGGCAAAGCCCCTGTGTTTGGATGCTCCCAACCACAAAAAAGGTGAGTTGGCCTTCTGGATCGTGAACTTGGTCTATCTTGGATAGAGCCTTAAACAACACTGCACAACCGGAGAGAGTTATGAGCTCAACAACGAATCAACCGGGCGCTGGTAAATGCCCGGTCATGCACGGCGCCATGACGAAGATGGACAGCGCCGGCACGTCCGTTCGGGACTGGTGGCCAAATCAGCTGAACCTGAACATCCTTCACCAGCACTCGCCCAGGTCCAACCCGCTGGGCGAAGATTTCAATTACGCTGAAGAATTCAAAAAGCTGGATCTGGCCGCGGTGAAGAAAGACCTGGCCGATCTGATGACCGATTCCAAGGACTGGTGGCCGGCCGACTACGGCCACTACGGCGCCTTTTTCATCCGGATGACCTGGCACAGCGCCGGCACCTACCGGATGGGAGATGGCCGGGGCGGTGCCGCGACCGGCAACCAGCGTTTTGCCCCGATCAACAGCTGGCCGGATAACGGCAACCTGGATAAGGCCCGGCGCCTGCTCTGGCCGATCAAACAGAAGTACGGCAACAAGCTCTCCTGGGCCGACCTGTTTATCCTGACCGGTAACGTCGCCATGGAAACCATGGGCTTCAAGACCTTTGGCTTCGGTGGTGGCCGCGAAGACATCTACCAGCCGGAAGAAGACATCTACTGGGGCGCGGAGGAAGAATGGCTCGCCACCAGTGACAAGCCCCACAGCCGTTACTCCGGTGACCGGGACCTGGAAAACCCGCTGGCAGCTGTCCAGATGGGTCTGATCTACGTGAACCCGGAAGGCCCGGATGGCAACCCGGATCCATTGGCGTCGGCCAAGGATATCCGTGAAACCTTCGCGCGCATGGCAATGGACGACTATGAGACGGTTGCCCTGACCGCCGGGGGCCACACCTTCGGCAAGACCCACGGTGCCGGCGATCCGGACAACGTGGGGCCGGAACCGGAAGCTGCGCCGATTGAAGAGATGGGTCTCGGCTGGAGAAACAGCCATGGTAGTGGCAAGGGTCGTGACGCCATCACCAGTGGTCTGGAAGGAGCCTGGACCGCCAACCCGACCACCTGGGACATGGGCTACTTTGATGTCCTGTTCAAGTACGACTGGGAGCTGACCAAGAGCCCGGCCGGTGCCAACCAGTGGAAACCCGTTGGCCTGACCGAGAGCGACATGGCGCCGGATCCCGAGGATCCGTCCAAGAAAGTACCGATCATGATGTCCACTGCGGACATGGCGATGAAGATGGATCCGGATTACCGCAAGATCTCGGAGCATTTCCACAAGAATCCGGAAGAGTTTGCCGATGCCTTTGCCCGTGCCTGGTTCAAACTGACCCACCGGGACATGGGCCCGAAAGTGCGGTATCTCGGCCCGGAAGTGCCGGCAGAGGATCTGATCTGGCAGGACCCGGTGCCTGAGGTGGATCATGAGCTGATCAATGCTCAGGACATCGCTGACCTTAAAGGCAAGCTCCTGGATTCCGGTCTGTCCACCTCCGAGCTGGTCTACACCGCCTGGTCTTCCGCATCGACCTATCGCGGTTCCGACATGCGTGGCGGCGCGAACGGCGCACGCATTCGCCTGGCCCCGCAGAAGGACTGGGAAGCCAACCAGCCACAGCAGCTGGCCAAGGTCTTGCAGACCCTGGAAGGCATCCAGAAAGACTTCAACGCTGCGCAGTCCGGCAACAAGAAAGTGTCGTTGGCGGACCTGATTGTCCTCGGTGGTAATGCGGCGGTCGAAAAGGCGGCAAAAGACGCTGGCCACAGTGTGCTGGTCGACTTCGCACCGGGCAGAACCGACGCCACCGACGATCAGACCGATGCCGAGTCGTTCGAGCCGCTGAAGCCGGAAGCGGATGGTTTCCGCAACTACCGTCGCGCACGCTTCACCGTGTCCGACGAGGAAATGCTGGTGGACCGGGCCCAACTACTTGGCCTGAGCGCACCGGAGATGACCGTTCTGGTGGGAGGTTTGCGGGTGTTGGACGCCAACTACCAGCAGAGCAAACACGGTGTCTTCACCAAGACCCCGGGCAAGCTCACGAACGATTTTTTCGTGAACCTGACTGATCTGGACACCGAGTGGAAGCCAACGTCGGATGACGCTGACGTCTTCGAAGGCAAGGATCGGAAGACCGGTGATGTGAAGTGGACCGGAACCCGGGTCGACCTGATCTTCGGCTCCAACTCGCAGTTGCGTGCCATTGCCGAGGTGTATGCCCAGGACGACGCCAAAGAGAAGTTCGTGAAGGACTTTATCGCCGCCTGGAACAAGGTGATGAACGCGGATCGGTTCGACCTGAGCTGATCTTCCGCGAAACGAAAGCCCGGCAGGGAGTGATCCCTCGCCGGGCTTTTTTCGCACTGACGGACGTCAGGCGGGTGGCGAACAGCTCGCCGCTGGCAGGAAATTTATCCAGCTCTTGATCAGTTCAACCCCTTCCTGATGCACCACGGACCGCCCAAGCTCCGGCATCCGGTGTCTGTTGTCATTGGTTGAGACCCGGAACAGCAGATAGGAATCGTCGGCGTCCTGGGGGACTACATCCGCGGAATAATCCGGATGCCCACCCGCTACCGGCGTTTTGCAGGTACCGAACTTTCCGGGATCGTCGGCGTACGCGCGGTTGTATTCCACCTGTAACCCGCTTCCGCCGGCCGCCCCGGCATAGTTTTCCGGCAGCGTCAGACCGGATCTATGACAATGGGCACAGTTAATATCCAGGTAGGCCTTCGCCGTATCCATCAACTGTTCGTCATTGAGCGCGCTGACCGTGGTCAGATCGTTGAACACCGGCGCCTTGGTCACGGACTGCATGTCAGCGGGCAGTCCCGTCAGGATGCCGCCCTCGGCCCAGTAGGCGAGCTGGTTGTAGACCGTGCCGGCGTAATCATAGTCGTGGTTGAGGTACCTGGCCTTGGGACCAATGGGCAGGAAAATGGGTTCCCGTTTGTCATTGGCGTCCTGGAGAACGGGCACAACCGAGTGACACGACGTGCAGTCGGACGCGGTGGGTACCGAGTAAGTGAAGGCGATCTCCGCGCCGTTGTGATTGGTGGTCATATCCGGTATCGATTTCCCGCTGATGGCCAGGGTTGCGTCCTCGCTGCTTGACCAGTAATAGGGAATGGCCACCCAGCCGCTGTCACGGTGGATCAGCAGGCGGGTTTCGATCACCGTCTCGGCACCGTCCCGGAAGGCGGTGTTCTCCGGCAGCGCGAAGGTTTTGGTGATCACCGTACCCACGGGAAAGTCCAGAACTTCGTTCTCGGTATAGGAGGCTGTTTTGCCCTCCGGAATGAACACAAACCGGTACTTGGAGGTGTAATCGGTGAACAGGGCCGTCGACAGATCGTAGGGAACGCCACCGGTTGAAGGGTTGGCGGTTGGATCGGTCGGGTCCTGGAATAATCGGTAGTCGGACAGGTTTCGGCAGGTTTGGGTCATCAGGGCATCCCAGTTAACGCCCTGGGTATCCGCAGTGCAGTCCCCCTGTGTCCCGGATGGTGCGCCTGCCCCAGCATTCAGGGCCGAGCCTGAAGGGCCTGTTCCGGCATTGGTGGCGTTATCGGACCCACCACCGCCACCGCCGCAGGCCGATAAGGTCAGGGCGGCGGTCACACCAGTGAGCCAGTATTTGAAGGTGTTCTTGTTGGTTGTCATCGCACAGACTCTCGAACAGTGGCTTGCGTGAGGGCCGAACGGGGCGGCCCTCACGTCATCGGATGGATTGCTGGTCAGAGCGAACAGGCGTGCTCGGCGAGGTCATCGCCGGCGCAGCCGTAGATATTGTTCTTGAAGTTGACCGAGGCGGGTGGGAGCCGGTTCTGGACGCAGGCCAGGTAGGTGTTGTTGACCATTTGATCGATCAGCAGCTCGGGTAAGGCATTTCCGTCAGCATCGTAGTTAATTGCTCCTGCGTCGGGATCAAAGACCACGCCGGTATTCACTTCTTCATAGGCCGGCGCTGGGTTGCCGTTCACGTTGCTGTTCGCGCAGATCAGATCACCACTGGCGTAGGCGTCGTAGTCGACCCCGTCGGCCGCCGCTTCCGGGCCGACAAGGCCATCGAAACCAGCGATTATGCCTAAGTTGGAAAGACGCTCACCGAGTCCTCCATACAGAATCGCTGGCATGGTTTCCCCTAGTGCAAGATAGCCACCAATAATGTTTTGAATGAGTAAACCGCGTGGGTCCGCACCATTCCGGGCAATGGTGTTGTTGTGCATGTACACGTTCTTCACCAGTGGACTCCAGCCCCTGGTCATGGTGGCTCCGTAGTTGGCCGGATAGTTCGCCACATCGTCATCGGCCAGGAAATAGCTCGCGATGGCAATGGCCGTGGTTTCATTGTCGGTGATCTGGTTGTTGTAAATTTCGACGTCGCTGGCGGCATACACCAGGACACCGGTACCGGGAGGTACAATGCCCACGGCACCGCTGCCAACGTTTTCAGCGTTATTCGCGTAGACCGTGTTGTTGAAGATCCGGATGTTGCCGCCGTATGCCTGTTCCAGGCCTGGCAAATCAAATGCGAGAATCCCGCCCGTGTTGCCTGCCGCCAGATTGTTATAAACATCGGCCATGGTGGAGTTTTCAATTTCAATGCCGGCAACGTTGTTGATCGCGCTGTTATCCCGAATCACGATGTTGTTGGACTGCCCCACGTAAATACCCGCGTCCGCCGAGCCATAGGCGTAGTTGTTTTCCAGCAGCACGTTCTGGCTCTGCAGCGGATACAGGCCGTAGGCACCGTTGTCAGAGGCCAATTCGCCCTCCCACACGGTCGCGGTGTAGGTCATGTGAACGCCATTGGCGCTGATCGTCTTGATGCCGTTTTTGCGGGCTTCATACACCCCCAGATCCCGGATGGTGATGTCCGTGCCGCCCTCGAACCGGATGGCGTCGTCCCCGTCGGCGCCGGAGAAATCGAGGATCGTTTCATTGATGCCGTGACCCGTGAGAATCAGGCCACTGGCGCTGTTGATGGTAATCGTTTCTGCAACGGTGAAACGTCCCTTTGGCAACACCACAGTGGCATTATCGGGAACGTCGAACAGGGCAAGCAGAAGCGCCTCGGTAATGTCATCGCCGGGCTGGGCGTCCGGGGCAACAAAGATCGCATCTCCGGGAATCGCGAAGCCGGAGGTGGTTGCGATGGTTTTCTGGGATGAGGTTTCCGAGCTGGCCGATGCCGAAGCGCCGTCTTTGCCATCCTTGCCATCGTCTCCGCACCCTGAGATCAAAAGGCTGCCAGACAACACAGCGACCGAAAGCAGGCCTTTACGGCCAGGCAATGTCCACATAGTTAACTCCCTACGGTTTTTGTTTGTATTTTTTGGGCGCTATTAGCCACCAGCATGACGCTAAACCGGCCTTGGGGATTGAGCCAGAGAATAGGGTGGTCGAATCGTTGAAGGCGTTGTGCAAACCGTGAAATGCCCCGAAAACAGAGGGCTGGAGAAGGATGGCGGGCGTCTGGAGAACGCTGTGCGAATCGTGCAATTGCAGATTTTGATCAGCGCGTTTGGCGATGTCCGTCGGACGTGAGGCGGGTGAGAAGAGCCAAAGAAGAGAAGGCCAGCCGTTTCCAGCTGGCCTGCTGGGGCTACTGCATGCCCTTGCTGATGAAGTCTTCGACCACATTCGACATGTCGAAGGACTTTCCGCCCTGCACCGGCGGATACTCAGCCAGCGTCTTCAGGTGCTGGCCCATCAGTTCGCCCATGGGCTGAATCAGCCAGGAGACCTTCTGCATCAGGTGCCCGTATGCGTCGGGGCTGTCGTAACTTTCGAAGGGGTCCATCCGTATATTGAACACCAGCGGTACTGTGCGAGGAACCAGGTTGGCGTAATAGTCCTCTTTGGTGGAGAAGTGGAATTTCCACGGCCCCATGCGTACGGCGGTCAGCTTGGACTCGTAATAGTGGAAGATGTGATCACGCGCGGAGTTATCGGTGTCACCCTTCCAGTAGGGGAGGTTATTCACTCCGTCGATGTACTGTTCCTTCTCCTCCATCATCCGTTCGGCCACATCATCCACACCTGCGGCAGCCGCAAGACTGGTGAACATGTCCTGATGCCCCTGGATTCCATTCAGCTTCTGACCGGGCTCGATAACGCCGGGCCAGCGAATCATGGAGGGCACTCGGATGCCGCCCTCGTAAGTGGTCATCTTCTCGCCCCGGAAGGGCGTGGTGGCGCCATGAGGCCAGGAGGTATGTTCCGGGCCGTTGTCGGTGGAGTACCAGATGATGGTGTTTTCATCCAGACCGTTCTGTTTCAGGAAGTCGAGGACGAGCCCGATGTCGTGATCATGCTGGAGCATGCCGGAACCGTGATAGTCGGCTTCCGAGGTATACTCTTCAGCGGCGTAGCGCCACTCATCGTTCAGCCGGGTATACAGGTGCATCCGGCTGGTATTCAGCCAGACGAAAAAGGGTTTGCCCTCTTCCTGGGCGGTCTTCATGAAGTTTTCGGCTTTGGGAATCACTTCGCCCGCGTCGAAGTTTTTCATTCGCTCCTGGGTCAGTGGACCGGTGTCCTCAATCTTTTGCTTGCCCACTTTTCCGAAGCGGGGATCCACTGTCTCGTCCAACGTATCCGTTGCAAACGAATGGATCACACCGCGGGTGCCGAATTTCTTTTCGTAGGCTTCCAGGTCGCCTGAATAGGCTTCGCCGAAGCGCTGGTAGTCACGCTGTTCCGCCTCTTCCTGAGTGTTCAGGTGATAGAGATTGCCAAAGAATTCGTCAAACCCGTGGGCCGTCGGCAAGTGTTCGTTTCGGTCTCCCAGGTGATTCTTGCCGAAGTGCCCGGTCGCGTAGCCCTCGGCTTTCAGCACCTCGGCCAGGGAAGGCGATGCCTTCTGAAGCCCCAGTGCATCGCCGGGCTGGCCGACGGTGGTCATGCCGGAGCGAATCGGGTACTGGCCGGTGATGAAGGCCGCGCGGCCCGCCGTGCAGGAGGGCTGGGCGTAGTGATCGGTAAACCGGATCCCTTCCATGCCAATCCGGTCGATATTGGGGGTTCGGTAGCCCATGGTGCTTAAGCCATAGGCGCTGAGGTTCTGCCAGCCTATGTCGTCGCCCCAGATCACCAGGATGTTGGGGCGGTCAGACTGGGCGTGGGCGGCTCCTGCCCAGAGAAGGCTCAACGCCATGGCGACCAGGCAGGTCGCCAGAAGATGCCGAAAACGGGTGGGGTGGTTCATATGAGGCGCTCCATTAAATCCAATTTAACAGACTGATTGCGCGCTGCTCCTCGGTCGCCGGACTCCTTGCGCGGGGGCCTCGCGTCATACACGGTATGACTTTCGATAGATACGAGAATAGCAGCGAGTCGTATTACCGCCACCGAAACGGGTCGCTAGCGCAGATCCTTGCGCAGTATCTTGCCCACGTTGGATTTTGGAATCTCCTCAAGCCGGATGATCTCTTTCGGCACCTTGTAGGCGGCGAGGTTCGCCCGGCAGTGCTCGATGATTTGTCCAAGGTTGAAGTCCCCGGATCCGGACGGAGATACAAACAACCGCACCCGTTCTCCGGTTCTCTCATCCGGCACACCAACACAGGCGGCTTCGCCCACGCTGTCCAGTTCGCAGACCAGGCTTTCGATTTCGTTGGGATAGACGTTGAAACCGGAGACAATCAGCATGTCTTTCTTGCGGTCGACAATTTCAAACTGACCGTCTTCGTGCATCACCGCAACATCGCCGGTGCGAAAGTAGCCATCGTCGGTAAACGCTTCCCGGGTAGCCTCCTCCCGCTCCCAGTAACCTTTCATGATTTGAGGGCCCTTGGCGCAAAGTTCGCCGGCCTCGCCTGGCGGAAGCGGCTGGTCATCCGGGCCCAGTATCCTGACGTCCGTGGACGGGACGGGGTAGCCCACGGTCCCGCTGAACTGCTCGTTGCCAAACGGGTTCAGGGTGAGGATCGGGCTGGTTTCAGACAAGCCGAAGCCTTCCAGAATGTGACTGCCCGCCGCTGCCTTCCAGCGCTCCGAGGTGCTGGCGAAAATCTTGGAGCCGCCGCCAAAGGCGACCTTGCAGGCGGAGAAGTCAATGATCTTGAAATCCGGATGCTGGGTCATGCCGGCATAGAGGGTATTCACACCCCCGATCACGGAAAAGCGTGCATTCCAGATGGTTCGAATGAACGCACCCATATCCCGAGGATTGGGAATGAGGATGGCTTTGGCGCCGATCGCTGCATAGGCCACAAATACCATCAATCCGAAGATGTGGTACATGGGCAGGGCCAGCACCACGCATTCCTCGCCCGGCGCATTGGCATCCGGCACAAATGCCCGGAACTGAAGGGTATTGGCGATCAGGTTACGGTGGGTCAGTGTTGCCCCTTTTGACGGTCCCGTGGTTCCGCCGGTGTATTGCAGAAACAGCACATCCTCGCCCTTGATCTCCACCGGCTCCGGTTGCACGCCCCTGTACTTCGACAACAGGCTTTGCAGTGTGCGGTGTTGCCCCAGGTTCTCTGCAATACCGGGGCTGAGCAAATCGGCGCCCGAGCCATCGCCGGGACTGATGGTGATGGCCGACTCCAACGGTGTCTGGTCCCGGATTTCTGCCAGGGCGGGGGTGGCGCCCTCGAATATAAAGATGTGTCTGGCGCCGGAATCGTTGAGCTGGTGCGCCAGTTCCCGCGGGGTGTAGAGCGGATTTACGTTCACCTGCACGCCGCCGGCTTTCAGGATGCCGAGCATGACGATCGGGTAGGCAAACAGGTTGGGGCTCATCAGGGCGATGCGGTCGCCTTTTCGAACGCCCAGATCCTGCTGCAGGCTGACGGCAACGGCATCCGATAGACTGTCCAGTTCCCGGTAGCTCAATGTCATGCCAAAGCATTCGATGGCCTGATGGTCTGGGAATTGGGTCACCGCCTGCCGAAACAGGTCATTGATGGAGGCGAAAGCGTCGGGGTCAATTGAATGCGGTGTACCCTCTGGGTAATGTTCGAGCCAGGGTTGGGTCATCGTAAAATCCAGTGATTTTTTAATCGGTAATCGGTCGGTAAAACGGAAAATTAGGAAGGCGATCGGTAGCAGGCGATTATGATGGCGTGGCGGAGCGGCTAAAAATTTCGCTTTTCACGACAGATTTTTGTCAAATGAGGTCAGCGACTCACGCCTGGCCTTGGGGGACTGGCCAAACCAGCGCAGGCAGGCGCGGTTGAAAGAGCTTTGCTGGCGGTACCCCAACAGACCCGCCACCTGGCTCATGGCCATGCCGGGTTCGCGCAGGTAGTCGGAGGTCAGCTCTCGCCGGATGTCGTCCACCAGTTCCTCAAAGACCACGCCTTCTCGCTTCAGGGCGCGCTGCAGTGTGCGTTCGTGGAGCGCCAGATGCCGGGCGATCAGCGATATGGTGCAACGCTGTCCCATGGGCAGCAGTGTGATCACGAGCGAGCGCACGTTGGCGTTGAGGGAGGCAGAGGTTTGGGCGAGTGTCTGCCGGACATACTCTTCCATGACCTGACGAAGCGCCGAATCAGACTGGTCAATGGGCCGCTGCAGGTTGTCGGCTGAAAGGCAGAGGGCATTGCCGGGCCTGTTGAAATGCACCGGGCACTGGAAGATCGCACGGTAGCGGGCGGCGGGTGCCTGCATCGCATGGCGGAAACGTATCTGGATCGGGCGGAAGTCCGGGCCGGCGAGCACGCCGATCACCTTTGTCGCCAGTACCAGGCTCAACTCGACGGTCTGGTTTCGAATGGGTGCCTGCGCTACAGCGATATCAAAGTGCAGGGTGGCGGGCTTGCCGGGTTTCCCCGGTTCCAGTGCCAGGTGCACGCCCGGGCTGTGGTAGGCCATGTACTTGATGATGTGTCGGAGAGCCTGTTCGGTGTTTGAGGAGTTCTGGGCGATCACGGCGATAGGCCCCAGCACGCCCATGCCCTGCCGGAGGCCGACTCTGAGGCCAAAGTCCTTGCAGTCGAGTTCCTGCGCGGCCTGCTCCATCAGTTGAATCAGACTGCTGTAGGGCATCATCTGCTTCGGGTCGTTGATCAGATCCTCGCGCAGGTTGAACTGATTCAGCAGCGACTTCGGGTCGCCGCCCAGCTCCCGGATGGTCTCCGGGATGCCAGTCATGGCACTGGCACGGATCAGGGTGGTTCCAGTCATCGGTTTTCGCCTTCGGGGGCTGACAGGCTCATATAACAGGGTAGCGGGAATTTCGGAGGGCGACGTGCCAGGGCCATCTTTATTCCGGCTGGTCGGATTTATCTGTTAGCCTTGGGCTGTGCCTTCAAGGTGTTGAAAAGGACTTCATTGGATGCCCCGTGTTCTCGGTTTGGTTGTTATCTTCCTGGCGCTTTTGATGCCAGGTTTGGCTGTGTCTGAAAACTCGTCGGAACCGTCCATTGAGGACCGGGGCTATGCTGCCGAAGGCACCTGCGCCGGCTGTCACCAGAAAGAGCAGCACGCCTGGTCGGATTCCGACCACGCCTGGGCCATGCGCCCGGCCAGCAGCGCTTCGATCCTTGGCGACTTCGACGACCGGACCTTCAGCGATGGCGCTGTCACCGCCCGATTTTTCGAGCGTGATGGCAATTACTGGGTTGAGACAGAAGGTGAAGACGGCGAGGTCGGGGAGTTTCGGGTCGCCTACACCTTCGGCTATTTGCCCCTGCAACAATACCTGGTGGAATTTCCGGGCGGTCGCCTGCAGGCCTTGACCATCGCCTGGGATACCCGGAGCGTGGACGAAGGCGGGCAGCGCTGGTTTTCCCTGTATCCGGGGGAGCGTTTCGCGCCGGACGATGCCCTGCACTGGACCGGGCGTTACCAGAACTGGAACGCGATGTGCGCGGACTGCCATTCCACCTATCTCACATTGAACTACGACGCGGAAGCCGACCGCTTTGCCACCACCTGGCAGGAGCAGAATGTCGGTTGTCAGGGCTGTCACGGCCCCGGTCAGGACCACGTTGACTGGGCCGAAGGGAAGGATGGCCGGTCCGATGATGGTGAGTACGCCGGGGATAATGGCCTCAAGCTTGATTTCACGACCATGGACGGATCGCAGGTGGTCGAAACCTGTGCGTACTGCCACAGCCGCCGGCAGGGGCTGAAGGATGGACAGCATGCGCACGAGGCCTACCTGGACAAGGCCCTGCCGGCAACGCTTCGGCCCGACCTCTACCACGCCGATGGCCAGATACAGGGTGAGGTCTACGTGTATGGCTCCTTCATCCAGAGCAAGATGGCGGCCGCCGGGGTGGACTGCCTGGACTGTCACGACCCTCACACCACCGAGTTGCTTGTGGAGGGCAATGGTCTGTGCCTTCAGTGTCACAACACCTCGCCCCCCGAGCGTTTCCCCCAGCTGGACGCCGGCGACTACGATTCCCCGAGTCATCACCGGCACCCGGTGGATTCGGCGGGCGCACAATGTGTGAACTGCCATATGCCGGACAAGACCTACATGGTGGTGGATCCTCGCCGTGATCACAGTTTCCGGATTCCCCGTCCGGACCTGACTCTGTCGACGGGCAGCCCCAATGCCTGCAACGACTGCCACGATGACAAGAGTGCTGACTGGGCGGTGGCCGCCATTGACGACTGGTTCGAGTTGCCCCGTCGGCCTCCGCATTTCGCCGGTACCCTGAGCGCCTTCCGGCGGGCCGAAGCGGATGGTTTTCTACGCCTGGCCGCACTGATCCGGGATGGCGAGGCGCCGGCCATTGCCCGGGCCACGGCGGCGGAGCATCTGGGGAGCTTCGGACCGAGGGCGGGCTCCGCGCTTCGCAGTGGCTTGCTGGCGGATGACCCGCTGGTACAAGCCTATGCCGCCAACGGCGTGGCGCAATTGCCAGAGTCTGACCGGGTGAGCTGGCTGCGCAAACAGCTGGCGGAGGAGCAGCCGGTAGCCGTGCGGGATCAGGCGCTGCGGTCGCTGGCCGGTATCGACCTGTCAGCGTTTCCGGAGTCGGACCGGCCGCGGATCAAAGCCCTGAAAGCGGACTATGAGCAGCGGCTGTGGTCCCTGGCGACACTTCCCGGTAACCGGCTTAACCTCGCCTCCTACCTGCAGCGGGAGGGGCGTCCAGCCGAAGCCATGGCGCAGTACCAGCAGGCCCTGGCCATGGATCCCCTGTTTGTGCCGGCCCGGGTCAACCTGGCAACCCTGGCCAGCGAGCAGGGGCGGATGGGGCTGGCTGTTGAGGTGTTGGCGGAAGGGGCGGACCTTGAGGGGCTGCCTGATGCAGACCGGGGGCACATGGCCTACCTGCTGGCGCTTGCGCTGGTCGAAGGGAAGCGGCCAGCCGAAGCCCTCCCCCGGTTTCAGCAAGCCGGTGAGCTTAATCCGGACAACCCCCGGATTGCCTACAATCATGGTCTCGTTCTTGCGCAGATGGGCAAGGTGCCGGAGGCGGAGCAGGTTCTGGGCGAGGCCCTGGCGCGTCATCCTGAGGACCACGGGCTTCTGAACGCCATGATCTATCTGAAACTTCAGCAGGGACGTCTGCCAGAAGCGCTGGCGTACGCGCGTAAACTGAAGGCGGCACACCCGGATGATCAGCAGGTGGACCGGCTGATACGCGATCTCTCGGCTCGCGTTGGAGGCTGAAGGAAGGGCAATCGGAACTCCGGCAGCCAATAAAAAGCCCACCATTGGTGGGCTTTTTGGGAGCTCAGATCGCCGGAGTTATGTCATTGACCACATCAGAGCTCAACAAACAGCTTGCCCTGATTCTGGCCTGAGAACAGGAGCTGGACCCCTTCGACGGCACTGTCGAGCCCCTTGAGGACGTGACTGCGGAACTTGATCTGGCCGTTCTGCAGGTAGCCCGTCATTGCGGTCATGGACTCGTCCACCTTGTCGTAGTGATCGGTAATCACGAAACCTTCGACGCGCAGGGCCTTGAGGTTGATATCTACCCAGCTTGGTCCCGGATTCGGCAATTCGTTGGTGTACTCGGCGATGTTGCCGCACACCACGATCTTGCCCAGCCGGTTCATTCGGTTAAACACCAGGTGCTGGATCGGACCGCCGGTGTTCTCGAAGTACAGGTCGACACCATTGGGCGTGGCCGCGGCCAGTTGTTCCTCAAGGTCGGCATCCTTGTAGTTGATGGCCTTGTCGAAACCGAGCTCCTCTTCCAGCCAGCGGCATTTCTCGTCGCTGCCGGCCACACCGATGACCGTCAGGCCCTCGGCCTTACCCATCTGACCGACGAGGGAACCGACCGAACCGGCGGCGCCACTGACCACCATGGTTTCGCCCCTGACCGGGCGGCCGATCTTCATCAGGCCGACATAGGCGGTGAAACCCGGGACGTAAAGCACCGACAGGAGCGCCTGTACGTCGACGGACTTGTCGACCACCTGCATGTCCTCGCCGCCCAGGGTGTACTCAGCCCAGCCGGTGATGCCAACAACCCGGGCGCCAACCGGATAGTCCGGGTTCCTGGATTCAACCACCTCACCCACGCCGTAAGAGCGCATGATGTCGCCCGGCCGGACCGGCTCGATGTAGCTGTCCTCGTTGTCCTGCACCCAGGTACGCATGGCGGGATCCAGCGACATGTGGGTCTGCTTGACCAGGAAGTCACCGTCGTTGAGAGTTGGTTTCTCAAGCTCAATCGCCTGGAAACAGTCGTCGGTGAACTCGCCGGTCGGGCGCTTCGCCAGTTTATACGCTTTGAAAGTCATATTTGAAAGTCTCCTGAAATCGATGGTGTGGGCGTTAGGGGATGGTGACGTCACCGAAAATCTCGGTGAAGCGCGGTTGGCCGTTCCAGGCGGAGGCCCCCCCGTCGACGCAAAGATTCTGCCCGGTCAGGTAGCTGGCCAGGTCCGAGGCCAGGAACAGCATGACCTTGGCGATTTCCTGGGGCTCGCCCGCGCGGCTCATGGGAATGTTGTGCATGTATTCCCGATACGCATCCGGCTGGCCGGTCAGCGGGCCGGTCAGCGGCGTTTTGATCAGGCCGGGGCTGATGCTGTTGACCCGGATGTTGTCGGTTGCGTAGTCCAGCGCCAGGTTGCGGGTGTAATTGATCACGCCGCCTTTGGCTGCGGCATAGGCGTTGAAGCCGTAATCGGCACGGGTGCCCGAGACGGAGGCGGTGTTGATGATGCTACCGCCGTTCTTCATCAGGTGGGGAATGGCGTGCCGGCAAGTATGGAACAGGGCGTTCAGGTTGACTTCCATCACCTTGTACCAGGTTTCCGGCGCAATGATGTGGGTGCGGCCGTAGGTGCCAAAACCGGCGTTGTTGATCAGGATGTCCAGGCCACCCAGGGTTTCAACCGCCGAGGCGATCATCTGCTCGATCTCTTCCGGAATACTCAGGTCGACCTTGATGAAGGACACGCCTTCGCCCAGTTCGTTGGCCAAGGCGGTACCGTTGTCTTCATTCATGTCGGCGATGACCACCTTCGCGCCGTTCTTTTGGAACAGGCGAACCGCCTGTTCACCGATCCCGGAGGCGCCACCGGTAATAATGACTTTCTTGTTCTGAAGCATGTCTGTTTACCCATGTGTTGTTGGAATATTTGCTATCCGACGTTTCCCCGAATCAGAACGGGTGAGAGGGACAGGGGAGTGGACGTTTTACAACGGGGGAAACAAAGAGAAGCAGTAAAAGGCGCCTAAAATTTGATAATAAATGCCAAGCCAATTATTGGCGTGAAAAGCCAAAAGTTGTTCGCGTTGGGTTAAATGTTTGTTTGAGCTTCGATCTAGGATGAGGCGATCTGGGCTGCCATGCTTCCGGTAGCCCGGTTCAAGATCCAATGACGGAGTGCGCTATGACTACAAGAAACAAAAAGACCGTCGCGGGCGCGGTCACCATGTCGGCCTTGCTGTTTGCCGCTTTCCCGGCGTCTGCTGGGGTCGTGTCTGGCAAGCTGGCCAGTGCTGACGGCGACGCGATCGCCGGTGCCATCATCCGACTGACGAATGTGCAAGAGGGCATCTCCGAGTCTGTTTACAGTGATGCCAATGGCGAATATGTATTGGAAACGGACCTGCAAGGCGAACTCCGCCTGAGATTTCGCGCGCATTATTTCGCCGATCATGAGGAGCAGATCGTCCTCTCTGATGCCTCAGCAACCCTTGAAAAAGATGTCCGTATGACCGCGCTCGATGCGGAGCGTGAAATCTCGGAGAGTCTGGCTGCGTCTTATCATTTCAATGAGTTGCCGTTCGATACCAGCGAAGATGAGCCCTTTACCCGGGATAAGTTCCAGCTTGAGTGCCTGTCCTGTCACCAGTTGGGCAATCCCTTCACCCGTACCGTTCGCCCGGCGGAGTCCTGGCAACAAACGGTGCAGCGCATGCACGCCTACATGGGCGCCATGGACATTACCGAGAAGGACCGGCGCCGGGCCGAGATTTTCGCGGAAGGGTTTGATGGCAAGCCCACGGAAATGCGACCGGACTTCCCATATGACAAGGCCCTGGCGCACACGAAAGTCTATGAATACCAATTGCCCAGTTCCGGTGTGCCGCACGACGCCTACGTGCACTCGGAAAACGGTTTGGTCTACACCGTGGATCAGTTCGCCGACGGCATGTACGTGACGGACCTTGAGAAGGGCGAGACGGAGTTTGTGCCGCATCCGGAACAGGGCATGCCGTTGGGTGGCATCTTCACGGTGCTGGGTGTTCCTCCGGCGATGAATAAGGTCAACGTGCGCCACGGTCCGCATTCATTGGCCGAAGGCCACGATGGCAAGCTGTACGTGACCAATTCCTACTCCGCCTCTATCGGTGTGTTCAACCCCGAAACCAATGCGTGGGAACAGAAGATCGCGCTGCCGGGCAACGCGCCCTACCCGCATACCATTCGCGTGGATAGCAAAGGTATCCTCTGGTTCAGTGTGGTTGGAACCGAGCAGATCGGGCGGCTGGATCCGAAAAGCCAGGAAGTCACCCTGATCGATCTGCCGGAGCCGCGTCCGGTGGCCATCACGCCGGCCGTTCTGACCTATGGTGTGGCCGTCAGCACGCTCGATGGTTCGATCTGGTACAGCCGGCTCTGGGGTAATCGCATCGGTCGTATCGACCCGGACACCCTGGAAGTGACCGAAATTGAATCCCCGGTGTTTGGCCCGCGCCGTTTGCGTTTTGCCGAGGATGGCATCCTCTGGCAGACCGGTTACGGTCACGGCGAGATCGCGCGTATCGATACCAGGACCATGGACACGAAGGTCTATGAAATGCCGGAGTTTGCGCCGGGCGCCCGTCCGGGCCCCTACTCCCTGAACATCGCGCCTAGCACCGGCGATGTGTGGGTCAATGAGACCATGACTGACCATATTTACCGGTTTGATCCTGAGCAGGAGAGATTCATCGCCTACCCGGCGCCCCTGCGTGGCACCTACACCCGGGACGTCACGTTCACGAAAGCGGGTTGGGCCTGCATGACCAACAACCCGATTCCGGTCCAGGCCCTGGAAGAATTTACCGGTGTGCTGATGTGTCTGGATCCGAACTACCGCCGTTGAATCAGAAGTTCCCCCTTGTTGTTGTGCTCCATGTTTCGCCCGGGCCGATTGGTCCGGGCTTTTTTATCTCTGACGGGCGTTCAGAGGAGGGAGTTGCGCGGGGTGTGGGCCACGGTCGGTCCGGGGGGCGCCTTTAATCTTTCGTATCAGAGGGATCAGTCTGCGGGTGCTCGTTTCCGGTTCCGGGTGGGTGGCATAGTAGCCGGCAATGCCTGCGAGCAGGGCCTCCCGCTGCCGGGAGTTCAAGGGACTGTGGCGCAGTGAATGCGTGCCGGTCCGTTTGTCCGTGAGCCGGTAAAGCCCCGTCAGTTCTCTGGGCGTTCCCCTGATCTGCTGGATGGCGGCCTGCTTTCGTCCAGGCACGGAATTCTGCCACCGGCTGCAGACCCGGTTGATAAAGAACCTTGTGCGTGAGCGGATTGCCCGCCGGTAGCCTGCCAGGATCGCCATCGATGCCCCGGCGGCCAGCATGAAAAGGAACCACCTTGTCTGACCCCGGCTTCCCGATGGGCCGGCTCCGGGCAGGACCGCGATCGGCAAAGCGGGTAATGTCGACTGCCGGATCCTTTCATCGTCAATATCCCACCAGGTGATTGAGAGGGCGGGCAGGCGATAAGTCCCTGGCTGGTCCGGGCTATAGCGGATGCGCTCGATGCGCTCCCCGCCCGTGACCCAGCCGCCCTCGTTGGTGACCGGCCGGATGTCTGCCGGTAGTCGCGTGCCCGCTACAGCACCGGTTGAGGACGGAATCAGGGGAGGGATCGACAGGGCCAGGGCCTGGTGGGCCTGTACCCGAATTTCCCGAACGATAGGGTGGCCGGCGACGATGCTGGCACCGGCCGTGCTGAGGCTCTGGCTCAATCGGACGTCCGCGGCCAGAAGGGAAATGGCGGAGGACTCGACGCCCGGGAGTGGCTGAACGGCAAACGATCGCTCCGGTGTAGACACGGCAACCGGGGCATCTTCCTGACCCACCGGGGCCTCAATGCGAAATGACGGCAGGGTCCTGACGCCCGGTTCCAGGGGAATCAGGCGGTAGCTGTAAGTGACTCCGAAATACCGCTTGCCCTTGATCGTTCGCTGAATGCTCCGGCCCTGGCTGCCCTCGAAAAACACCAGGGCGCCCGCGACCTCCAGAGGCCGGAATTCCGGGGTACCGGTCAGCCAGGTGTCGGTCAGGACATCCACTTCGTAGGAGACCGTCTGGCCTGAGCGGATGTCGGCGTCCGGAACCAGTCGGGTCTGGATCCTCACTTCCGCGGCCAGAGTCTGACCTGCCAGGCCGGAAAGGAACAGGGCGGCGAGAACCGGTCTTCCCGCCCATCTCATGGTTGTTCTCCGGCCTGCTTGCGCTGCTCGGCAGCAAACCTGCGTTTCAGAAAGTCTGTGGTCGAGGTATTCAGGTTTTCCAGCCAGACCGCGTCGGTGACAGCCTGCTGCTCCCGGATTCTGGTGCTGATTCCCTCCCTGGCCTCCTTGTCGAATCGGAGGTCATCGGCGCCGATGTCCGGAGCTTTCTCCCGGCCCTCATCGAGGTTTTCCGACAGGCGTTCTACCAGCGTCAGGTTCGTCCTCGCGGCTTCCAGCCCGGGATCTCTCTTCAGCGCCGTTTCAAAAGCGATCCGCGATTTTCCCAGTTCCAGTTGCCGGGCGTAACTGTTGCCAAGGTAAAACCAGGCCCGGGCGGTATCCAGCTGCCTGAAACTGTCAACGGCGGCCTCAAAATCGGCAGCGCGGTAGGCCGCCAGGCCCCGCAGGTACGGATCATGGAAACGTTGCGCAGCGTCTGCGTAGTCCCCGGCTTCGAAGGCCAGGCGCCCCTGCTGGTCTGGCGTCAGAAACGCATTGGCCAGAGCGCCCGCGTTGGCTTGTGGCGTTGGAGCCATCAGTACTGCCAGCGCAACCAGGCAGCCCTGGAGGTTCCATCCCTTGCGAATGGATACCAGGGCCAGCAGCAGGGCAGGCCAGACCAGCCAGTAACCGTAGTCGTGCCACTTGAGCGCCTCATCAAGGCTTTGCTGTCGCTGGAAATGCGACTGGACTTGGCTTTCAAGCCATTGGACATCCGCTTTCGTGGTCGTGAACGGTCGGGCTTCGGCAGAGAGTGTGCTCAGAACAGAGTGGGTTGCACTGGACGACACCGTCGCTGGCGGCAGCAGTGCCAGCACGTTCAGCCCGTCTCGATTGCTCCATGACGTTGGGAGTTGCGCAGAGGCCAGGTTGTCCGAAAACAGAAGGACTGTTTGCGGGCCACTCTCATCCAGCGCCGCCATGGCGAGATTCAGTGCGGCTGCCAGGTTGCGTCCCTGGCCCGGAATCATGCCCGCCTCAAGGGAGTTGAGATACAGGCTGAGCAGCTGCCTGTCCCGGCTATGGGGCAACACGCGATGGGCGCTTTGGGCGTATCCAGTCAGAGCTATGTGCCAGCCGGGCCGGCGTTCCGCGAGTGACTGAATACGGTCCTGGGCCAGTGCCAGCGCACCGGTGTCGGTCATGGATTCGGACAGGTCGAGGACGACGGTTACCCGGGTCTGGTCGTCGACATAGGGCGGCAGCAGTCGGTCCCAGGTGGGCCCGGCAACCGACAGCCCGGCCACCACCAGCAGCAGGCTGAAACCATGGACGGGCCGGAAACGTGTCTGGCTTTTGCTGTTCAGCGCGAGGTGTGGCAGCAGGTGCGGTGCAATCATCCGGCTGAGCGCATCCCGGCGGCGACTGGTCATGTGCCATGCTGGCAGCAATGCAAGGCCCGCGAGCACGATCAGCAGGCCCCAGGGGCGCAGAAAATGAAACTGGGCGATCGCTTCGGTCATGGTTCGTGCCTCTCCACTTCTCGCCAGCGGGCCGGGCGCTGTCCCAGCGATGGCATTAGGCCAGCCAGAACCTGCAGAAGCAGTAGCCCCGAAGCCATCAGCACGGGAATCCAGAACAACTCCCTGCGGGGGCGGGCTCTCAGTTCTTCCGCGTTATGCGGTGTCACGGCATCGATGGTCCTGTAGACCCGCTCCAGCGCCGTCCGGTCTGTCGCGAGAAATGACTGGCCACCGGTGATCCCTGCGATGCGCTCCAGCGTTGGTGCATCCACGGCTTCGTCAGTTCCTGTGTCGGTCCGGCCAAAGCCAATAGTGTGGACGGTCAGGCCCCGGTTGTTGGCGATACGCGCGGCCTGCAAAGGGTCGAGCCGGCTGCGGTTGTCGTTGCCGTCGGTGAGCAGGATCAGGAGTTTGTCGGGTCGGTCGCTTTGCTCCAGCAGTTTCAGGGTGACGCCAATGGCGTCGCCGAGCGCGGTGTTGGCGCCGGCCATGCCACTCTCGGTCATTGCGAGGATTTGCTGCAGGGAATCGTGTTCCCGGGACGGAGGTGCCAGGGGAAAGGCCCGGTCCCCGAAACCTACCAGTCCGATGCGGTCATTCGTGCGCCGGTTAATGAACTGGCTGGCGGCCCGCTTGACCGCATCCAGCCGGGTGGTGTCAGCTCCGTCCGAGGCGGTGACATCGGGTTCGGACATGGATTGGGACAGGTCGATGGCGAGAATGAGGTCCCGCCGGGGTTCAATATGCGTTATCGGTGGCTCGAGGTAGGCCGGCCGCGCGGCCGCTGTCAGCAGCAGGGCCCAGATCATCCCGCGCAGGGCGAGGCCGGCCCGGGAGATTCCCGCGGTTAATGGGCTGGCCCTCTGCTCCACCCGACCCTTGAAGGCGACCGTGAACGGCACCCGGAGTTTCCGATGGGGTGGCCGGTAGGTGGGCAACCAGCGGTACGCCAACAGGGGCAGCGGCAGCAGCAGCCAGAGCCAGGGGTAGTCAAACTGGATCATGATGGGTCTCCAGCCACTGCCGGCACTCGGCAATCAGGGCTGCTGCATCCAGGCGTCCCAGGGTCTCGTCACTGGCGTAAGCCAAATCGGCCAGGCACTCGGCAAAGGTTTCGGAAAGTGGGATGTCGGCCATGCGTTGCAGTTCGCGTTGCCAGATCGGGCCAGTCATGCGCGCCACCTCGGGGGATGGGACTCCCGGTCCGTTGAGCACCGTGCGCTTGAGCAGTCCGGGCAGATCCCTCAGGGGCGCCGGATTGACTGGGTTCCGGCGCCAACGTGCTTCCAGGACGTCGAGTTCCGCCAGGGCGGCCCGCCGATAGGCGTTGGTTCTCCAGTGCAGTCTCCAGCGAAGCAGGGCGACAGCGACCATGATCAACAGCAGGGTCAGCACCAGGGCCCAGCCCCAGGTCTGTGGCCACAGTGAAGGCATGGGCGGGGAGGGGAGTTCCCGAAGCTGTTCCAGGTCGTTGACCAGACTCATCGGCGCTGTGCCTCCACCAGTCCCAGAGCCCGCCGAAGCTGCGGCACAGTGGCTTCGCCTGTGCTGATTTTCAGATGCGGAACCCGGCTGCGCCTGAGATGTTCGTCGACGACTCGGAACCGTTCGCCGAGAAAATCCGCGAGGCTGTTTCGGACGCCGGCACGGCCAAGGTCGAGGGTCATCTCCACCTGGTCTTCGGCGACGGTCACCACCCCGGCGTCGGGTAGTCTCATAGCCAGCGGGTCATAGACTTGAATGGCAAGCACGTCATTGTGAAAGGAAAGTTGTTGCAGCAGCCCCAGGGTGCGCTCCGTTAGGCCGGCAAAATCGCTGACGATACAGACGGTCTGGTCATGGTCGGCATTCGCAAGACAGCCCGAGATGACCTTGTCCAGCTGTCCGACATTGCGCGGAGCGTCGTCATCTGCACGCAGGGCCCGGTTTTGACGGGCTATCCGGGCGAGTAGATCGGCGACCCGCCGCCGGCTTCGGTGTGGCGTGACCGTGTCCAGGCGCTGATCGTTGAAGACAATGCCACCGACCCGGTCACCGGCATGGAAGGCGATCCACGCGGCCAATGCCGCCACTTCTGCCGCCGCCGTTGCTTTCAGCAGGAGCGACGAACCGAAAAGCATGTCCATGCGTTGATCGCACAGGATCATGGTCGGACGGTCGCGTTCCTCGGTAAAGCTGCGAACCAAAGGGGTTCCGGCCCTGCAGGTGGCGCGCCAGTCCAGGTGGCGGATATCGTCACCCCGGGTATAACGCCGTAATTCGTCGAAGTCGAGCCCGCGTCCGCGCATCCTTGAGCCGTGTTGCCCCGCCAGCAGGCTGTTTGAGCGCTGGCGGCCATGGAAGTCGGGGAGCCGGCCTTCCGGCTCGAGCGCCATCAGCCGATCTGTCGTGGTGAAGACGCCGGTGTTGTCTGTGCGGCTTTTGATCATGGTGGCTCCCCTCAGGCGGGAATCGCAACCTGGTCGAGCAGTCGATCAACGATCTGATCCTCGGTGACCCCATCCGCGATGGCATCGTAGCTGAGCCTCAAGCGGTGACGCAGAACCGGTAGGGCGACGGCACGCACGTTGTCCGGGGTGACGTGGGGCTGCTGGTGGAGCCAGGCGTGAGCCCGAGCGGCCCGGTCCAGGGCAATGGCCCCTCTTGGACTGGCTCCGGTATCGATCCAGTCACGGAGGGTTGCGTCGGGCGCCAATTCCGGTCGCGTCGACTGGACCAGACTGACGACGTACTGATCGATTTTCGGGGAGACAAACAGCCGGGCGATTTCCCGGCGGGCGGCCAGCAAAATATCGGCCTGAAAGTGAGGTTCCGACATCGGGTGGGCCGATTCGTTGTCCTGCTCGGACCGGACCAGTCTCAGAATATCGCATTCGTGCTCGTGACTCGGATAATCCAGCACCAGTTTCATGAGAAAGCGATCCATCTGCGCCTCGGGCAGGGGATAGGTGCCTTCCTGCTCAATGGGATTCTGAGTAGCCAGCACCATGAACAGATCGTCCATCCGGTGGGTCTCACCGGAAACGGTAATCTGGCGCTCCTCCATGACCTCGAGCAGGGCAGACTGGACCTTGGCCGGAGCCCGATTGATCTCGTCCGCCAGTATCAGGTTGCCAAACAGCGGGCCGGGCTCGAACGCCAGGGATTGCACGCCGTTGGTGTAGTGCAGCACCTCCGATCCGGTGAGGTCGGAGGGCAGCAGATCCGGAGTGAACTGGATACGGCGCATTTGCGCCTCCAGGTGGTGGGCCAGTCGTTTTACCGTACGGGTCTTGGCCAGCCCGGGCATACTCTCGATCAGCACATGGCCATCCGAGAGCAGCGCGAGAACCAGCTGTTCGATCAGCTGTTCCTGACCAAGGACATCGGACGCTAGTCGATCGATCAGGCTGACCACCGAATCGTGAGTATTCATAACGTCCCCGATTCTCACTGCTGGTAGTTGAGGAACCGTTCCATCATCTGATCAATGGTAAAGGTCGCCGGTCTCTGGCGGGGTGGGTACTCCTTGAAGGTGTTCAGGAATTGTTTGACCTTGATCAGCGTCGCCATGCCGCGGGCCTGGATCTTCCGGTCCCACCAGACCTGGTAGGAGTTGGCGTCGATATCGGCACGCTCGAATGGATCCTGGCGCAGGTTGAATACCTTCGGAATGCGCAGTTTCACGAAAGGCTCGGACCAGACGTTAAACTTGTGCGCGCGCTGTTCGGCAAAGACCAGCTTCCAGGGGCCATCCCGCAAGGCCAGGATATCGCCACCGTCACTGGCGTAGATGAACTCGTTGCGAGGACCTTCCTCGACCTTGCCGGTGAGGTAGGGCAGGAAGTTATAGCCATCGAGATGCACATTGTAGGTTTTGCCGTTGGCCTCATGGCTTTCCAGCAGTTCCTGCTTGATGTCGGGAACGCCCGCTGCGGCCATCAGTGTCGGCACCCAGTCCAGGTGGGACATGATGTCGTTGGAAATGCTGTTGGAATCAATTTTGCCCGGCCAGCGGACCAGGGCCGGCACCCGGAAGCCGCCTTCCCAGTTGGTGTTCTTCTCGCCCCGGAAAGGGGTGATACCGGCATCGGGCCAGTGGTTGTAATGAACGCCGTTGTCCGTGGTGTACAGAACAATGGTGTTATCCGCGACCCCGAGCTCATCCAGTTTGGAGAGCAAGGCGCCAACGTGGTTGTCGTGCTCGACCATGCCATCGTTGTAGAAACCCTGGCCGGACAGGCCTCGAGTCTCGTCCTTGAGGTGGGTGTAGTAATGCATGCGCGTTGAATTGAACCAGACGAAGAAGGGCTCTTCCTGGTTGTGGGCTTTCTCCATGAAGTTCAGGGACGCCTGCAGGAATTCTTCGTCGATGGTTTCCATCCGTTTGGTGTTCAGCGGGCCGAGATCCTCGACCTTACCGTCGGCGGTGGAGCGGATGACCCCCCGTGGGGTAATCATCTGGGCAAGCTGAGGATCGTCGGGCCAGGCCGGGTCTTCCGGTGCTTCTTCGGCGTTCAGGTGGTACAGGTTGCCGAAGAATTCATCGAAGCCGTGGTTGGTGGGCAGGAACTCGTCCCGGTCACCCAGGTGGTTCTTGCCAAACTGGCCGGTGGCGTACCCCAGGGGTTTCAGCAGCTCTGCCAGGGTGGGGTCTTCCGGCTGAATGCCAATCGGGGCGCCCGGAATGCCGACCTTGGTCAGCCCGGTCCGGATCGGATGTTGACCGGTGATAAAGGCGGACCGGCCGGCGGTGCAACTTTGTTCCCCGTAGTAATCCGTGAACATCATGCCTTCATTGGCGATGCGGTCGATGTTCGGCGTCTGGTATCCCATCATGCCATGGCTGTACTTGCTGATATTGGTAATACCGATATCATCACCCATGATGACAAGAATATTCGGGCGTTCTGCGGCGGCGGTCGCCATATGGAGGCTGAGCAGGCCAACGCCCAGGATCAGGCGGGTGGCACTCCGGTAGAGGCTTCCGGTATTCATTTTGTTCTCCTGTCGAAGCTTGCAAGCGTTATTGTCAGAGGTTGGCTTTTTTCGCTTGCTTCGAGTCTACGGCAGGAGCCTCGGGCAACACTGTAACCAGAGTAACAATCCAATATGACCAATGTTCCCGACACGCTTGGAAACTGTGACCTTCTGGCCGGGCTGCCACCGGAGGGGATTGCCGAGGCCGCGCGCCTGGCGACGGTGCGGAACTTTTCCGAGGGACAGACCATTTATCGGAAGGGCAGCTCCCAGAAGACCCTGGCGGTGATTGAATCCGGGTCGGTCCGGGTGAACGCCATCAGCGGCGCCGGCAAGGAGCTGACCCTGATGATTTGCGGGCCGGGAAACTGGTTCGGCGACGGCGTGTTCTGGGCAGATACGCCGCGGCTGTATGGGGCCGTCGCCCATGAGCCCACCAAGCTGATTGAGTTCACCTCCAATACCTTCGCCGGACTACTGGAAGCCTTTCCTGAGTGCTATCCAGTGATTATCAGGGAATTGGGGCAACGGCTGCGGGCGGCTCTGATGGTCATTGAGGATGATGCACTGCGAGGAATTCCGGCCCGGCTGGCCAGACGACTGTTGTTTATTGCCACCTTTCAGCATGGCAATCCCGAGCCGCCTGTGTCGCTTCGACTGACCCAGGAGCAACTTGGCAGCATGCTGGGCATTTCCCGGCAGGCAGCATACCGGGCTCTCCAGGTATTGCTCGGCGAAGACCTGATCGAGTTTCGGTACGGCGTTATCCATCTGAAGGACCGGGAAGGTCTGGAAGCCTTCATTGCACGCGAGTAACGGCCGCGCTCCGAATGTCCCGGTTAATACTTAAAAGGTTAAGTTGTTGGCGGTTGAAGTTAAATAACCGGTCAGGCGGGTTTGTATAGTGCGAGCAGGTGAGGAGAGGGTTGCTCCGGCAATCCCGCAGGCGGAAGTTCCTACCCTTGCTGTTTGTGCCGTCTGCGCACTTCGCACCGGGCCGTTTCGGCCCAAAACTGTGTCCCTTTCAGCCCCTTCGCCCCGAAGGGGTCTTTTTCGCTCAGCGAAGCCAGCCGGGTGCTTTTTTCCGCATGGATAGCAGTCGCGGGGACGACTGGATCCCCTGATTTTTTCGCCATTGCCGCGGACTGACACCGTACCAGCGCTGGAAGGCTCGGGAGAAAGCTGCCAGGTCGGAGTAGCCGAGAATCCCGGAAAGCTGGGTCAGGCTGATCCCCGATTCCTGGAGGTAGCGTTCAGCCATGGTCTTCCGGGTTTCGTCCAGCAGCTTCTGGAACGACGTGCCCTCTTCGGTGAGGTAGCGTTGAAGTGAGCGGGAACTGAGCATCATGTAGTCGGCCACAAGATCAATGGTAACCCGACCGTTGGGGAGGAAGTTCTTCATGAGGTGCTGGACATAGGCTGGCAATTCCTGGACCGACAGTTCGTCCATTTTTTCCAGATGCTCGCGCATCAGGGCATGCAGCTTCGGATCGGAATCGCTCAGGGGCAGGTCCAGCAGGCGGGCTTCAAACACCCAGCCATTGATGGTGCTGTCGAACTGGGGAGGCAGGCCAAGCAGCCGGCTGTAGGCCTGCGGCGAACTGCTGGGCCCGTGTCGGAAATGCACGCCACTGGGTCGCCACTGGGTCCCAAGCAGCATTTTCAGCAGGGCCTTGCCCACCCCGATGGCCAGTTCCACGGCCTGCTTGCTGGCGACCCCCTCGCTCAACAAGGGTTCGTAGCTGAGAATGGCCATCTTGTCCTCGATGGTCGCCGTCACCAGTCCGCTGGAGGAATGCAGATGATAATACTGCATCAGTTCGTTCAGCGAATCGCCCACGGTCTGGGCGTTTTTGAACAGATAGAGCAAGCGGCCAAAGATGGTGGTGCCCTGGAAGATTCCGTATTCCAGGCCGAACAAGGGGTGCTCTGTCCGGTTGGCGCAGTTTTCGAGCAGTGTTGCCATCCGGGAATAGGAAATCAGGCTTTCGGGATGTTCGAGAACGTCCTCGGGCAACCTGGCTTCACGGAGCATCGCCCGGTAATCCAGGCCGTATTTGGCGCAAAACTCGTCCAGTCGTGCCAGGGACGAGGCTCTGGTGAGATCGGTTGTAACCATAATGACGTGTAATTGTTGTTCACGATTGTAACGGGTAACGCTAGCTGCATTGGCGGGAAATAACAAGAAAACGGCATTTTCTATCATGTGCCGTCATCGGAATCGGGTGACCATGAAATCTGGCAGGTATTGCCAACGGCAAAACAATCTACAAGAGAGGTCGACCATGACGACGCCAAACCAGGTTTTTGAGCACCACGAACTGCTTTATGTGAATTCCAAGAATCAGCCTGTTTATGAAGACGCCATGCCAGGCGTGCCAGGCATTGATGTACAACCGCTTTTCCTTGATCCGCATAACGGTGTCTGGGTGCTGAAAGTCTGGTTCCATCCGGGCGTGACTCTGCCCCGTCACTACCACACGGGCACGGTGCACCTGTTCACGATTTCGGGTCATTGGGAATACAAGGAATACCCCAACGATCCCCAGACCGACGGTTGCTACCTGTACGAGCCGGGCGGTTCTATTCACCAGTTCACCACACCGGCGACCAACACCGGGCCGACAGAGACCCTGATGGTGGTGCACGGCGCCAACGTCAATTTCGACGACGATGGCAACTACCTGGGCATCATGGATGCCAGCGACATCATGATCATGCTGGACAACCTGATCCGGGAACGGGGCCTGGAGCCGGCGAACTACATTACGCCGCCCCAGCCGGACCACAACGCCCGGGTCCGTAACGTCAAGTAAGACAGCCAGTGCAGAAGCGCCCTCCCGGCCAAAACAGGTTTTCCCGGGTAGGGCGTTTCTTTGTATCCGAACAGTCAATAAAGGTAGAGAAAACCATGAAACCCTGGCTTGATTCATACCCCGCGGATGTTCCCCCCACGATTGACCCTGACACCCACGCCTCCGTTACCAGCTTGTTTAATGACGCCATCAAGCGTTTCCCGGAGCACGCCGCGCTGGAGTGCTTTGGTCACACCATGACGTATGGCCAGCTTGATGAAGCCTCGGATGCCCTGGCCTGCGCCCTGCAGCAGCAATACGGGGTGAAGAAGGGCGACCGGGTCGCGGTCATGTTGCCGAATATCTTTGCCTATCCGGTGGCCATGTTGGCGATTCTCAAGGTGGGCGCCATCCAGGTGAACGTGAACCCCCTGTACACGCCGAGGGAACTTGAACACCAGCTGAATGATTCCGGCGCCGAAACGATGTTCATCTACTCGGGCTCCTTGGCGTCGCTGACCCCGATCCGTGACGCCACGCCCGTATCTCAGGTGATTGTGGTCAATCCCGGTGATGGTGCCGGCCTCCCGATTCCTGGTAGCGACATTCCCGCCGAACTGGGCGAGTTTACCGGCATGGCGGACCTGTTGGCGCACAACGCGGGTAATAAACCCACTGAAGTACCGGTGTCCGGCGATGATGTCCTGTTTCTGCAATACACCGGTGGAACCACAGGCCCCTCCAAGGGCGCGACACTGACTCACCGTAACCTGGTTGCCAACAGCCTTCAGTTCCGGAGCTTCATACCCGAGGCGAACGAACCTGGGGAGGAGGTGCTGGTGCTGGCACTGCCGATGTATCACATCTTTGGCCTGATGATTTTCGTGGCCTACGCGGCCATCGGAGCCAAAGCCATCCTGATTCCCAATCCTCGTGACATGGACGCCTACCTGAAGGCCATCAAGGATTCCGGGTTCACCGTTATTGGTGGCGTCAATACCCTGTACGCGGGCATGACCCAGCATCCCCTGTTCAAGGACGTGGACCTGTCCCGTTACAAAGTGGCATTTGGGGGTGGCTCCAAGATCTTCCCGAGCACCTCCAAGGCCTGGAAGTCTTTCACCGGGGCTCACATCCTGGAAGGCTTCGGTTTGTCCGAAACCTCGCCGATCCTCACCCTGAACCTGATGGGGCAGGAAGCATTCAGCGGCACGGTGGGCTATCCGGTACCGTCCACTGAGGTCAAGATCATCGATGAGCAAGGTAACGCACTGCCTGCCGGAACGCCGGGCGAACTCTGTGCCCGCGGACCCCAGGTCATGAAGGGGTACTGGAACCGGGAGCAGGCAACGGCCGATACCTTCACCGAGGATGGCTTTTTCAAAACCGGTGATGTCGCGGTCATGCACCCGGACGGTCAGTTCGAGATTGTTGATCGCAAGAAAGACATGATCATTGTCTCGGGTTTCAACGTTTACCCCAACGAGGTGGAAGCCGTTGCCAGTGAGTTGCCCGAGGTTGCTGAATCGGCCTGTATCGGTGTGCCGGACGAGAAAACCGGTGAGCGCATCCGCCTGTTCGTGGCGCCGACCGAGGGATCCGCGATCGACAAGGACGCGGTGATGGCACATTGCCGGCAGAGTCTCGCCGCCTACAAGGTTCCGAAGGAAATCGAGGTGCTGCAGGAGCTGCCCAAGTCAAACGTTGGCAAGATCCTGAGGAAGGATCTGCGCGTTGTCTGAGGTGGGATTCCGATGAGCACATACTGCAGTCAGATTGCCTTCGTGTGTCAGGATGCCAAGGCCCTCCGGTCCTGGTACGGCACCCTGTTCGGTTTTGTGTCGTCGGGGCGGACCATCTATGCGGGCAAGCTGTCTACCCGGGTGATGGGAATCGACGGCGTAAATACACGCTGCTATTGGTCCCTCGATGGCAATGCCGACATGTTCCAGCTGGAGTTCTTCGACTTCCGGTCGCCGGAAATGCGGCCCCGCCCGGAACACTGGAGCCCGGCGATGCCGGGTTATGCCTGTATCGGAATCTATAGCCAACGGTTCCAGTGTTGCGTTGATGCCCTGTCGGCCCAGCAGCGTCTGGAAGCCGTGGAGGGAGAGACCGGTGGCCGGGTGGCCTACGCCAGTGACCCCGAGGGTAACGCGCTGGAAATCTATGAGCGGGATCCCCTGCCGGACGCTGGCTGGAATGGCCGGAAGCAACCGTCCGCAGTGCGGCTGATCCGGCTCAATTCCCACGATGCCGAAGGCGTGGCGCGTGCCTGGTCTGGCTCACTTGGCGTCACGCCGGTGCAGATGCCCGAGGGGTGGGCTCAGCGTCTCTCCGTGGTGAAGCAGGGTCTGTCAGAACCTAGGTACCTGCGTGGCGGCGGCGTTGTGGTGGAAATCTGTCGCACCCCTGAGCCGTTTCCAGGGGGGCAGCGTCCGGCGTTGTACCAGCACGGTTTCATGAACTTTGCCCTTAACACCCAGTCCCGGATTGAATGGGACGAGGTGTATGCCCAAGCGCTCTGGTCGGGGTTTCGGGCCAATGGAAAGGCTCTGGAGGCGGGCATATTCAAAGTCATGTATATCAATGACCCGGACGGCAATAGCATAGAGCTTCTGTACCCCCGAAAATTTGCCTACCGGGTGACCGGCTTTCGCCCCAGCCTTCGCCTGGGTGCACCCCTTCGGTGGCTGCGCCGATGGCTGGCCCGGCGCGGGCAATAACCAAAAAAGCCGCTGTTTCCAGCGGCTTTTTTGTCGTATTCGACGGCTTATTCTGACGGTTTTACCAGAATCTTGACGTCGTTTTCAGGCGTGCCCAGGCGGTCGAAGGCGGATTCGATATCACTCAGGCCCACCGTGTCGGAAATCAGCCCACCGGCATCGAGCTCGCCGTTGGCAAGGTGGTTCAGGGTCGCGCCGAATTCCTCACCGCTGTAGAAACTGACAAAGCGGAGATCGATTTCTTTCATGACCGGGTAGGACGGCATCATCGCGTCCTTTTCCATGCACAGACCCACCACCACGACCCGGGCCCCGTAGGGTGCGCCGGTACAGACATTCTGGATCAGGCCAGGTACACCCACACATTCAAAAATCAGCGAGGGTCTCAGGTCGGCGCCTCCGAACAGGGGTGAGATCGGGCCGGCCTCTTCCGGATTCGCAGTCTGGGCTGCTTCTTTCCAGCTTTCATAGGGTGAATGCTCTGCCGGGTTGACCACGACATCCGCGCCCATTTTTCTGGCAAGGTCGCGACGCGCTCTCGAGAAATCCGACGCCACGATGGGGCCAATCTTCATCATTTTCAGCACGGCAATAACGGCAAGACCGATCGGGCCGCAGCCGATGACCAGGGGTACGTGGTTCCGGGTTGGCTCGCCCCGGTTAACCGCGTGCAGGGCAACGGCCATGGGCTCAGTCAGAGCCGCCATTTCCGGGCTCAGGCCATTGGGGACTTTCATGGTGAGCCGGCTGTCGACCAGCATCTGCTCGGAAAAGCCCCCGGGAACGTCGGCGGAACTGAAGCCAATCATGGCAAGACCCTCTTCCCGCATCAGGAAGGGCAGGGAGACAACCTGGTCGCCAGCCTTGAACGTCGAGCCTTGCCGGGTCTCCAGGACTTCCCCGACAAACTCGTGGCCCATCAGGATGGGTTTGTCGGCGTCGATGATGGAACTACCCACGACCTCGCGGGAGCTCTCGGCCAGTTCATGGGTGTGGTGCCGGCAATGCAGGTCGGACCCGCAGATGCCGCAAACCAGAGATTTGATGAGGAGCTCGTTCTCACGTGGTTTGGGTTCCGGCAAATCCACGATCTTCAGGTTGTTGTCTTCAACGATGGCACTTCGCATCGGGGGTCTCCTTGGTGTGTGTTGTTGGCAAAGTCAGAGGCCCGCGTCAGGTGCGGGCCTCCTGGTCAAAGGACGGACTGTCGGTTCGGCTCAGTTCTCCGATCTCTCTGAGCCATGCTTCGGAGCGTTTCATGCCCTCTTCTAGGTTGACCTTGGGTTCGAAGCCGAGGTGCTTTCGTGCGTTTTCGATGGAGAATCCGCCCTTGCGCGCGAACATCAGCATCGCGTCCGGCGTGACCTCGTTGGGGCGCTTGAGCTTGCGGTTCAGCCACCAGATGCCCTGGGTGAGTTTCAGGGCAGCAGCCAGAGGCATGCTCGGTGGGAAACCCTTGTTGCTGGCCCAGCGCCAGTGATTCATGAAGAATTCCCGGCAGGTCACGGGCTCGTCGCTCCAGAGGATAAAAATGCGGCCGCTGCCGGAGGGCAGGCCGGCGGCGAGCAAGGTGCCGTCGACCAGGTCATCGATGTACACCGGGGTGAAGATGCCCTTGCCCCGGTTGGGCAGGATCAGTTGGCCGGCCCGGGCCATCTTCAGGGGCTCCAGCAACCAGGGGCGGGAGCCCGGACCGTAGACGTCGCCCGGGCGGATGATGGTGCAGTCGATCTCGCCGGCAGCGTGGGCTGCCAGGACGGTATGCTCCGATGCGCCCTTGGCCACGCCGTAGCGGTAGTGTTCACCAATCACCACGGGCGCCGTCTCGTCCGCTCCCGGCTCGTAGTCATAGCCCATGGCTGCGATGGATGAATAATGCACGAAGCGCTGTGCGCCGCCGGCAATGGCAACGTCCAGGGCGTTGCGAACGCCGACCAGCGAGGTGGTGGTATAGGTCTCCCAGTCGGCAGCCAGAGACACCACCGCCGCAGTGTTGATAAAGAGGTCGCAGTCTTTGGCGTGATCACGCCAGCCTGACGGCTCGGTGAGGTCTCCCGCTATGACGTTGCGCTCTTCATCGGCGTGCAGATCCATACCACGGACGTCACAGCCCAGTTCGCGGTAACGGCGGTGAAGGGTGCGCCCGATGAAGCCGTTGGCGCCCGTGATGAAGACTTTTGCGGGGAGGGACGGTTTTTGCCCGTCCCGACCGGTTGGGAGAGACATGGGGGGCTCCTGTTCTGTTTATTGTGTTGCTCCTATCGTGCTCAGTTTTCAGTGCCGTTATTTTTCAATTCACGACAAATTACAGGTAAAACACGCCACGCATTCCGTGGCGTGAAATGACAAGCTGTTGACGTTGTTAGCCAAGGAGTAACTACGACTAATTGGTCATAGTGTGGGCAGAAATCACCCAACGGATTGGCTTTCCATGAATTCAGGCTCTGACCCCACCCGGTATGTAACGCGCCCGCTCGACCTCTCCTTCACGACTTGGTGCAAACTCCTTTTGCTGCGTTGGCTGCTGCGGCCAATGATGGCCTACCTGCTGCGGGGGCACCCCCGACGCGTCGCCAGGGCGCAGATTGGCATCGCCGGTCGCTGGGCAAGTGCCCGTCAGAAGGAGCGGTTTCACTATGACTACCACCGGGGCGAGGGCGGGGCGGTAGCCGGCCACTCGCTGGGTACCCCTTTCTCCCATACCGGCCATCCTGTACTTCTTTGGTTGCATGGCGGCGCCTTTGTGCTGCCGGCGATGCCCAGGGGGCATCTATCCTTCGCCGAGCGCCTCTGTGATCCCCTGGCTGCCAACGCCTTCGTTCCGGATTACCGGCTGGCGCCCGCCAACCCCTTTCCGGCCGCCCTCGACGATTGCGAAGCCGCCTACCGTCTGCTGCTCGATTCCGGGATTCCCGCTGAACGGATTGTGCTGGGCGGTGAGTCCGCGGGGGGCAACCTGCTGGTGTCGCTGCTGTACCGAATCCGGGATCGCGGAATGCCGATGCCGGCGTGTGCCATCGCGGTCTCGCCCGCCCTTGACCTTGCCCGGCTGCATGGTTCGCCTTCCCGGTTCGCCAATGCCGGTCGGGACGCCATGCTTCCGGTTGCCTCGCTGGCGCAAGCCCTGGACTGGTACCTGGACGGCGCTGACAGCGCCAACCCGGAAATATCGCCCCTGCTGGGTGAGTGCCGGGGCTTGCCACCGACCCTGATCGTCGCCAGTGAGGCGGAACTGCTGCGCGATGACAGTGTGCTATTTGCCCGCCGACTCGCCGCGGCCGGCGTCCCGACCGAACTGGCCCTGTGGCCCCATCTCCCGCACGCCTTCCCGCTGCTGGAGGACTGGCTCCCGGAAGCTGCCGGTGCCAGAGAACAAATAACAACGTTTATGAGAGAGCAGCTCCAGAGAGTAACTGGACGCTCGGGAGAGAGAGGATGACAAACTACAAGAAACTGACCCCACTGGACGCGGCCTTTGTCCAGCTGGAAAATCCCAGTGCGCCCATGCACGTTGCCGGTTTGATGATCTTCGAACTGCCGGCGAAAGCCGGCGCGGATTTCGTCACCAGGCTGGTCGAGGACTGGCGTAGTGAAACCCGGATCAAGGCCCCCTGGAACCAGAAACTGGTGTCTCCGTCCCGTTGGCAGCTGGCGCCAAGACTCAAGACCTGCCACGACCCGGATCTTGAGTACCATGTCCGTCATCTGTTTTTGCCCAAGCCGGGCGGTCAGAGGGAGTTGGGGCAGCTGGTGGCCCGTCTGCACAGTCAGCCCATGGACCTCAGAAAACTGTTGTGGGAATGCTTTATCATTGAGGGTCTGGCGGACAACCGCTTCGCCATCTACATGAAGTTCCACCACTCGATGGTCGATGGCATCAGCGCGAATATCCTGCTGATGAAGGGGCTTTCCGAGCGCCGCGCCGACAGGAAAACGGCGCCGTTCTGGGTTCACTCGGCACCGGAAAAGCCATTCCAGCCCGGTCCTTTTCGCATTCCGTCTGCCCAGGCGCTGATGAGTACTGCGGCAAACGTCCTCAAGCTCTTCGGCAAAGACGATGACCTGACCACCTTTCGTTCGGCGCCCTACACCCCATTGAATGGCCCGATTGCAGCCCAGCGGCGTTTCGCCACCCAGAGCTTTTCGATGGATCGGATCAAGGCGGTGGCCCGACGGGCGGAGGTCAGCCTCAACGACGTGCTGCTCTGCCTGGTTGGCGGTACGCTCCGCCGATACCTGCAGCGAATTACGGCGCTTCCGGGCGATAGCCTGACCGCCGCTATCCCGATATCCCTGCGCGCCGAGGGCGACCAGAGTTGCGGTAACGCCGTGGGCATGATTTTCAGTATCCTCGGCACCAACATTGCGGATCCGGTGGTGCGCCTGCAGAAAATTCATCAGTCCACCGACCTGGCCAAACAGCAGGTGCTCGGTCTGCCCACGGAAATGCGGGTGCCCTATTCCCTTCTCAGCATGATGCCTTCGGTGCTCCGGATGCTCACGGGTGTCACCGGGAAAACCCGCCCGCTGTTCAACACGGTGGTGTCCAACGTGCCGGGAGGCTCTGAGGAAAAGTACCTGAGGGGCGCGCGTCTGGTGAATTTGTATCCGGCGAACATTGTGTTCCCGGGCATGGCGGCGAGCTTCACCTGCTACAGCCATGCGGGAACCCTCAACGTGGGGATCACAGCCTGCCGGGACACCGTGCCGAACATGCAGAAACTGGCGCTCGGCATGGAGGAGGCGTTCAGAGAACTTGAGGAAAAACTGGGCGTTGTTGAGCCTGCGCAAGCAGCGGTGGTAAACGCTGTCGAGGAGGCGGTATGACCCTGAGAAAAATGCCGTTGCTGGATGCCGCGTCGCTGCAGCTGGAGGGTAAGAAGATGCCCATGCACATTGCGGCGCTGATGACCTTTTCCTATCCCGCCTCGTTGACCGATCACGAACGCAAAACGTTCGTCAGTGGCCTGGTCGCGCGCTGGCGAGAGGAAACCCGGGTTGTCTATCCGTGGAATCAGGTGCTCACGCGTCCTACCCGTTGGCAGCTCAGGCCCACGACCCGGGAAGTCTACGATCTGGACCTGGAATACCACCTCAGGCAGTGGTCCCTGCCAGCGCCCGGCGGTGAGAAGGAGCTGGGCCACATGATCGCCTGGATTCACGAATTGCCGATGGATCTGGAAAAGCCGCTGTGGGAGTGTCATTTCATCGAAGGGCTCTCCGAAAACCGATTTGCCCTCTACGTCAATATCCATCACGCGCTTGTCGATGGCATCAGTGGCACCCGTCTGGTGGTAGGCAGTCTGTCCACGGACGCGGACTCATTGAGTGCCCCCATGTGGGCAAAGGCCCAGGCCCAGGCGGAGGCGGGCACGGGCGAAGTCAAAGAGCCGGAAAGGGGCGCATTGCCACGCCTCGCTGACCTGAAGGCGGGTGCCGCAGCGTCCCTGAAGCTACGGACAAAAAACGAGACACTGACGACGTTCAGATCCACACCCGAGACCATCCTGAATGGCCCGATTGGCTCCCATCGCCGGGTTGCCACCCAGCACTTCGAATTGGCCAGGCTCAAGACGCTGGCAAAGACGACGGGTGCCACGGTTAATGATGTGGTGATGGCGATTGTGGGGGGCGCCTTGCGTGAGTACCTGATTGAGGCAAATGCCTTGCCCGAGGACTCGCTCACGGCGGCGCTGCCGGTTTCCACACGAAAACCCGGTGACGTCAGCATTGGCAATCAGGTAAGCCTGCTGTTCGGAAGCCTGGGAACCAATATTGCCGATCCGGCCCTTCGTCTGGAACACGTTAAACGGTCCACTCAGGCTGGTAAGGCCATGCTGAATGGTCTCCCTGCCCATGCCGTCAACGTCTACTCACTGCTTTCGACAGGTCCCTTTCTGTCGTCCGTGGTTCTGGGGCTCGGAAGGACAGGGCGCCAGCTGTTCAATACCACAGTCTCCAATGTCCCCGGACAGCGCGAGGCGCGCTACCTGGATGGCGCCGAATTGCTGCACGTCTACCCGGTAAGCCTGATCATGCCGGGCATTCCACTGAACTTCACTTGCGTCAGTCAGGGCGATTTCCTGAATTTCGGCATGGTGGCCTGCAGAGACCGGGTGCCTCATGTGCAGCGGCTGGCTGGGCTAATGGCCGAGGCCTTGGCCGAACTCGAAAAGAACCTCCTGCAACGCGGGGAGCGGTCGTCCTGATTGGCGCCAAAAGCCAAATTTGTGGCATTGAAGAGCAAACGCGCATAGGTATTTCTACGGAATACTGACGCTCGCACGAAAACACAAAAACAACATTCCATGCATCCCAGAGGGTGTGTGGCGGAGTGATCAAACCATGAATGATGCTAAGTCCTTCCGGGTCAACCGACTCAGTGCGGGTATTGTGATGGCGCTGACCCTCGGTGGTGCCAACACGGCCACCGCCTTTAATTTCGATGCGGGCGAGTGGGATGGCGGCCTTAACACCACCGTTTCGTTCGGATCGAGCTGGCGTATGCAGGACCCGGATCCTGCCCTGTACAGCGCACAGAATGCTGCCCTGGTTGGCGAAGAGCCGGGTACCGGTGGCAAGTCCGACGGCGGCAACCTGAACTACGACCAGGGCGACCGGTTTTCCACGGTGGCCAAGTTCCTGACCGAATTCTCCCTCGAAAAAGACTACATGGGCGCACTCGTCCGGGTGAAGGGCTGGTACGACCAGGCCCTGGAAGACGAGGATGTCCGCTTCGGCAACCAGGCCAATGGCTACCAGCGAGGGGAACCGCTGTCGGACCGCGGCTATCAGAATCTCCAGAAGTTCTCTGGCGTCCAGCTCATGGACGCGTTTGTCTACAACACCTGGGATATCAACTACAAACCTCTCCAGATCCGTCTCGGTCGCCAGGTGGTGAACTGGGGCGAGAGCCTGTTTATCCAGGGCGTGAACCAGGGCATCAACCCGATTGACGTGCCCGCGTTCCGCCGTCCCGGCACAGAACTGCGAGAGGTACTGCTTCCCACGAACATGCTCTACGCGAACATGGGGCTTGGCAGTGGCGTTTCAGTTGAAGCCTACTACCAGTTCGAATGGCAGAATTCCCCGATTGAAGGCTGTGGCCATTACTGGGCGGTCACCGAGAACCTGATCTCGCCTGACCTCAGTGGCTGCGTGAGCGCCGTGGGCGTGGGGCCGGGCAGTTCCCCGGATGACCTGCAGGGTGGCACCTATTATCCCCAGGCCGCTCGAAACGATACCAGTGACCAGGGGCAGTTCGGTCTGGCCTTGCGCTTTCCCGCCGATGCCATCGGCACGGAATTCGGTCTGTACGCCATCAACTACCACTCCAAGATGCCGGTGCTGGGCATCAATACCGGCAGTGGTCCCGGCACTGGCGTCGCGACCCTGATTCCCATGCAGCTGGATTCCCAGTTCGGCACCACGCCGGGGGATGTCTCCTGGGTCTACCCGGAAGACATTCAGCTCTACGGCATCAGCGCGGCCGCCAACATTGCCAGCTGGTCGGTGGGCGCGGAACTGACTCATTCCCGGAACTTCCCGGTGATCCTCAACGGTGCAGACCTGGTCGTTGGCGCGGCTCAGGGTGTCGGGCCACTGGGCGAAACCTTCGCCACCGCCGAAGCCAATGAGAGCGTCGACGGGTTCCGGCGCTACAACAAGACCCAGTTCCAGATCAACGGCCTGAACCTCTGGTCCAACATTCTGGGCGCCCAGACAGCCCTGCTGATTGCCGAGGTGGGTTTCCAGTACGGCGATGTGCCTGACACCTATACCGGTGTCCGTCATGGGCGCGGGTTTACCTTCGGCTTCGGCCAGCACGAGGACTTTTTCGATGGTGCCGATCCGTGCGCGGTGGGCGCCAACACCTCCCCGGCGGGCTGCAAGAACGAAGGCTACGTTACCGACTTCTCCTGGGGCTACCGGGTGCGCGGCTCCCTGGATTACCAGAACCCCTTTGGTCTGGGGCTCCTGGTGCAGCCGTCCCTGTTCGTCGGTCACGACGTCAAGGGTAACTCTCTTGATGGCCAGTTCCAGGAAGGCCGGATCTCGACCACCCTGGCGACCGACTTCACCTACCTGAAGCGACACAAGTTTGGCGCAAGCTACGTGCACTTCGCGGACTCCGCCGATTACAACGATCTGCGGGACCGTGACTATGCCTCCGTCAATTACAGCTACACCTTCTAAAACAAAAATCCGAGGATACTGACATGCAATTTTCCAGAAACAGACTGTATCGGGCGCTGGCGGTTTCTGCCGCCTTCGCCGTCACCGCTCCGGCCATGGCCGAGCTGTCCCCTGAGGAAGTGGCAAAGCTGGGAACCGAATTGACGCCGGTGGGTGCCAACCCGAACGCCAACGACGAGGGCACCATCCCGGCATGGACCGGGGGGCTGACTTCGCCCCCGGAAGGCTGGGATCCGGAGCAGGGTTACATCGACCCCTTCCCCCAGGACGAAGTGAAGTTCACCATCACCGGGGACAACCTGGACCAGTACCGCGACAAGCTGAGTGCCGGCCAGATTGCCCTGCTCGAGAAGTACGACAACTTCCGGATGCCGGTGTATGAAACCCGCCGCACCGCGGCCTTGCCCCAGAAGGTGTACGACACCATCAAGGCCGAGGCGCCGGACGTAACGCTTGAGGGTTTTGGCATCAAGAACCTGGATGGCGCCAACGTGCCGTTCCCGATTCCGGAAAACGGACTGGAAGCGATCTGGAACCACAACGTCCGTTACCTGGGTGGCGGCGTTGAGCGTCAGTACCACTGGTTCCCGGTGCAGGGCGACGGTGATTTCTACAAGGTGGGCTTCCTGGAGAAGCGGATTTTTGATGAGAACATGGACCGTCAGTCCGAGAACCGCCTGTTGAACTACACCGCCAAGTACACCTCGCCACCGACGCTGGAGGGCACGGTCCAGCTGGTTCACGAGCCAATTGACCAGGTTGAGGAAGTACGGTCGGCCTGGATTTACAACGTCGGGCAGCGCCGGGTGCGACGCGCTCCGGATCTGGCCTACGACAACGCCAACGACGGTACCGAGGGGATTCGCGTCACCGACCAGTTCGATGCCTACAACGGGGCGCCCGATCGCTACAACTGGAAACTGGTGGGCAAAAAGGAAATCTACGTTCCCTACAACGCCTATAAGCTGAGCGATAAGTCCCTGAACTACGAGAAGGACATTCTTCGCACCAACACCATCAATTCGGATCTGATGCGCTATGAGCTGCACCGGTTGTGGGTGGTCGAGGCGACGCTGCGTGAGGACAGTAGCCACATCTATGGCAAGCGTACTTTCTACCTCGATGAGGACTCCTGGAGTGTCCTGATGGAAGACGCCTACGATACCCGTGGCGATCTGTGGCGCGTGGCCATCCATCCGGTTATCCAGTTCTATGACGTGCTGGTGCCCTGGTACCGGGCCAATATCTACCACGACCTGAACAACGGCTCTTACCTGGTATCAAACCTGGCAAACGAGATTGATGATCCCTGGGAGTTCGGTGTCAAAGGTCGTTACATCGAATTCCAGCCGGACGCGCTTCGCCGCAGCGGGCGCTAATTGACCAAAGCGGGGGCCCCGGCTCCCGCTCTCCAATCTTTTCCGATCAGGTATACCTCTCATGGTTATTTCAAACTTTCGGGCCGGAGCCGTGGCGCTGGCTCTGGGGACGTGTGCGCCTGCCGTTTGGGCTGACAAGCCGCCCCTGTCCTACGACATCTCCGCCGACCGGGTGGCCATCTTCGACCTCGCGAGCAATGGCCAGGTCTATTACGCCGTTGGTGAGCGGGGCGTGCTGCTGACCAGTCCAGGGCCTGTGCCGGATGCGTGGCACAGCAAGCGCCTGCCTGCGACCGAATCGGTGATGAGTATCGCTTTCGGGCAGGATGGTCGGGGTGTCGTGGTCGGTCACGGCAGTATGATTCTGCACACCGCTGACCATGGCACCACCTGGGCGCCGGTGGATGTGTCCGAGCATGGGCGGGGGGATCCGTTCATGGATGTCGCCTACCTGGGAAACGGGCGGTTCCTGGCGGTGGGTGCCTTCGGGCTGGTCATGGAATCGGTCGATGGCGGGGAGACCTGGCAGCCTGCGAGCATTTCCGAGGACTACTTCGACCGGCATCTGTACAGCATCGCCCGGGCGGGTGATGACTGGCTGCTGATCGGCGAGAGCGGTTCGCTGTTTGTCAGCGCCGATGGCGGCGAGCAGTGGGAAAAACTGACCTCGCCCTATGAGGGCTCCTTCTTCGGTGGGATGCAGACACCGGACGGCGCCTGGCTGCTTTACGGAATGCGTGGGCAAATCTGGCGTACCGAAGACCGCGGTGCGACCTGGCAGAGAGCGAAGGTGGACATCGCCACCGCCATCAATGCCCATGAAACCGGGCCCGAAGGCCAGGTCTTCCTGTTCGGCAATGGCGGACAGGTGCTGGTGAGCGAAGACGACGGCCGTCATTTCTTGCCCGCTTCACGCAGTGGGTTGCCGGGCGATATTACCGCCGCGACCAGAATCAACGGCGAATGGCTGGTGGCCGGCACCGCGGGCGTTCGTCTTTGGAATGGTCAGGGAGAATAAGTCATGAGTTCAGAGCAGAAGAAAACGGGCTTGACCCGAGTACTGGCCCGCGGGGTGTTCCGATTCCGTATTACCTTGTTGGTGGTCATGGCCGCCATGACGCTGGCCCTTGGCTACTCCGCCAGTCAGTTGCGCGTGGACGCGGGCTTTATGAAGATGATCCCGCTCAGTCACGAGTACATGGGCACCTTCCTGGACTACCAGGGCGAGTTTGTGGGCGCGAACCGGATCATGGTGTCCCTGCGTAACGAAGATGGCACGGTGTTCGACAAGGAATTCCTGGCCTCATTAAAGCAGGCGACCGAATCCGTGTTCTACCTGGAAGGCGTTGAGCGAAGCTCTGTGACGTCGATGTTCACACCGAATGTGCGCTATTCGGAGGTCGTTGAGGAGGGCTTTGTCGGGGGTAACCTGATTGAAGCCGACTATTCCGGTACCGAGGCGGAACTGAAAGAAATCCGGGAGCGGACTCTGAAATCCAGCTGGGTTGGCCAGATTGTCGCCAATGACCTGCGATCGGCGATGGTTGTCGCAACCCTTCAGGAAGTGAATCCTGACACAGGTGAGAAGATTGACCTGCAAGCCGTTGCCAACAAGCTTGAGGACATCCGTTCCGAGCTTGAGAGCGAGTCCCTTGAAGTGAACATCATCGGTTTCTCCAAGGCCATTGGCGATATCGCCAACGGCGCCCGTGGTGTGCTCGTGTTCTTTGCCGTTGCGGTCGTTATTATCGCGGTGTTGCTGTACTGGTACACTCGCTCGAAGCGTCTGACGCTGCTCACCCTGGTCACCGCATCGCTGCCGGTTGTCTGGCTATTGGGCCTGTTGCCCCTGCTGGGGCTCAGCCTGGACCCGATGTCGATTCTGGTGCCCTTCCTGATCTTTGCCATCGCCGTATCGCACGCAGTGCAGATGTGCAATTCCTGGAAACTTGATGTGCTGGCCGGTGCCAATATCCGCACGGCGGCTGAAGACAGCCTGGCCGATCTGGTGGTTCCCAGTGTGGTCGCGTTGGCGGCCAACGTACTGGGTTTCCTGGTCATCGCATTTGTCGATATCCAGATGGTGCATGAGCTGGCCGTCACCGCGACCCTGGGGGTCGGTGTCATGATTCTCACCAACTCGTTGGTGCTGCCGCCTCTCCTGTCGTTTACCAAGATGGATCAGCACGCACTGGACCGACTGACCGGTAAAGGTTCCCACTACTGGTTCTGGGAGAAGCTCAGCATCCTGGCCACCACACCGAAGGCGTGGGTGCCCATTGCCTGTGCTCTGGGGCTAACCGGCTATGGCATCTACCAGGCGGACCAGATGCACGTGGGGGATCTCGGGGACGGCGTGCCGGAGCTGCGTGATGACGCCCGCTACAACCAGGACGTCAGGGCGGTCACCTCGCAGTATTCCGTCGGTGTTGACGTACTGCAGGTGGTGGTGGAAGCCGAGGGCGACAATATGCCCTGTGTGCAGCCTGAGCTGATGCAGCAGCTGGAAGAATTTGAACTGTTCCTTCGCCAGCAGCCGGGCGTGGCTTCCGTCGGTGCACTGCCGGGGTTCGTGAAAGGCGTTACCCAGAACTACGCAGAGACCAACCCGAAATGGCACGTGGTGCCGGGCAACCGGGCCCAGGTTGCCCAAGGTGTTGCATTCGCCACCCGCAACGGCAGCACGCTCATGAACACCGACTGTGACGCGATGGCGATTTCAGTGTTCCTGAGTGACCACAAGGCCGACACGATTTCCGGCATTGTCGCGGCCATCAAGGAGTTTAAGTCCGTCTATGACAACGACACCCTGACCTATCGTCTGGCATCCGGCAACGTCGGGGTGATGGCGGCCACCAACGAAGCGGTGACCGCGGCGAATCCGTGGGTTAACGGCGCGCTGTTTGTCTCGGTGACCCTGCTGTGTCTGGCCATGTTCCGTAGCCTCAGAATCAGCCTGTGCATCATCCTGCCCCTGGCGCTGGTGACACTGCTGTGCAACGCCTTCATGTCGTTGCTGGGCATCGGCCTGAAGGTGAACACGCTGCCTGTCATCGCCCTGGGCGTTGGTAGCGGTATCGACTACGGCATTTACCTGTTCGAGCGCATGAAGCACGAGCTGGATGCCCGCGACTGCAGCATTCAGGAGGCGTTTTTCGAAGCCCTGAAACAGCGTGGCACCGCGTCGGCGTTCACGGCGTTGACCATGACTGTCTCGGTGGCGACCTGGTACTTCTCGGACCTGAAGTTCCAGGCCGATATGGGCATCCTGCTGGCGTTCATGTTCCTGGTGAATCTGTTCGGGGCGATTCTGCTGCTGCCGGCAATCGCGGCGGTACTCTTTCGCGACCGATCATTTGCCAAGCAACCAGGTGAACCGGAATGTCCTGTTCAGAGCGAGCGTAAGGAAACCTCGACGGCTCAGGATGGTTTCTCGGGGGCCGGCGTCTATTCCAGAAGCTGACCTGGAGAACTTATCTCTGACCTTTGCCACCCCTCTCGGGGTGGCTTTTTTTATCTGGGCGGTTGTCCTGACGAAACTCAGTCGGCGTGGTCTCCATGATGTCGCGGAAGGCCCGATTAAACGAGCTCAGGGTCCGATAACCGACATCCAGGGAAATGTTCAGAATCGGTGTTTCCGGTTCCCGGACCAGTCGCATGGCCGCCTCTTCGACCCTCAGGTGGTTGATGTAATCATTGAAGTTGCGATAGCCCAACGTCTGGTTGATGGTTTTGCGTACCCGGTACTCGGGAATCTCGAGGGACTCGGCCAGTCGCTTCAGCGTCAGCTTCTCGGTGGTGTAGAAGCCGTCGTTCATCAGCCTGTTCAAGGCGACCAAATCCTGGTTGTTCTCATAATCGGAAATCGGTATCGAAGCGGGATCATCGGCTGGTCTGGATGTCAGGGGCTGTGCAGTCTGGGTCTCGGGCGACAGTTCGAGAATACCTTCGCGCGCGGACACGAAACACAGCAGGGTGGCCAGGGCTGCGAAGCTGACGATGATGCCCCGTGAATACTCGTGATACAGGCCAAAGTTCAGACTGACCGTGGCGATACCGACAGAGCCACCGACGATCAGCAGGAACGCGAGTCGGGCCCGTCGGCGGGACTCCACCAGATCCGCTCGCCAGTGCCGGATGACGTGCAGGAGTCCGTGCAGCACCACCACGTATTCGAACCACCGCCCCAGTTCCCAACCAAAGAAGACCGCCAGATCGGATGATTCGCCTGCTATGACATAGGGTCTTGCCAGGGCCGGGACGATAAAGCTGTATAACGCCATGAAGCCCCAGACCGATCGGAATCGGGGGCGTGACGCGAAAATAAGCTGGCAGACGACCCAGAACAGACCGGGCATGGCGGTTTGCAGATCGGAGGCAATCCATCGCCAGTCCTGCGGAACCAGTGGTGCAACGAGATAGGCCGTGGCAGAGGTAAGGATCAGCAGAAAAACCTGGCCCACCAGCTGGTACCGAAAATCCCGGAGAATAATGAGGAACAGGCAAGCCAGACAACCGAGACCAAATCCTGTCAGGATGAGCACAACGTTTTCCTCTGATACTGCTTTTCTTTTTGTGTCCGTCGAGCTTAATGGAAGACGTCGAATTTTACAGCATTGGTTTGGAAGAAAGCGTTGAATCTGGAGAAAAAACGAAAGGACTTCTTACTGCGGATGCCAGTCAACTAGGCCAAACAGATTCTGTAACGGAGGACACCGGCGTCCTCCTCCCGAACCCATTCAATTCGGTGGCCGGTTATCTCGCACAAGGCCTGTAAATCCCGGCGGCCGCTGGGGTCATCGGCCAGAAACTCGACCTCTGTCCCGCTGGGCAAGCCCCGGGTACGTTTTTTAAACCGCAGGATAGGGAGAGGGCACACCAGACCGACAGCATCGATTTGGTGTACCTCGCATTGGTCAGTCAAGGCGCACGCTCTCGCTGCTGGTCTGGTCGGCTGAGGACCAGCCGAACTGGTCCAGGGCAACCGGGGCGACGGCGGCAATGACCAGGGCTGCGACAAACGCGGCAATCATGACCTTCACGATGACTCTCCTTTGCCTTGTTTGGCCTCGACCTCGGCCACCCAGAGATCGTGGTGCTGACGCGCCCACTCTATATCAACCTCGCCGTTACCCATGGCATCGAACGCTCCTTCCATACCGACCGAGCCGATATAGATGTGGGCGATGATGGCCACCATCATCACGAACGCCACAATCGAGTGCCAGATGTTGGCGTATTGCATTTCCTCGTGCGGGGCCAACGCCGTTGGCAGGTCGGTTCCCAGAACGCTATTGATGACCCCGAAGGTGTCGGAGAACATGGGCATCTGGAAAGGGAATAACAGTGACAGGCCGGACAGTGAGACGGAAAAGCCCAGTACCATCACCGTCCAGAAAATGATCTTCTGGCCTGCGTTGAACTTCTTCGCGGAAGGGTGGCCCTTGGTGAAAATGCCGCCGCCTGCCTTCAGCCACTGCCAGTCGAGTTTGTTGGGGATGTTATGCGCGACCCACATCACGAACGTCATCACCAGCCCCAGCATAAAGGCCCACGCAACGTTGTTGTGAAGCCATTTGGAACCAGCGGCCAACGTCGCAAAGGCGTCAGGCCCCAAAACCGGGATCAGGAACGTACGCCCCATCAGGGTGATCAGGCCCGTCAGAGCCAGTGCGATAAACGAGCCGGCCAGCAACCAGTGCCCGAATCGTTCGATGGCTTTGAAGCGTTCAATTGTGGTGCCGGCAGGGCCTCCATCAATCTTGATTCTGCCGCGGACAAAATAAAACACGGCCAACAAAGCGATAATGCCGAGTATGGCACCGCCGCCATAGGTTATGACCGGTCCTTCCCGCAGCTTGTACCAGGCTATGCCTTCGCCCTGGATCATGACGCCGTTGGCAGGTCCAGGTGACTGAACCGTGGGATCTATCTTGTTATAGCGGACAGAACGCCAGACGTCAGCATCAGAGCGCCCCCCCAGCGTACCCAGCTGGCCACTGGTCGGTGCCGCATTGTCGGGATTACCCAGGTTTTCAGAGCGGAAGGACTCGTCGATTTTCAACTGCTCCTGACGGGCCATGATGTCTTCGAGGGTCTGGGCGCCCCCGGTAGACGTCCGATCAACCGCCGGGGCCTCTTCGGCCAGAGCCGGGTTGCAAAGCAGTGTCGCCATCGCAAGTACGGCGGCACCCAGTAATTTTATGTTCATCAGAGCACTCCAACGGAATCAACAAGAAGACTTCGGTGCCTCAATGAATTCCGGGGCCCGAGGGCCCCGGAACTATCGGGCTGGCTTAAGCGCCCTTCTTCTCGTAAGCCGTGCCCCATCCCCAGGCACCTGAACCGAAACCACGGTTCACCACGCGCTGGCGATAGATGTCCGCCACCTCGTTGCCATCACCGGCCAACAGGGCTTTGGTCGAGCACATTTCCGCACAGAGGGGTAACTTACCCTCGGCAATACGGTTGCGCCCGTACTTGGAGAACTCGGCGGTTGAATTGTCTTCTTCAGGACCACCAGCACAGAAGGTGCATTTGTCCATCTTGCCACGGCTTCCGAAGTTGCCCGCTTGCGGGAACTGGGGCGCGCCGAAGGGGCAGGCATAAAAACAATACCCACAACCGATACACAGATCCTTGGAGTGCAGCACCACACCGTCCTCAGTCTGGTAGAAGCAGTCCACCGGACAGACGGCCATACAGGGCGCATCTGAACAGTGCATGCAAGCTACCGAGATTGAGCGCTCGCCGGGTTTACCATCTTCGATGGTGACCACGCGGCGACGGTTGATGCCCCAGGGTACTTCGTTCTCATTCTTACAGGCCGTTACGCAGGCATTGCATTCGATGCAGCGTTCGGCGTCGCAAAGGAATTTTGCGCGTGCTTGTCCTTCAAGTGCCATGATCTACACCTCTCATCATGCCGGCATAATCGAACACAGGGTGGCCTTGGTCTCTTGCATCTGCGTGACCGAGTCATACCCGTATGTTTGAACTACGTTGGTGGATTCGCCCAAGACAATGGGGTCGGCTCCTTCGGGATACTTGTCCCTCAGGCTCTTACCCTCCAGCTCTCCGCCGAAGTGGAAGGGCATGAAGGCTACGCCCTCGCCAACACGTTCAGTTACCATCGCCTTGACTTTGATGCGCCCGCCTTCCGGGCCGGAAACCCAAACGTCATTGCCGTCACGGATGTTCAGGTTATTCGCATCGCGCGGATTCACCTCGATGAACATCTCCTGCTGCAGTTCCGCCAGCCAGGGGTTGGAGCGCGTCTCGTCACCACCACCTTCGTACTCGACCAGGCGGCCGGAGGTGAGAATGATGGGGAAGTCCTTGCTGAAGTCCTTCTGTTGAATGGATTCGTACAACGTCGGAACCCGCCAGAAGGTCTTGTCGGCGTAGGTCGGGTAATCCTCGACCAGGTCACGACGGGTCGTGTACAGCGGCTCGCGGTGAATCGGCACAGGGTCCGGGAAGTTCCAGACCACGGCGCGCGCCTTGGCATTACCAAAGGGGGCGCACTCGTGCTTGATGGCAACGCGCTGGATGCCGCCGGACAGATCGGTTTTCCAATTGGTCTCGGGACCGGCAACGGCCTCGATGCTGGCGCGCTCTTCCTCCGTGAGGTCGCCATCCCAGCCAAGATCCATCAGCATCTGCATGGTGAACTCCGGATAGCCATCCTTGATGTCGGAGTTTTTCGAGTAGACGCCCTCGGCAAGCAGATTATCGCCGTCGCGTTCCACGCCGAAACGGGCGCGGAAGGTAAGGCCGCCCTCGGAGACCGGCATCGACATGTCGTACAGGTTCGGTGTGCCCGGGTGGTTCATCTCAGCCGTTCCCCAGGATGGCCAGGGTAGACCGTAGACATCACCATCGCAGGGTCCGCCATTTGCACGCAGGGTGGTCTTGTCGAAGTGGTGCTGGTACTTCATGTGCTTTTTGAGACGCTCGGGGGACTGACCGGTATAGCCGATGGTCCACATGCCACGATTGAACTCGCGAGTAATGTCCTCAATCGAGGGTTCGTCGCCGTCAATCGCAATGTTGCGGAACATGCGATCGGTGAAACCGAACTTGTCCGCAAACAGCTTCATGATTTCGTGGTCGACCTTGGAGTCAAACAGCGGCTCGACGACCTTTTCCCGCCACTGGAGCGAACGATTCGACGCAGTGACTGAACCGTAGGTCTCAAACTGGGTGGTGGTCGGCAGCAGGTAAGCGCCGTCTTTGCGATCGTGCAGCACTGCTGACACGGTGGGGAAGGGATCCACTACGACCAGCAGGTCCAGCTTTTCCATGGCTTCCTTCATCTCGAGCATCCGGGTCTGCGAGTTGGGGGCATGGCCCCACAGAACCATGGCTCGGGTGTTGTCAGGCTGCTCCAGGTTTTCCTTGGCTTCCAGAACACCATCAATCCAACGAGACACGGGAATGCCCTTCTCGTTCATCATGGCTTTGGACTTGCCGTTCTTGTCCCACACGGCAAACCGACCTTTCAGCCAGTCCAGGTCCTCCTCCCAGACCCGCGCCCAATGAGCCCAGGAACCCGCAGCCAGGCCGTAGTAGCCGGGCAGGGTGTCGGCCAGAACCCCCAGATCGGTGGCGCCCTGAACATTATCGTGACCACGGAAGATGTTGGTGCCTCCGCCCGCGACGCCCATGTTACCCAGCGCCAGTTGCAGAATGCAGTAGGCTCGGGTGTTGTTGTTGCCGTTGGTGTGCTGAGTCCCACCCATGCACCAGATGACTGTGCCCGGGCGGTTGTTGGCCAGGGTGCGGGCGACGCGCTCGAGCTGGGCCGCCGGGGCGCCGGTGACCCGCTCGACTTCTTCCGGGTTCCAGCGCTTCACCTCGTTACGGATTTCGTCCATTCCCCACACCCGGGTGCGGATAAACTCCTTGTCTTCCCAGCCGTTCTCGAAGATGTGCCAGAGGATTCCCCAGACCAATGCCACGTCTGAACCCGGCCGGAAGCGTACGAACTCATCGGCATGGGCGGCCGTGCGCGTGAAACGAGGGTCGCACACGATGAGCGGCGCGTTGTTTTCTTCCTTGGCTTTCAGGATGTGCAGCAGTGATACCGGGTGCGCTTCTGCCGGGTTGCCCCCGATCAGGAAGATCGCCTGGGATTTGTGGATGTCGTTGTAGGAGTTCGTCATCGCCCCGTAGCCCCAGGTGTTGGCTACGCCCGCGACCGTGGTTGAGTGACAGATCCGGGCCTGGTGATCGACATTGTTGGTGCCCCAGTAGCCAGCAAATTTACGGAAGAGATATGCCTGTTCGTTGTTGAACTTGGCGCTGCCTAACCAATAGACCGAGTCAGGGCCGCTCTCTTCACGGATTTGCAGCATCTTGTCGCCGATCTCGTTGATGGCGGTTTCCCACGAGATCTTCTGCCACTGGCCATCGACCATTTTCATCGGGGTCTTGAGACGACGTTCGCCGTGCGCGTGCTCGCGCACCGAGGCCCCTTTTGCACAGTGAGCGCCGAGGTTGAAGGGGCTGTCCCACCCCGGTTCCTGGCCGGTCCAAACGCCATTTTTCACTTCGGCCTCGACCGTGCACCCGACCGAGCAATGCGTACACACCGATTTCTTGTGAACGACTTCCCCGCCTTCCGTCGACGGAGTTTCGGCCCGAACCCGGGTGGACGTCAGTGATAGAGCGGCCAGACCACCCACAGTGACACCGGAGGCCGCGAGAAATCCCCGCCGGTCCAGGGTTTTTGCGGCGAGGGATGAAAGTAAAGATCCCGCACGGGAGCCTTTCGCTACCCCGTTGGTTTTCTTCCTTAACATGTCAGTTACCTCTGTTTTTTGTTCTCGTTTTTCCGGAGGTGTGATCATCCAGGAGCATCACGCAATCCTGAATGACGCACGCTTCCTCAAAAGCGAGCCGATTCGAAGTATTTCCTTGTGTGCTCAGTGTCACGCAGACCGCGGCTTTTCGGGACTTCGTTAGCGACTTCGGCTACGGCGTTCGGTGCAACTGCCATGGCAACGGCAGCTGGTGCTGCGGTTGCTGCCAACTGCAAGAAACGGCGACGGCTGTGTTCATGCTTGGGGTTGTCCATTGGACACCTCCACCTGAGTTATGGGATCGGGCAGATCCCGGTTACTGAATTGCAAAAGCATCAGCTTCCACGGTCATAAAGGCCCGACCGAGCGAGCCCACAGGAGCGAAGAAGACTGCGCTTTGCGCTTCTTCCAAATCGGTAAAAAACAACGCCGCCCACTTTGCCAGGTGGGCGTCAAAAAAGGCTTTTTGTGAAGACAAACCGCTGTCGCACGGGAACTCGCCCGTGATGATGCCGGCCATGATTTCGCACAGTGTGCTGATGTGGTCTTCGGGCTCTTTAACGTCATCGCGGGATTTGATGCCCCTGACCATCAGATCGCTGCGCAAGTCTGCAAGGGGTTTTTCGTTCAGAAAACCGGTGAGGTAGTAACTGGCATAAGGCAGTAGTTCACCACGGCCGACGCCCACGAAAAGGTTGTTGAACTCTCGTTCGGCGTCATGAGGATTGGTGCGTTCGGCAAGAGCAGCGAGGTTCTTTGAAGCAGCCCCCAGTGGTGTGTCATCCCCCTTCAGCAATGCCAATCCGGCAAGTAGCTCTCTGGAGGGTGGCTCTCCCAGCAAGGCACCCAGCAACTGATACATTTGGGCTCGGGCACGATCTTCGTCGTTGATCGAGCGGGGGCACTGAACTTCTACAGCGTTGGCCAAGTTTTCTCTCTCTTGTTGTTGTTTAAATTTTCATCACTGTTTTATAGACCCGATTCAGCTCGGGAGCAACTCCGGCTCTTGGCGCTAATGGTCAAAGCGCATCCTGGGACGATAGCGAGGTGTCGTTTCCAACTCTGGCTCGGGAGCCAGAGGTTCAGAATGCCGGGCATCGATGAGGGGCTCCGCAGGGATGTCGGATTCTGAATGCCGGGCGATCTCTTCGGTGTCCTCTGCAAATGAAATCGGTTCTGGACCATCGGCCAGTTCCCGAACCGGATTCTCGGCTTGCTCGTCCTTCCTTGCACTTTTATCGATTAACCCCTGTCCAACCTTGTACAGGGTTTGCACGACGTTGCCTGCAGTAGCGGCGTCGGTGAAATCTTCATCGTAGTCATTGAGCCCGTCCAGCACCGCCAGAACGGGGTTGGATTTCCAGAGCGCGCGCAGCGCCTTACGTCGGAGGAATTCGGGAATTTCTTTTCCCATGAATCCGGTAATGTCGGTGCCCAGCACAATGGTGTCCGGGGCGGGCAGGCTGTACTTCTCGAGGATCTCATGCTCGGGCAAGGTCTCGTTGATGGCGAGTTCTTGCGCTTCACGCGATGGTTCGGGTTCGGTTGGCGAGGGCGGGGCGACCTCCGCCTCTTTGCGAGCTTCGGCTTTTTGACGCGACCAGCGCTGCAGGCGTGATTCGGCCATCAGTGCACCCTCGGTTTTTTGAGGTTGGAGGGAGCACGGTAGACGTCGCTTTGCTGGCGGATACGTGGATCGCCTTTACCTTCCTCGACAACGTCAACACGGACCTCATCGCGGCGGCGTTTCTTGAACGGCTCCTCGATGTAATGCATGTCGATAAACTCTTTGATCCAGGCCGCAAGGGACTCGGGAATCGGAACGGCTTCGACAATGCTCTCACCACTGTCCAGGGCATCCAACGCCTCATGGGCACTGGCGGTGATCGTGCTGACCATCCACCCGGAGGGAGAACGACGGGTCTGGTCTTTATCCATGATGATCCAGACGGAGGGAACGGTCATGTTCAGGGACACAAGGTAACCTTCCACATCGGCGCGAAACAGTTCCATGGTTACGGTGCCTGCGTGAAAATCGACCACCTCGCCCTCGCGAACCAGCTCTTTCCAGAACGCCTCAGGTGCGCCCGGTATAACGGCGACGGGCTTCCAGATATCGCGCGCCCACCGGGTTACGCCGGGGGAACGGCGAACGACGGCACCCACTTGTATCTCGCGTTTCCAATGCTCTGTGCGACTGCTCATGACTACATCTCTTTTTTTAAAAAGCTAGCAGAGCCGAAACAATTATCCAGTTGTCCAAAAAGAAAAGGCTGTGCCATGCTCTAGTGGAGGCATGCACACGTATACGTATAACAACAACGAAAAGAGTCAATTTCCTGATGACGGCATCCAAGACTTTACTGTTATGCACTTGCGATAAATCACAGTCTCTTGATCAAAAGGCCCTGCAAACGGCAGCGGCCGCTGAGCAGGTGATCGTGGTGGATCAACTGTGCGGCACCGATATGAAAACGGCCGCAGAGTATTTAAGTGGCAACAGTGACGTGCTCATCGCCTGTGGCCAACAGGCCGCGCTATTCGAGCGTCTGAGCGAGGACATAGAAGCTGAAACCCAGCATTCCGCTCCGCTGGGCACCATCGATATTCGGGACCGCGCGGGCTGGAGCGCACCAGACGCGAGTCCGAAGCGCCTACACGCCAAACAGGCAGCCTTGATCGCTGCCTCGCAATTACCGGCCCCCATGGCGCCGGTGAAAACCATTCAGTCCAGCGGGGTGTGTTGCATTGTCGGTCCTACCGAGCAGGCCATCAGGATGGCTGAACTGGTTCAGGACGAGCTGGGGGTGACGTGTGTTGTCAATGATTCGGGGCCGATCCAGCTACCCTCCGCTGGCTACGACGTGGCGAGAGGGCAATTGACGGCCGCCCAGGGCGCGTTGGGCAACTTCCAGCTGGAATTTGCCCAGCTGCAGACACTGAATCCCGCGGGTCGTGGCGCCCTGGGTTTTGGCGAGATCAAAGCCACTGCCCGCAGTGAGTGCGACGTTTTTATTGATCTGCGCGGTGTGGGCCCCGCGTTTCCCAGTCATCAAAAGCGCAATGGCTACTTCTGGGCCGACCCGGCGAAAACCGGAGAGCTGGAACGGATCGCCTTGACCGCCAGGGATCGGGTCGGTGAGTTTGAGAAAACCGTGTTTTTCAGATTGGAGGAATCGCTGTGTGCCCATTCCCGGGCAAACAAGACCGGTTGCACCCGGTGTCTCGACGTCTGCCCGACTGAGGCCATTTTTTCAGCGGGCGATCACATACAGATTGACTCGGATATTTGCGCCGGCTGTGGATCCTGTGCGGCGGTCTGTCCGACGTCGGCCGTGACCATGAACGAAACACCGTTCGAGGCGGTGACGCAGGCGGTGGAAACCATGGCCAGGGTCTACCGGGAGCATACCAACGAATCCCCGCGTCTGGTTTTCCACACGTTGGGCGCGGGTGCCGATGCCATTGCCTATCTGGCTCGATATGACGATGGGCTGGCGGATGATCTCATCCCGCTGGGGCTGGAGCATGTGGATCGCATCGGCCATGCCGAGATCATGGCAGCATTCGGCGCAGGCTACGCAGAAGTCCTGATCCTGGCGGACAACGAGATCGACCGCCGGGCGGTCACGGCGGAAGTTGAACTGGCCCAGGCCATGCTCAAAGGCACCCATAACTCACCCAGCCGGGTCCGGGTGATCGAAGCCAAAGAACTCTGTGCCGCCGGTGACAACGACGGGCGAGTGAGTGAGCCGGTTTTGCTGGTTGGCGGGCGGCGTGACATCACCCGGGTCACCGTTGCCGCGATGGCGGACAAGATCGAAGCGCCGATCCCTCTGCCCGCGGGCGCACCCTACGGGGCGATCGAGATTGATTCCGACAAGTGCACGCTTTGCCTGGCCTGCGTGTCCCTCTGTCCCACCGGCGCCCTCGGCGACCATCCGGATCGTCCGGAGGTCCAGTTTACGGAGAATGCCTGCGTGCAATGTGGGGTCTGTGACAGCACCTGCCCGGAGACAGCCATTGCTCTGAAGCCTCAACTGGATGTGTCCAAGGATGCCCTGAGTGCCCGGGCACTGCACGGCGAGGAACCGTTCGAATGCATCAGTTGTGGGGCTCCGTTTGGCGTCGCCAGCACCATTAACCGGATCGTTGAAAAACTGGAAAACCAGCATTGGATGTATACCAACGCTGACAACGTCCAGCTCATCAAGATGTGTGATGACTGTCGGGTGAAATCCCAGTTCCATGGGCAGAACTCACCGATGGCAGGGGGCGAACGTCCTCGAGTTCGCACCAGTGACGACTACCTGGACAGCTAACAACAAAGCAGGACACAACATGGTTCAATACGTTGACGCGGGACAATCCAACCTGATCGGCACTGACGCGCCCCGGCCACAGGACAAAAACCCGAAGGGGATTGATCGCATCATTGCCATCGCCTCGGGGAAGGGGGGCGTGGGCAAGTCCACCGTGTCGTCCAACCTGGCGGTGGCGCTGGCCTCGAAAGGGCTGAAGGTGGGCCTGTTGGACGCCGACGTCTACGGACCCAGCCAGCCCCGCATGCTGGGTGTATCCGGTCGCCCGTCCAGTCCGGACGGGCATACCATTCTGCCGCTGCGCAATCATGGCGTGACCCTGATGTCCCTGGGCCTGATGGCCCCGGACGATGAAGCCATTGTCTGGCGCGGGCCGATGCTGATGGGCGCCCTGCAACAGATGATGAACCAGGTCGATTGGGGCAGGCTGGATGTCTTGCTGGTGGATCTGCCGCCGGGCACCGGTGATGTCCAGATGACCCTGAGTCAGAAATTCTTTGTGGCCGGCGCTGTGGTGGTCTCGACACCCCAGGACATTGCTCTGATGGATGCGCGCAAAGGCATCGACATGTTCAACCGGATGGAGGTGCCGCTCTTCGGCCTGATCGAAAACATGGCCTCGTTTGTCTGTGACGGCTGCGGTAAAGAGCACCACCCGTTTGGATCCGGCGGCGCCCGGGCCGAGGCACAAAAGCTGGGCGCGCCCTTCCTCGGTGAGATTCCGCTCGACCTGGATATCCGTGTTGGGTCGGATGGCGGCGTTCCGATTGTGGTGTCGAAGCCGGACAGTCCGCAGGCGCAGGCCTTCCAGCGCATTGCCGATGAGATCGTCACCTCTGATGTCTACGCCCGGGCCATCCAATGATCGAGTCACCTCAGTTTCCGCCGTTACTGACGGGTGAAATGGTGCCCAAACACACAGATCCCTTTGACAAGGCCGTGAGCCGGGCCATCGCGGGGGTCGATTCAGGCACGATTTTTTACTCCGAGACGGTCGACAATCTGCGCGCTGCCCTGGTGCTGGCGCCGGAAACGTCCCTGGAAGAGGCGATTCAAGCCGTTTACGTGGCCCAGATAGGCTTGGCCGAGAGTCTGGGCGCACTGGCCCCGCCGGAAGTGCCTGTGCACTTTCAATGGCCCGATCGCATAAAGGTCAATGGTGCGGTCTGCGGGTCCGTCCGTTTTGCAGCGGATGTGTCTGATCCGAAGGCGCAGCCAAACTGGCTGATCATCGGGATCGATGTACCCTTTATGCATCTGACAGATGAGCCGGGTAAAACCCCGAATCAAACCTGTCTGCATGAGGAGGGCTGTGTCGAGATCACCCCCATGGCGCTGCTGGAAAGCTGGTCCAAACATACCCTGCTGTGGCTGACCTACTTCATGGACGGTGGGTTCGAGCGTGTACACAACGAGTGGCGCCCCCGTTGTGACACGCTGGGTAAAAGGATTGACCGGCCGAAGTCCGGAGTCTTTGTTGGGCTGGATGAGAAGGGCCGGATGTTATTGCGCCAAGACGTCATGACCGAGACAGTGAGCTTGATCGAATTCGCGGAGCACCTATGAAACTGGCCCGAACCCTGAGACTGGATGTATCTGATGAAAACGTCTACGAGGTGCCTGCCCCCAGTGGCGAATGGGCCATCTCCGGCGGATTTGAATTTTCCAATTGGACCGAAGCGGATATGAAAGGCAAGGCCCGTCAGGCCTTCAGTAACGGTTGGTACAGCATAGAATCGGGTGGCCGCGCCAGTTTTGTCGGTGTTTGCGACATCACCGAAGCCGAACTGGAAACGTTGCGAAAGACCCTGGCGCAAACCTTTGTCGAGCTCTACGGCGCCCCGGATATGGATGCTGCCTACCCCGTCGCCTGCGAAGAAATCGACCAGATGCGCAATATGTGTGAGGACTTCGAAGACAACAGCTTGTTGATGGTCAGCCGCACCCTGACCGAATTGGGGGTTGAGGAAACCTTCCGCTCCCGGGCTCCACAGGATGCCTCGCTGGAAGCCTTTGCCGTGCATGGCAGCGTCGAGTGATTACAGCCCGAAGCTGCCGTAGGGAATGAATCGCACCGGGGTTCCCGGCTCGATCTGCTGAGCGCTCTCATCCAACTCTACCAGACCCTCGGACCAGGCCAGGCCTGTCACCCGGCCCGAGCCTTCCGAGCCGAACACTTCAACCTGCCCATTGCGGACCCGGGCGCGCAGCATCTCGCTGCGCCCAGGCTTTTTGTTCTTGGAAAAATTCGCGGGCACGAGATAGCCCTGGGGTTCGAACCACTCCCCCCCTGCCAATAGCGCCATCGCGGGCGCGCCAAAGCGCAATGCGCAGACCCACGCGGCCACCGGATTGCCCGGCAAGCCGACCACGGGCGTACCCCGGAACATGGCCAGCGCCAGCGGGCGGCCCGGCTTGATGGCGATGCGCCAGTTGCTGATGTCGCCGTGGGCTTTCAACGTTTTCGATACATGATCCTCGTCGCCTGCAGAAACACCGCCGCTGGTCAGGATCAGGTCACACGCCTCCGCGCCTCGTTCCAGCACCGCTTCCACGTCTTCGGCCCGGTCCTGGACATGGCCCAGGTCCACCAGTTCGTAGCCAAGCTGCGTCACCAGGGCGCTCAGCATTGGGCGGTTGGCATCGTAAATTTGCCAGTCGGTGACCGATGAACCGACGGGCTTCACTTCATCACCCGTGGACAGAATGCCGACCCGCAGTCGCTGAAACACATCGACCGACGCCACACCGACACTGGCCAGCACGGAAATCTGGGTTGGCGTCAGGCGGCTTGCTGCGGTGAGGATCCGGTCCTGTGCGTTGATGTCCTCTCCGGCTTGGCGCCGGTTGGCTCCTACCTTCAACGTGCCGTTCAGATGGAGCTGGCCATCGATGACTTCGCAGTCCTCCTCCAGAACGATCGTATCAACGCCCGTTGGCATCACCGCGCCGGTCAGGATCCGGATCGCGTGGCCCTCGGGTACCTGACCGGTGTATGGCTCCCCGGCGGCGCTTCGGCCGTCGACCAGGGGCAGGGTGCAGGGCACTTGAGTCAGGGGGCCCGCGAACGCATAGCCGTCGACCGCAGAATTGCTGCTGGGGGGGTGAGCGCGAGGTGCAAAAACATCGCTCGCCAGTATCCGGCCATTTACCTGGGCCAGAGGGACGGCGCGTTCCACTTCCACCACCGGACGCAACCGTGAACGCAACCGCTCCAGGGCCTCGTCGACCGGCGTCCAGTTCACCCCGGGGGGCAGGGCAAAACAGTCATTACGAAGCGGCTTCATAATTCTCCTGTGCTCAGAATAAAATCGGCAATTCCGGGTACATCGTTCACATCAAAGCAGGGGCCCGAAAACTCCGGAGCATAGTCCGTCGCCACTGCGATGATGCTGGGGTCTTCCGGGTACAGGGGCGCACGGGAGCTCTCCTGTCTGTGCACTTCAATCTTGGGGTGGGCATGGGATTTGAATCCCTCGACCACGACCCAATCGCAAGGGCCCAGCCGGGCCAGCAACTCTTCCATGGTTGGCTCGTCGGCGCCACGCAGTTCGTGCATGATGGCGAACCGCTGTCCTCCCGCCAGAATGACTTCCTGGGCGCCCGCCTCGCGGTGCTGGTAACTATCGGTTCCGGGCTGGTCCACGTCGACGCCATGATGGGCGTGCTTGATCGAGTTAACCGTTAACCCCCTGTTCGACAGTTCGCGAATCAGCGCGCTGGCCAGAGTGGTTTTTCCGCTGTTCTTCCAGCCGACAATCCCAATAACGTTCACTGCAACTGCTGCTCCGCCCGGGCCAGATCCTCCGGCGTGTTAATGTTGAAAAAGTCGTCCTCACCAAAAATCACCAGTGTCTCGCCCTGGGCCTGCGTCCACTGGCGAATCTTGCGTACACCGTCGTTCAGGGCGGCCCTCAAATCGTGCCGCAACGCCACCTGCCAGCGGCCAAATGTCGGCTGTGGCACCCGGCCACGTTCCGGATCCGGCGTGGCCGCCAGCACCACCGGGGTATCATGCCCGGCCAATCGTTCAGCCAGATCCAGCGGAAACGACGGGGTGTCCGCAGCGACACTGATCAGCCACTCATGCCCATGCTGGGCAGCCCAATCCATACCTGCCAGCACACCCGCCAGAGGGCCCGAAAACTCACCGATCGAGTCGGCCACCACGGGCAATCCCAGATCATCAAAGCGGCTCAAATCGCCATTGGCGTTCAGCACCACGGCATCGACCTGCGGCGTGATTCGATCGATGACACGATGGATCAATGACTGATCGCCCAGCATCAATCGTCCTTTGTCACCACCACCCATTCGGTTTGCCTGGCCACCCGCCAGAATTACTGCGCAAACGCTCATGCTGCCCCTCTTTCAGTCATGGTGAGATTCTCAGTCATGCTGCGCGCCCTTGCGACGCATTTTCTTGTCGTCGTCCGGAACCTGCGACAGGTCCTGATCGTACACCAGTCGGTGCTGGCCACTGAGGCAGGTGAACTTCTTACCTCGCATCCGTCCGATCAGGGTCAACCCGACCTGTCGGGCAATATCGACGCCCCAGGCGGTGAAACCGGACCGGCTGATCAGGGTCGGGATGCCCATCAGGGATGTCTTGATCACCATCTCGGACGTCAGGCGGCCCGTAGTGTAGAGGACTTTATTGTCGGCCGGAATGTTGTTCAGGTGCATCCAGCCAGCGATCTTGTCGACCGCGTTGTGGCGCCCGACATCCTCCATGTAGGCCAGAACCTGACGGTCCTGACACAGGGCGGTGCCATGAATGGCACCGGTTTCCATATACAGACTGGGGGTATGGTTGATCTGGTAGGAGAGGTCGTAAAAGGTGCTGGTATGCACCGGTGTGTCCGGCAGTGACAACCCTTCGAGCCCCGCCATCATGTCACCAAATACGGTGCCCACGGCACAGCCGGACGTACGGGTTTTCTTTTCCAGCTTGTCTTCGACATCGGTAATGCCAGCGGTACGAACCACGGCGACTTCCAGCTCCTCGTCGAAATCGATCTTCGTGACCTGATCGGTCTCTTTCAGCATACCCTGGTTCAGTAGAAACCCGAGGGCCAGGTACTCCGGATGATCGCCGATGGTCATGGCCGTGACGATCTCCTGGCTGTTCAGATAGATGGTCAGGGGGCGCTCCTCGATCACGCTGATCGACTTCGCCTGACCCGTTTCATCAACGCCCTCAACCTTGCGGGACAGCCGAGGATCAGAGGGGTTGGGTAGAAGGGGTGTACTCGTCATTATGGTTGTAGCCCGGTTAGGAAATTCACTGGCTCGGGTCCGGACGGCCTAGTGGGCGTTCGGGAAAAACAGCTGTTTACCGTCGACCTGATAGGCGCCAATAGCGGCCTGTCCGGTTTCCGACAGCAACCACTGTGCAAAGGCTTCCGCCGCCTCCCGATTCACGTTGGGGCACTTTTTCGTACTGACCGGAATCACACCGTACTGGTTGAACAGGGCGGGATTTCCCTCAAATACGATGGTGGCGTCCTGTTTGTTGGTAAAGGCGATCCAGGTAGCTCTGTCTGTTAACACGTAGGCACCGAGGCTCACGCCGGTGTTCAGGGTTGCGCCCATGCCGCTGCCGGTTTCCAGGTACCATTGACCGGAACCGGTGTCGGGGTCGATACCGGCCTCGCGCCACAGGGAACGTTCTTTCTTGTGTGTCCCCGAATCATCACCCCGTGAGGCAAATTTAGCGCCGGTCTGCTGGATGCGCTGCAAAGCCTCGGTGGCGTTCTCAGCGCCTGCCAGATTGGCAGGATCCGCTTGAGGGCCAATGATCACAAAGTCGTTGTACATCAGGTCGCGGCGGTATTCGCCAAAGCCGTCAGCAATGAACTGTTCTTCGGCCGACTTGGCGTGAACCAGGAGCACATCGCCATCGCAGCGCCTGGCATTCTTGATCGCCTGTCCCGTGCCCACAGCGACCACGTTAACCTTATTGCCGGTTTCCTTTTCCAGTATCGGTAACAGGTAGTCATACAGGCCACTGTTCTGGGTCGAGGTGGTGGACTGGACAATGATGGTGTCGGCCAGAGCGGGAGTGCTCAGGGCTAAGGCGATGGCAATGGCAAAGTTTTTCATGGCTGTCCTCTGTTTTGTTTTTGTTGTTGTTCTTTTCTTAAAACAGGATTTCTCCTGCCAGATAGGCTTTAGCGACCCGGGTTTGGGGTGCGGCAAAGAATTGATCCGCGGGCCCCTGCTCGGCTACCTGCCCGTTCGATATAAATACGACTTCATCGGCCAAACGTCGAGCCTGGCCCTGATCGTGACTAACCAGAATAACCTTGGCCCCCCGGGCGCTATGCGCTTTGACCAGCGATTCAATTAATAGCACCGATGCAGGATCCAGGCTAGCCGTCGCCTCATCCAGCAACAATAGCCCAGGCTCACTCAACAGTGCTCGTGCCAGGGCAAGTCGTTGTTGCTCGCCGCCCGAAAGCATACGTGCGGGCTGGTCGGCCCGATCAGCCAGGTGTACAGACTCCAACGCTTTAATTAATCGCTGGGGGGCGGTTTTAGCGATCCTGGGGGCCGCAAACGCTAAATTCTGTATCACGGTTCGGCGCAGCAGTACCGGTTGCTGAAAGACCATGGCCTGTTGGTCATGGCTGTCGCTCACCGTCAGAGAGCCAAGCGTGATACTCCCCTGATCCGGAGTGATCAAACCGTGCAAAGAGCGCAGGAGCAGGCTTTTACCCGCGCCGTTAGAGCCCATGATCACAGTAATGCCGGGCTCATCAATGACGAGGTTCACGCCTCCCAGCACGGCTCGATCGCCTTTGGTCAGGCGCAGATCGCTGATGTGTATGGGCAGGAGTGAACTAGGCATATTGACGCCTCGCGGCATATTCACGGACACCAATCACCAGGGCGTTGACCAGCAACGACAGCGTCAGCAGTATGGCACCCAGGCCCAAGGCCAGGGTCAGGTTGCCTTTCGAGGTTTCCAACGCGATGGTGGTCGTCATCACGCGGGTCAGATGATCAATATTGCCGCCGACGATGATGACGGCGCCAACCTCGGCGATGGCCCGGCCGAAACCCGCGAGAATGCAGGTGGTCAGTGCGTAACGCGCATCCACCAGGTAGGCCACCACCGCACGGCGTCCGGTGACACCCATCGAGTGAAACGTATCGCTGTATTCCTGATGAAGGTGCTCGATCACCTGATTCGCCAGGGCCGCAATAATCGGGGTGATCAGCACCACTTGCGCGATGATCATGGCGGTGGGTGTGTACAGCAGCCCCATCCAGCCGAGCGGCCCGGACCGTGACAGGAACAGATATACAATCAGCCCTACGACCACTGGGGGCATGCCCATGAGGGCGTTAAGCAAAAGGATGCAGAACTTGCGTCCGGGAAACGTCGTGATCGCCAGCCAGGTTCCCAGGGGGAGGCTGATGAGTGCGGAGATGGCCAATGCGGTCACACTGACACGAATGGAGAGCCAGAGAATTTCGAAGAGATCTGCATCCAGCGTGACGATCAGTCGGAAGGCTTCTGCCAAAGCGTCCATTTATAATTGTTGTCCTGCAGTGGTGACTCGAAGATTGCACGCGCTTTTAATCAGATTCGCAAGGGGTGCGGGCGGAGTCAACCCGGGCGAAAGGAATCGAACCTCTCGCCGTCAGAATGGCGGTGATTTTGTGCCCGAAGGGGCTTTATACGGGGGCGGGTCCCGGTTGGTACCTGATTAACCGGATGAAGTGATACCCTTACGCACCGCTACCAATCACGCAAATCCAACCTGAATGCCGACACCCGGCATGCCATCTTCAATCCGGAGTTTGAGCCTTACCCATGAGAGTTATTATTCGTTATTTTTTCCGCACCCTGCGCCTGGTCCTGACACCGTTCATGCTGCTCACCGAAAAGCTCAGCACGCCAAAAAGCGTGGCCCGCACCGCTGAAGAGCAGGCCCGCGTCGACGAGGCCAGTAAACATCTCGCTCTTTACCAGTTCAGAGCCTGCCCGTTCTGCATCAAGGTACGCAAGGAAATCGCCCGACTTGGCCTGAACATTGAAACCCGCGATGCCCAGCATGATCCGCAGCATCGTGCCGCGCTGGAAGCCGGTGGAGGCCGCGTCAAAGTTCCCTGTCTGAAGATTCACCAGGAAGATGGCAGTGAGCGTTGGTTGTACGAGTCTGGGGAGATCAAGGCATGGCTGCAGGAGCGATTCGAGCTGGCCTGATTGCAGTCGCTGATGTGGTGCTGGCTTCCATCATCACTGTATTGCTTGGTCCGTGCACACACCATGGAAAGGATTTCGACACAACCAATAAAAAAGGCCCGCGTTTTCACGCAGGCCTTTGAAATAATGGCCCGCCCGAGAGGATTCGAACCTCTGACCTCTGCCTCCGGAGGGCAGCGCTCTATCCAGCTGAGCTACGGGCGGAACGAAAGTTAACGGCAGTGCGTCAATTTCGAGTGCGCAATCTTACGTGCGCAGCAGGAGTCTGTCCAGCCCCCTGTTGCATCATCTGAACCGGGGGGTTACCGGAGGTCCATCGGCTCCGGCGTCAAGTTTACCAGCGCGTCTTCGTTGCTGACGGAGACCTCGCCGTCCTGAATGGTCACCTGGAAATTCATGCTGCGCTGCGCCAGTTGCCCCAGTGCCTCGGTGGCGTCCTGGGGCAGGTTGATAAGGGTCAGGTTATCGAAACGGTTCAACTTGTTGTGATGCTTCTCCCACCACAAGGGCACGGCGCGGCCCCCGTAGGTGTATAGAATCACCTGCCTCGCCCGGTTGCAGGCTTTGCGCAGACGGCCCTCCTCGGGCAGCCCCAGCTCAATCCAAAGCTCGATCTCATCGCTCAGGCTTTTACGCCACAACTCGGGTTCGTCGTCGGTGCTCAGACCCTTCGTGAACTCCAGGTGCTCGTCGGCATTCAGCGCGAACGCCAACAGGCGGATCATCATCCGCTCGTCGGTTTCCGACGGGTGCTGGGCGATGGTGAGGTGGTGGTCCGCGTAATAATGCCGGTCCATGTCGGCGATGTTGAGCGTGGCCTTGAAGATTGTTGCTTTGAGCGCCATGAGCCTTCCGGAATGGTATGAAACGGTAAGTATGCGCTAGTGTAGAGCAATTCTGTCCCTGATGAGCATGACAGCATGCCGATGTTGCGCGGTTTTTTGATTCTGGTCCTGTTTTTCCTGTTCGGCGAAGCCCTGCGCCTGCTATTCCTGGTGCCGGTCAGCGGTGGCGTACTGGGCATGATCTGCATGACCTTGACGTTAATGATGAATGGCAGCGTCAGCGAGCCGTTGGCAACGGCGAGCCAAGGTCTGATATCGGTGCTGGTGTTGCTGATCATGCCCGGGGTGGTCGGGGTGTTCTTCACCGCCGACCAGTTTCAGGGCCAGTGGCTGGCGGTGGCGATGGCATTGCTGGCCGGTACCTTTCTGAGTGTGCTGACGACGCTGGTGCTGATGAAGTGGCTGGTTCGGGGCTCCGGCCGGGGGCCGGCCAATGACTGAGCGTTTGCTGTCGCTGGTGGAGACGTTGTCGGACGGCCCGGCACTGGCCATTGGCCTGACGCTGGGTGCGTTCTTCGCCGGCAACTGGGTCTTCGCCCGGATCGGCCGTCCGCTCTGGCTGCCGCCGGTGGTGCTTGCGGCCGTCCTGCTGTCGGCGACCATTGCCGTTCTACCCCTGGATTACACCCGCTATCAACTGGGCGCCCAATGGCTGACGGTGCTGTTGGGGCCGGCGACGGTCGCCCTGGGCATTCCGCTCTATCAACAGATGCACCACATTCGGGCCCTGTGGCGTCCAATCCTGTGCACCCTCCCGGTGGCGGCGACGCTGGCGGCGGTCTACGCTGTGGTGATTGCCTGGGCGCTGGGTGCAACCCCGGAGGTGTTGGCGTCGCTGGCGCCGAAGTCGGTTACCGCACCGATTGCCATCGGGATCACCGAGCAACTCGGTGGTTCGGTGCCACTGATGATGGGCGGTCTGTTGATCACCGGTGTGGTGGCTACCCTGTTCGTTGACCTGCTGGCAGGTCTGCTGCCGGTGGAAGACGAGCGCATCCTCGGATTTGCCCTGGGCCTGAATGGGCACGCGGTGGGTACCGCCCGGGCTTTTGAGATCAGCCACACGGCGGGCGCGTTTGCGTCACTCGGTATGGGGCTGACGGGGGTGTTCACGGCCCTGATTCTGCCCCTGGTTTTCCATCTCTGAACGTCGCCCCAAATCAGGTCATTCACCTCACGAATAAGGTCATGTCGCAATTTCGATTGCTGTTCCGGGTTTCCACGACTAGCTTTTAGCGCAGTCATCTGGTGCGAATGTGCGCCGATGCGCCGCAAAATTCTTAAAACAGCGACGGAAAACGCGATGAAAAAACTACTGACAGCTTTTGTTGGTTCCATGGCCCTGGCCGCCGCCCCGGTAGCAATGTCCGCCGAGGCGAACAAGGAACTGAAAATGGCGTACGACGCCGACCCCGTAACCCTGGATATCCATGAACAGCTCTCCGGCGGCATGTTGCAGCTGAGCCACATGACCTTCGACCCGCTGCTGCGCTGGACCAAGGACCTCGGTTTCGAGCCGCGCCTGGCTGAGAGCTGGGAGCGTGTCGATGAGAACACCATGCGCTTCAAGCTGCGTGAGGGTGTGACCTTCCATTCTGGCAACGAGCTGACCACCAAGGACGTCAAGTTCACCTTTGATCGTCTGAAGCAGAGCCAGGACTACAAAGCGATTTTCAAGCCGTTCAGCGAACTCAAGGTGATCGACGATTACACCTTCGAGCTGGTTACCAGCGAGCCCTATCCGCTGCTGCTGAATACCGCGACCTATATCTTTCCGATGGACAGCGAGTTCTACACCGGCGAGACCGAGAACGGCCAGAGCAAGAGCGCCATCGTCAAGCACGGCAACTCCTTTGCTTCCGAGAATCTGTCCGGTACCGGCCCCTACGTGATCACCGGGCGCCAGCAGGGCGTGCGCGTCGAGTTCGAGCGCTTTGACGACTACTGGGATACCGAATCTCCGGGTAACGTCGGCAAAATCGTGCTGACTCCCATCAAGGAGAACAACACCCGTGTTTCCGCGCTGCTGTCCGGCGGTGTGGACTTCATTGCACCCGTGCCGCCGACCGACCTGGAACGTATCCGTCGTGACAAGAATGCGGACCTGGTGACCATGAGCGGTACCCGCATCATCCTGTTCCACATGAACCAGGACCGGGTGGAAGCGTTCAAGAACCCGAAGGTGCGTGAAGCCATTGCCTACGCCATCAACCAGGAAGGCATTGCCGCCAAGATCATGAAGGGCTTTGCCACGCCGGCTGCCCAGATGTCCCCGGCAGGCTACCAGGGCCACAACGACGCCCTGGCACCCCGGTTTGACGTGGCCAAGGCCCAGGAGCTGATGAAGGAGGCCGGTTACGAGGACGGTTTCACCATCACCATGATGGCGCCCAACAACCGCTACGTGAACGATGACAAGATCGCCCAGGCAGTGGCCGCCATGCTGGCACGGATCAACATCAAGGTGGATCTGAAGACCCTGCCGAAAGCCCAGTACTGGCCGGAGTATGACGCCCGCGCCGCGGACATGATGATGATCGGCTGGCACGCGGACACCGAGGACTCCGCCAACTTCTTCGAGTTCCTGACCTTCTGTCCGGATGCCGACAGTGGTGCCGGTCAGTACAACGCCGGCAATTACTGCAACCCGGAGATCGATGCGCTGGTGAACAAGGCCAACGTCGAAACCGATCTCGACAAGCGGGCTGAAATGCTGAAGGAAGTTGAGCAGCGCCTATACGACGACGCAGCCTTCGTGCCCCTGCACTGGCAGGACCTGGCCTGGGCCAGCAAAAAGAATGTGAAGATCGAGCCGATCCTCAACGTGATGAACTTCCCGTACCTGGGTGACCTGGTCGTGGAATAACCGCCTTTATGGCAGGCCGGCTTCGGATACGTCCGGAGCCGGTCTTTTGTTTGCAGAATTATCCGGTAAATTTTCATGTTAGCGTTTCTAGTTCAGCGGATTTCCCAGGCAGTACTGGTCATGTTTGTGATCAGCGTGATTGCCTTTGCCATCCAGGATGGCCTTGGTGACCCGCTTCAGCAGATGGTGGGCATGTCCGTTTCCCAGGAGGAGCGGGAAGCGCTCCGCGACGAAATGGGCCTGAATGATCCACTGGTGGTGCAGTACCTGCGATTTGCCGGTAACGCCCTGCAGGGCGACCTTGGCACCTCCTATTTTTATGGCAAACCCACTCTCGATGTCATTCTCGAGCACCTTCCGGCGACGCTGGAACTGGTGATCGGTGCCAGCCTGATTATTCTTGTGTTCTCGGTGCCCATTGGCGTCTATGCCGCCATCCGGCCCCAGGCCTGGCTGTCCAAATTCTTTATGGGGGTCAGTACCGTCGGGATATCCATCCCGGTGTTCCTGACCGCCATTGTATTGATTCAGCTGTTCTCCATCGGCGTCACCGTGGACTGGTTCCCGGAAGATGCCGGCTGGGGGCAGTGGCTCAATGCCGCCCTGTCCACCCAGGGTGGCTTGCCTTCCTATGGACGCGGCGACGACCTGACGCCCCTGTTCGGCACCTGGAACTCCGGCTTTTTCTCCCAGGGTGGCATCCTGCACCTGGTGCTGCCGTCGGTGTCGCTGGCGTCCATCATGCTGCCGCTGTTCATCCGCCTGATCCGGGCGGAGATGATGGAAGTGCTGCAGAGCGACTACATCCGGTATGCCCGGGCCAAGGGTCTGAGCTCGCCCCGCATTAATTTCCTGCACGCGCTCAAGAACACCATGCTGCCGGTGATTACCGTCGGTGGGGTACAGATCGGCATCATGGTGGCCTACACCATCCTGACCGAGACCGTGTTCCAGTGGCCGGGTGTCGGCCTGATGTTCCTGGAAGCCATCACCCGCAGCGACATCCCCCTGATCGTGGCCTACCTGATGGTGGTAGGGCTGATCTTTGTGATTACCAATACCGTGGTGGATCTGGTCTACGGCCTGGTCAACCCCACTGTAAAACTGACAGGTAAGAAAGCATGACGACGGCGACTCTTTCACGCTGGGATCGCTTTCGCGAGTCCTTCCTCTGGTACAGCTTCAAGCGGGACAAGGTGGCGATTGCCAGCTTCGTGGTGCTGATGCTGATGGTGTTGGCGGCCATCTTCGCACCGCTGCTGGCCCCGGCCGATCCCTACGATCTGGCCCAGATCAACATCATGAACTCGGAGCTGCCGCCGGTCGGCCTCGACGGCTCCGATCCGGCCTTCCCGCTGGGCACCGACGCTCAGGGTCGGGATCTGCTCTCCACGATTCTCTACGGCACCAGGGTGTCGCTGCTGATCGGGTTTGGTGCCGTCCTGCTGCAGGCGGCGCTGGGCATCCTGTTTGGTCTGTTGGCGGGCTACCTTGGCGGCCGTGTGGATTCCATCCTGATGCGCATCGCCGACGTTCAGCTGTCATTCTCCACCCTGATGGTGGCGATCATCGTGGGGGCCGTGTTCAAAGCCAGCTTCGGCAGCCTGATGTTTGGCGAGATTGCCATCTACATGTTGATCTTCATTATCGGTGTCTCGGAGTGGCCGCAGATTGCCCGGACCGTTCGTGCCTCGGTGTTGGCGGAGAAGAAAAAGGAATACGTGGACGCGGCCAAGGTGATGGGTTTCCGTACCGGCCGGATCATGTTCCGCCACATCCTGCCCAATACCCTGTCGCCGATTTTTGTCATCGCCACGGTGCAGATCGCCAACGCGATCATCTCCGAGGCGGCGCTGTCGTTCCTCGGTCTGGGCATGCCGGAAACCCAGCCGTCGTTGGGTTCACTGATCAAATCCGGTTTTGACTACATCCAGAGTGGCTCCTGGTGGATCACCCTGATTCCCGGCCTGGTGCTGGTGGTACTCGTTCTGGTCATCAACCTGTTGGGTGACTGGCTGCGGGATGTCATGAATCCACGGCTGTACAAGGGGTAACGTCATGTCATTACTGGAAGTAAAAAATCTCGACGTCCGCTTTGCCGTGCGCGGCGGTGACCTCACCGCCTTGCGCGGCATCAGCTTCAGCCTGGATAAGGGCGAGCGCCTCGGGCTGGTGGGGGAATCCGGTGCCGGTAAATCGGTGGCGGCCTTCTCCATCCTCAACCTGATCGCCCGGCCCGGTTACATCGCCGGTGGCCAGATCCTGTTTGAAGGGAAGGACCTGGCGGCCATGAGCGAGCGCGAACTGCGCAAAATCCGTGGCAACCGTATTGCCATGATTTTCCAGGATCCGATGATGACCCTGAATCCGGTGCTGACCATCGGTACCCAGATGATCGAGGCCATCAAGGCGCATCGTCGGATCAACACGAAAGGCGCCCGGGACATCGCCCTGGACAAGTTGCGCAAGGTGCAGATTCCGTCCCCGGAAAAGCGCCTGGACCAGTATCCCCATGAGCTGTCCGGGGGCATGCGACAGCGGGTGATAATTGCCATCGCACTGCTGCTGGACCCGGAGATCATCATTGCGGATGAGCCGACCACGGCGCTGGATGTCACCATCCAGGCGGAAATCATGGCGCTGTTGCTGGAGTTGTGTGAGCAGGAAAACGTGGCGCTGATGCTGATCACCCACGATCTGGGGGTGGTTTCCCAGGTGACCCAACGCATGCTGGTGATGTATTCGGGCCGGATCATCGAGCAGGGCCCGACCCGGGAAATCATCAACGATGCCCAGCATCCCTACACCCAGGGGCTAATCAACGCACTGCCCCAGATGGGCGAGCCGGGTGAACGGCTGTTCCAGATTCCCGGTTCCATGCCGTCCCTGAAGAACGTACCCACAGGCTGCCCCTTCCATCCGCGTTGCAAGTTTGCCACTGACCAGTGCAAGCGTGTCATGCCGGAGTATGTCCGCTCCGGAAATGTGGATGTGGCCTGTTACGAAGTCAGCAATCTCATAGAGCAGGAGAAACGCATGCAGGAGGTGGAATCGTGACCTCCCCGTCATCCACACTGGTAGACATTCGCGGGCTGGAGAAGAAGTTCGACCTTTCCGGCAGCCTGCTGGAGCAGATCTCATTCAAGGGTGGCCGCCTCCACCGCAAGCAGGAAGCCGTGCATGCGATCAATGGCGTCGATCTGCAGGTGCAGAAGGGCGAGGCCCTGTGCGTGGTGGGTGAGTCCGGCTGTGGCAAATCAACGGTCGCCCGCACGGTCATGGGGTTGTTGTCCCCCAGCGCTGGTGAAATTCATTACGACGGCCAGCGCATCGATCACCTGGATGGCAAAGAGGTGTTGCCATACCGTCGCAAGATGCAGATGATTTTCCAGAATCCGTACGCATCCCTGAACCCACGGATGACCATCCAGAAAACCCTGGAAGAACCTATCCGGTTCCACCAGCCCGACGCCTCGGACATCCAGGTTCGCGACAAGGTGCATGAAGTCATGCACTCGGTCGGTATTGATCCCGACTGGGGCAGCCGGTTCGGCCACGAGTTTTCCGGCGGCCAGCGTCAGCGGATTGCCATTGCCCGGGCGCTGGCGGTAGACCCTGAGTTTATCGTCGCCGACGAGCCGATTTCGGCCCTGGACGTGTCCATTCAGGCACAGGTACTCAACCTGCTGATGGATGCCCAGGAGAGCCGCAACCTGACTTACCTGTTCATCACCCATGATCTGGCGGTGGTTGAACACTTCGGAACCCGGGTCGCAGTGATGTACCTGGGCCGGGTTTGTGAGCTGGCGGACACCAAAACCCTGTTCAGCACCCCACGGCATCCATACACCCAGGCGCTGCTCTCGGCCATTCCCAAGCTGGAGGACGACCGGCCGAATCACATCCGCCTGCAGGGGGAGGTGCCGACACCGGTGCAGTTGCCATCGGGGTGTGTCTTCCATGGCCGCTGCCCCTACGCCAACGAACGCTGTCGGCAGGAAATTCCGCAACTGATTGCCACCGACGGGGGCGCCCGGGTGGCGTGTCACGCCGTAGAAGAAGGGCGGTTGTAACAGGGTCATCGCGATAGGCTATGATGCCAAACACTATCTTGCGACCCTGGTGACACCATGGAAATACGTTGGCTTGAAGACTTTATGGCGCTGGCTCGAACGCGCCACTTTTCACGTGCTGCTGAATTGCAGCACGTGAGCCAGCCGACGTTCAGTCGCCGCATCAAGCTCCTCGAAGAAGCCATGGGCGCCACCCTGATCAATCGCCAGACCCTGCCGCTGTCCCTGACACCGGCGGGGGAGGCGTTTGTTGAGCTGTGTGAACGGGTCACCCGGGACGTCCGGGATACCAAGGACCGCATTCACGACATGGAGGCCGAAGCCTCGGCCCGGATCAGTGTCGGCTCCACCCAGGGCCTGTTCTCCCACTTTTATCAGAAGTGGGCACGAGAGGCGGGCGTGGCGGACCGGCTGCAACTGAACCTGAAGGCCACCAACTGGGTCGGGGAGCAGTTTCTGGATGCCCTGGACAGCGGCGAGTGCGATCTGGTGCTGTGCTATTGGCACAAGGACCTGCCCTGGGGCGAGCGTCTGAATCCGGACCGCTACGAGTCGGTCGTCCTGGCCCGTGAATCGCTTGTGCCAGTGAGCGTCGTAGATGACACCGGCCAGCCGCGCTTTGCCTTGCCGGGCACCCCGGAGCAGCCGGTGCCCCTGATTGCCTATCACCCGCGCGGATTTCTGCAGTCGGCGATTGAGGCCCACCTGAGTCGCCGCAAGGTATCGGCGAATCTGCTGCCGCTGAACGAGAATACCCAGTCGGCCAGCATCAAAGCCCTGGTCAAACAGGGCTTTGGCATGGGCTGGTTGCCCCAACGAATGACGGAGAAAAGTGAGCAGTTCGGTAGCCTGGCCCGGTCCGGCGGCGAGCAGTGGGATGTGCCCCTGGAAATTCGTCTGATCCGACTGGTTGAACCGCGCTCCGACGACCTTTTAACACTCTGGAAAACACTGGAAAGCCAACATGCCTGACACCGAGTTACTGTTCCTGCAGCCGGATCACATCCAGACGCTGCAGCAACGCTATGAACGCGCCATGGCGGTGCATGGATACGACAGCCTGCTGATCAGTTCCGGTGCCGCGCCCATGCGCTATGGCGACGATCAGTCCTGGCATTTCCAGGGTTATGGCCCGTTCCTGCACTGGACCGGTCTCACCGGCCAGGAGCACAGCTGGCTGCTGATCCGGCCGGGACAGACACCGCTGCTGTGGTTGTACCAGCCGGTGGATTTCTGGCATGCCAACCCGGAGTTGCCGGACGAGCCCTGGCAGCAGGTCATGGAAGTGCGGTTCATCCAGCAGCGCGAGGCGCCCCGCATGGAGCGGGCGGGCAAACTGGCTGTTATTGGCGATCCGGCAATGCTTGCGCATGTGCCGGGTGATCACAACCCGGAACCGCTACTGGCCGATCTGGACGAAACCCGGGTGCACAAAACGCCTTACGAGATCGCCTGCCTCGCCCGGGCCAACGAGATTGCCGTGCGCGGGCACCAGGCTGCCCGGGAGGCCTTCCTCGGTGGTGGCAGTGAATTCGAGATCAGCCTGGCCTATCAGCGGGCTACGCGCCAGCGTGAGGCGGAAGCGCCGTACCACAGCATCATCGGTCTGAATGAACACGCCGGCACCCTGCATTACCAGTATTACGACACAGAGGCACCAGCCACAGCCCGCAGCCTTCTGATCGATGCCGGTGTCCGCTTCCGGGGCTACTGTTCCGACATTACCCGCACCACGTCCGCAGGCGGCGAAGGCCGGTTCGCCGCCCTGATCCAGGGCCTTGAACAGCTGCAGCGCCGTCTGTGCGAAATGGTGGCCCCGGGTGTCGACTATGTGGCGATCCACCGCAAGACCCACGAGGGCATTGCCGCCTTACTGAACGCGGCCGGCGTCGTCTCCGGGCTGGACGACGAGGCTCTGGTGGAACAGGGGGTTACCCGCGCCTTTTTCCCCCACGGTATTGGTCACTTTCTCGGAATTCAGGTGCACGACGTCGCCGGTAAGCGCGAACCGGCACCCGCAGACGCGCCGTTCCTGCGCCTGACCCGGACCCTGGAACCGGGCATGGTTGTCACCATTGAGCCGGGGCTCTACATCATCCCGTCACTGCTGGACTCGGTGCTGGACGGGCCGCTCGGTAGACACGTCAATCGCTCGGTGCTGGACGAACTCCGGGGCTGTGGCGGTATTCGTATTGAGGACAACGTGGTGGTCACCGCCGACGGTGCCCGAAACCTGACCCGGGAAGCCGGGGGTTGATGCACCCTGTTGCACAAATTTAACCCGAAAGGGTTGTAATTAGAGACGCAAATGACAATAATTATCACTACCTTTATTGTCGTTAGTGAGAAAAGACTATGTACGTGTGCCTTTGCCACGGGGTCACTGACCGGGAAATTCGCGAAGCCGCCGAGAATGGTGTCAGCTCCATGCGCCAGCTTGGCAAGGAAATGGGGGTCGGCCGGCAGTGTGGTCGCTGTGCCAGTACTGCGCGCGAGATCCTGAGGGAGTCTTCCACTCCGGATTACCTGTCGTTGGCCAACCTGCTGGCCCAGCCGGCCTAGGTGAACCGTTCACCTGGGCTGTCCGCACCAGGCTGGCTTTCCCTGCCGGCTTTGGATGCGAATCTTTCCCGCCTGCAATTTTTTATTGAGCTATAACCGGCTATCCTTGAAAGCGGATTCAATACCTCACAAGGGAGCCACGCTATGAAAGGCGATAAGAAGGTTATTCAGTATCTTAACAAGGTCCTCGCCAACGAGCTGACCGCCATCAACCAGTACTTTCTTCATTCCCGCATGTACAAGGACTGGGGTATTACCAAGCTGGCTGCCAAGGAATACGAGGAATCCATCGACGAGATGAAGCACGCCGATCAGCTGATCGAGCGCATCCTGTTTCTCGAGGGCCTGCCGAACCTGCAGGACCTCAACAAGCTGCTGATCGGCGAAAATGTCGAGGAAATGATCTCCTGTGACCTCAAGCTGGAGCAGACCGCCCACGTTGATCTGAAGGAAGCGGTGGCCTACTGCGAGCAGGTTCAGGATTACGGCAGTCGCCAGCTGTTCCGCAGCATTCTCGACAGTGAAGAGGAACACATCGACTGGCTGGAAACCCAGCTCGAACTGATTTCCCAGATGGGCATCCAGAATTACATCCAGCTTCAATCAGCTGCCGCGGAGTAAAACCAGACAATGGACCTGTCCTGTTTTAAAGCCTATGACCTGCGCGGTCGGGTTCCGGATCAGTTGAATCCGACCCTGGCAGAGCGCATTGGCCGTGCCTATGTCGAAATCACCGGTGCCAAGAAGGTCATCGTCGGATACGACATCCGGCTGTCGAGCCCGGACATCGCTGAGGCCCTGAGTTCTGGCCTGATGGCGGCCGGCGCGGATGTCTTCGACATCGGCCTTTGCGGCACCGAGATGGTGTATTTTGCCACCAGCCACTACGGCATGGACGGCGGCATCATGGTCACCGCCAGTCATAACCCGAAAGACCACAACGGCATGAAGATGGTGGGCCCCGAATCCCGTCCCATCAGTTCCGACAACGGGCTGAATGACATTCGGGACCGGGTGTTGGAACCCTTCGCCGACGCCCCCGAACAGGGGCGCTACGAGCCATTGGAGGCGATGAGTGCCTACATCGACCATCTGCTTGGGTATGTGGATGCGGGGTCACTCAAACCCATGACCATCGTTGCCAATGCCGGCAATGGCGGCGCCGGTCTGGTGATCGATGAACTGGAGCAGCATCTGCCATTCGAGTTCGTCAAAATCCACCACCAGCCGGACGGTCATTTCCCCAACGGCGTGCCCAACCCGATCCTGCCGGAAAACCGTACGGTCACCGCCGAGGCTGTGGTGGAGGAAGGCGCAGCCATGGGCATTGCCTGGGACGGCGATTACGACCGCTGTTTCTTCTTCGACGAAAACGGTCGCTTTATCGAGGGTTACTACATTGTTGGCCTGCTGGCGGACCAGTTCCTGCGCAAGACCGGCGGCGGCAAGGTGATTCACGACCCGCGCCTGACCTGGAACACCCTGGATCTGGTCGCCGCCGCTGGTGGCGAAGCCATCGAGAGCAAAACCGGGCACGCCTTCATCAAGCAGCGCATGCGTGACGAAGACGCCGTCTACGGCGGCGAAATGAGTGCCCACCATTACTTCCGGGACTTCGCCTACTGCGACAGCGGCATGATTCCCTGGTTGCTGGTGGCGGAGCGGTTGTCCCAGTCCGGCCAGACCCTGTCATCACTGATCGATGCCCGCATCGAAGCCTACCCGGCCAGCGGTGAAATCAACCGCACGATTGCCGATCCCCCCAAGGTAATCGCCGCGATCGAGGCGAAGTACGGCGTTGGTGCGAAAAGCGTCAGCCACGTGGACGGCGTAAGCATTGAGTTCGACGACTGGCGTTTCAACCTCCGGATGTCCAACACCGAACCGGTTGTCCGCCTGAACGTGGAATCACGGGGTGATATCCCGCTGATGGAAGCAAAGACCAAAGAGTTGCTGGAAGAGATGGAACGCTTGAATCAGTGACGGTTCTCCCCGAAGTCCGGGGAGAGTGGCCGGAATGGTATTGCTGAAACTGTGCGGAGCCATGGATGGCGGAGCTCAAGCGTTACATGGATGTACTTGAGCGGGTTTCAGCAATACCATTCTGGCTGCTCGACCTCCCGCCGATCGTCGATGCGGTGGTTCAAAGCCAGTCGTTCAGCATAATCCCGATACCAAACCGCTCAATCCGGTGATTGTAGTCAATCAGACTCTCGCCATACCCGTTGTAGTACTGGAAAAAGCCCATAACCGTATCCCCCATCGGAAAGCTGTACCCGAACTCCACCGACGTCTTGTTGTCCGAGCGCAGATTGTTCCTGACATTCAGGGAAAAAGTGCGATCCTCGCTCAGTTTGTACACCGTCGTATAGTTTGCATGCCCCAGGTAACGCTCAATGTCGGCATTGTCGTCCTCACTGTTTTCCGGAATGCGGTACCAGGGCTGGACGATGAACAGCCAGCGATCGTAGCTGTAGGCGGCTGAGGCGATGATCCGGTTCCAGCTGCGGGACCGGGGTTCTGACTGGCCGTTGGACTGGTGGTTGAAGCCAATCGTCAGCGGGTTCAGGGTGCCTTTGCCGATCTTGAAGTTGCTCTGGTAGCGCATGAAGATTTCGGGTTCGTAGTTGGTCTCCCGGAATGGCGCGGAATCGTCCCGGTTGTACACCTGCCAGAACGATTTCTGGGTGTAGCCGAACCAGAGCGTAGTGCGGTCATCCAGCATGCCCGTCAACAGTGGCACCTTGAAACTGATCTGGTATTTCGCCTCTTCCCGCTCCAGATCGTAGTCGTAGGTACTGACACCAAGCCTGGGGCTGGTGGGGGTGGAGTTCGGATCCTTCACCCAGGTAATAGGCAGGATGTAGGTCGGGCGATAGCCAACAAAAGTCCCGGAGAAGGAAAACACCGCTTTTTCCGCCGCAAGGTACTGGTCAACGATGGTGTCCATCACGCCTTCGTCACTGTCGGCGGCCATTTCCTGCGCCTTGGCCTCCCGGGTGGGCAGGGTTTTGTTCGCTTCCTCTTCCACTTCCTCGATCCGTTCGGGCTGTGCCTGCTCTCGGGACATGTTCGGATCCAGAATCCGGTCATAACAGGCGAGCCGGCGGACCCCGTTCTCAATCAGGGCGCACTCCTCTGGGGTGAGCTTCCGGGTGCTGTCATCCGGAATCTCAGTTTCCTGTGCGTCGGTCATGCCCGAGGCCAGGGTCAGGCCGAAAACCGTCGAAACGATCAGCTGTGCGCGCATGTGCGGGACCTCAGGTGGCGTTCAGGCTCAACCAGGTGTTGGCGACGCCATATACCCAGACTCCGATCAGGGTAGTGGCCAGCAGCGCGAATATCACCTTGTGGCGGAACCGGTTGGCGGCCTCCGCTGCTGCCACCCAGCGCAGGTACATCAACCCGATAAAGCTGAGAAAGACACCCAGGCTGGCCGCCGCCGGCACCAGCAGCCAGACGGCGTTGAGCGTGTTGCCGTCGGCGGTCTGGCTGGAGAACCAGCCCATGGATGCCAGCAAGATGGCCAGGGCCGAAAATTCCGCAATCAGCAGGGGCTTACGTAATGGATGTGGCGTGGGAGCGTCGGGTGGTGACATTCTTAGGTTCCTGAAGTCCTGGGTGATCAGCGTTTCCATGGTAACCGGAATCGTGCCAAAACGCTGTTTGGCTTACGAAATGGCAATTAACCTGGCTCAGATCAAGCGCTGATTTGGCCGTTTGGTTTTTTTGCCAGGGTTCAGTCGCTATAATGCGGGCACTGAAGATTATAACGCTCTAATGCGAGGTGCATTGTGAAGATGAAGAGAGTCCTGGCTGTCGTGTTGCTTGGCTTCGGTGTTGCTGCCGGTGCCGTGATGGCAAGTGTTGAAGATGAAATCCAGTCACGTATCGCACCAGTAGGCGAAGTGTGTCTTGAAGGTGACGAGTGTGGTGCTGCCGCCGCGCCGACCGAGACTGCCAGCTCTGGCCCGCGTCCTGGCCCCGAAGTGTATGACGCGGTCTGCATGGCCTGCCACACCACCGGCGCAGCCGGGGCGCCCAAGATTGGCGATGCTTCCGCCTGGGCACCGCGCATTGATAAAGGGATGGAGACGCTCGTCAACCACGCGGTTAACGGCTTTAATGCCATGCCGGCCAAAGGTGGATGTGCCAGCTGTCCGGACGAGGAAATTGCTAACGCCGTGGAGCACATGGTTTCGCAAAGCCAGTAAAGCCTGCTGTGTTGAAAGCAAAAGCCCCCGCATTGCGGGGGCTTTTTTGTAGGTGGAGTGATGATTCAGTTGCCCAAATCGCCCAGCAATGCGCTGAGCGTAGCCTTGCCTTTCTTCTGGTTGGCTTCGACGTCCAGGTCGCCCTGGCCTTCCCATTTCAGGTCTTCCTCCGGCAGTTCGTCCAGAAACCGGCTGGGAATGGTTTCGATCTTCTCCCCGTACTGTTTCCGGGCAGCGGCGTAGGTCAGGGTCAGGGTTTCCCGGGCGCGGGTGATGCCCACGTACATCAGCCGTCGCTCTTCTTCGATGTTGCCTTCCTCAATGCTGCTTCGGTGCGGCAGGATTTCTTCCTCCAGCCCCATGATGAAGACGTGGGGGAACTCGAGGCCCTTGGAGGCGTGCAGGGTCAGTAGCTGGACCTTGTCGCTGTCGTCTTCCTCTTCCCGCTGCTCCATCATATCCCGCAGGATGAGCTTGGTGATGGCGTCCTCGATGCCCAGCTCGTCCGCTGTGCCCTTGCCGTCATCGAGCATGCGCTGGATCGACTCCACCAGGTACCAGATATTCTCCATCCGGCGCTCCGCCTGCTTGGGCGTGCCAGAATGCTGGTGCAGCCACTCCTCGTATTCGATATCAGTGAACAGTTGCTTGATGACGGGGATCGGGTTTTCGCTGTGCAGGCGCTCGCAGGTCGCATCGACCCAGTGAGCAAACCGGCGCAGGCGGTCCAGACCCTTCTCGGTGACGTGGGTTTCCGCGCCCATGTCCCCGAGTGCCTTGAACAGGCTGACGTCGCGGGCGCGGGCGTAGTGGCTCAGCTGCTCCAGGGTGCGCGGGCCGATTTCCCGGCGCGGCACATTGACCACCCGCAGAAAGGCGGCGTTGTCGTCCGGATTAATCAGCAGGCGCAGGTAGGACATGGCGTCCTTGATCTCGTTCTTGGAGAAGAATGACTGGCCCCCCGAGATTCGGTAGGGGATCTGATAGGTCTGCAGCTTCATCTCCAACAGGCGAGCCTGGTGGTTGCCCCGGTACAGTACGGCGAAATCGCGGAACTCCAGGCCCTGTTTCAGCTTCTGGTCGAGGATTTCGGTGGCCACCCGGTCGGTTTCGGAATCCTCGTTCCGACAACGAATGATGCGTAACTCCTCGCCAATGGTGTGGTCACTCCACAGCGCCTTCTCGAACACGTGGGGGTTATTGGCGATTACAGTGTTGGCACTGCGCAGGATGCGGCCGGTGGAGCGGTAATTCTGCTCCAGTTTGACGATCCTGAGGCTGGGGAAGTCTTCCTTCAGCTGCGCCAGGTTTTCCGGCCTGGCCCCGCGCCAGGCATAGATGGACTGGTCATCGTCGCCGACCACGGTAAAGGCAGCGCGCTCGGCCACTAGCAGCTTCACCAGTTCGTACTGGCAAACGTTGGTGTCCTGGTATTCATCCACCAGCATGTAGCGAATCTTTCGACGCCACTTGGCCAGAATGTCCGGATGAGTGCGAAAGAGCTGCACCGGCAGCAGGATCAAGTCGTCGAAGTCGACCGCGTTGTAGGCTTTCAGGTATTCATTGTATTTGCCGTAGACCAGGGCAATGCGCTGTTCCCGTTCGTCGGCGGCCTTGCTGAGGGCTTCGGCCGGCCCTCGCATGGCGTTTTTCCAGGACGAAATGGTCATCTGGACATCATTGAGTTCATCACCCGCCTCCGTGCTGCCTTCCCGGAGCATCAGGTCCTGCAGCAGCGCCTTGGCGTCTTCGGCGTCAAAGATGGAAAAACCGGGGTGGTAGCCCAGGTGGGTGTGCTCTTCCCGGATCATGTTCAGGCCGAGGTTGTGAAACGTGGAGACGATCAGACCCCGGGTGAGCTTGCGGTCGACAATTCGGCCTACCCGCTCTTTCATTTCCCGGGCGGCTTTGTTGGTGAAGGTCAGGGCAGCGATATGTCGGCCAGGAATGCCAAGTTGCTCAATCAGATAGGCAATTTTCCGGGTGATGACACTGGTTTTGCCACTGCCCGCACCGGCGAGGACGAGCAGGGGGCCGTCAGCGTAGCGAACCGCTTCACTTTGTCGGGGGTTGAGCTTGTTCACAAATAAAAGGCCAGAATGGGACAAAAAGGGAGTTTCGGACGTTTGGACTATTCTACACCAGCGTACCTTTCTGTACCTTGATGAACTATCGACTATCCTAGGTAGAACGGATTTGGTCGTTCACGCATAAATGGATTCTGCTTAATGACATTGCCACTGGAGACGATCAGGCCAACCCAGCTGCGTCTATTGGTTCTTGTTCCGGATTATTCGGATTTTCTGTGGCTCACCGATTTTCTGTCCCGCGATTCTGAATTCGACCCCGATGCCACCTGGTGCCCGGATCTCATCGATTGCGACGATCTGATCCGCAACGCGAGTTTCGATGTCATTGTCTGGGATTGTGTATTCCACGGTGGGTCAGAATCCGCCTTTCTTCAGTACCTTGCGGTTGCCAGCAACGAGAAGCCGGTACTGGCGCTGAGCGCCGAGCCGGCCGACGAACGGGCGTCGGAGCTGCTCGCTGCCGGCGCCGGGGACTACCTGAGCCGGCAAACACTCGATCACTGGGGCCTTCGCCGGGCGGTCAGGGGCCTCTGGTATCGGGGGCAATTGGCCGAATCGGCTCATGGCCAGCTGGGTCGCGATGTCGCTACCGGCTTCATCAACCGGGATCTGTTTTTTGACCGCCTGCAGCAATCGTTGCTGCGGGCGGAGCGGGGCGGCCAGCGCCTGGCCCTGCTGCATCTCAACATCGATGACTTCCGCAGTATCAATGAATCGTTCGGCTACCAGAAAAGCGACCAGTTGATGATGAAGCTGGCGGAGCGCCTGCGCCAAACGCTTCGCAGGGTCGATTCGCTGATGCGGATTGGCGGCGATGAGTTGGCTATCATCGTCGAAAAGGTGGAAGACTCTCTGGATATTACCCAAATCATCCGCAAAGTGGTCACCATGTTGGATGAGCCGGTAACCATTGACGGTCAGGCCATCGGGGTGAACGCCAGTCTGGGGGTCGCCACCTACCCCGAGGCCGGAGACAGCGCCGAGAACCTCTTGCGGCGGGCCAATCGCGCCATGTTCGAAGCCAAGCGCGATCCCGGTACCAGTTACCGCTTTTACGATCGCCAGTTGCACATTTCGGCCGGTTACCAGCTCAGGCTCGAGGCCGATCTTCGCAGTGCGCTCCGGGGCCGTGAGCTGGAGCTCTACTATCAGCCGCGTATTGACCTGGCCACGGAAGAGGTTCGTGGGGTGGAATGCCTGTTGCGATGGAACCATCCGGAGCGGGGGCTGGTCGGGCCGGATGAATTTATCCCGGTGGCGGAGCGCAGCGGACTGATCGTCCCGATTGGTTACTGGGTGATCGAGCAGGCCTGCAAACGGCTTCAGGAATCGGCGGAACTGGGTTTCCCGGGGCTGGTGTTTGCGGTCAACCTGTCGTTTCGCCAGTTTCACGACCGCAAGATGACGGAAACCATTTTCCGGATCATCTTCAATGCCAACGTCGATACCAGCCTGCTGGAGCTGGAGCTGACAGAGAGCGCCATGATGCACGACCCCGAGTATGCCCAGCGTTGCCTGCGCGAGCTTAATCAGCTCGGCATCAGCTTTGCACTCGATGATTTCGGCACCGGTTTCTCGTCACTCAGCAACCTCCAGCATCTGCCCATTTCCCTGGTCAAGATCGACAAGTCCTTCGTTCAGGACTTGGGACAGTCGGCTGACGCGGAACACATCATCCGGGCCATCATCAGTCTGGCTCACAGCCTCCAGATCAGTGTGGTTGCCGAGGGCGTGGAAACCGAGGGACAACTGGAGTTTCTACGCCAGCAGCATTGCGATGAGATTCAGGGCTACTATTATGCCCGGCCCATGCCCTGGAACGACCTTGTTCAATTCCTGCGCAGCCGCGGACAGTCTGCTTGCCTGCAGCGATAAGCCGCTGTACCTTTCCCTCTTTAATTCGATACCAATCTTATTTTCACAGAGGTTGCATGAACAGTATCTCCCGGCGCATAGCCGAAGAACTCGGCGTACGTGAGCAACAGGTCAACGCCACCGTCGAACTGCTTGACGAGGGCGCAACCGTTCCGTTTATCGCCCGCTACCGGAAAGAGGTCACCGGTTCGCTGGACGACAGTCAACTGCGCAACCTGGAAGAGCGGCTGCGCTATCTGCGCGAGTTGGAAGACCGCCGGTCCACCATCCTCAACAGCATCGAGGAACAGGGCAAGCTGACCGATGAGTTGCGTGACAGCATCAATAGCGCCGGCACCAAGAATCGCCTGGAAGATCTCTACCTGCCGTACAAGCCAAAGCGTCGCACCAAGGCTCAGATCGCCCGGGAGGCTGGCCTGGAACCGCTGGCGGATGCCCTTTACGACGATCCTACACTGGAGCCGGAGGCGACAGCGCAGGGTTACCTCAACACGGAGGCCGGGGTGGAAGATACCAAGGCGGCTCTGGATGGTGCCCGCTACATTCTGATGGAGCGGTTCGCCGAGGATGCGGAACTGCTGGGCAGCCTGCGCGATTTCATCTGGCAGCAGGGGCAGCTCAAAGTAACGGTGATTGAAGGCAAGGAGAACGAAGGCGCCAAATTCCGGGATTACTTTGATCACGTCGAGCCGCTGAAGAAAGTGCCTTCGCACCGGGCCCTGGCCATTCTCCGAGGCCGGAACGAAGGCATTCTGGCCTATACCCTGGTGGTGGGCGACACCGAGGATGACCGGCGTCAACCGCACCCGGCCGAGCAGCGCATTGCCGCCCACTGGAACATCCGGGATAACGGCCGCGCGGCCGACAAATGGCTCTCGGAAGTGGTGCGCTGGACCTGGCGGGTGAAACTCTCCACCCAGATTGAAACCGACCTGATGGCTCAGGTGCGCGAAGCCGCCGAAACCGAGGCGATTAATGTGTTCGCTGCCAATCTGAAAGATCTGCTGCTGTTGGCGCCGGCCGGGCCCCGGCCCACCCTTGGTCTCGATCCCGGTTTGCGGACCGGGGTAAAAGTGGCAGTGATCGATGGTACCAGCCAGGTGGTGGGTCATGGTGCGATTTACCCCCACGCCCCCAAGAACCAGTGGGACCAGTCCATCGAGCAACTGGCGAAATGGTGTCGTGACTACAAGATCGAGCTGGTCGCCATTGGCAACGGCACCGCGTCCCGGGAAACCGAGAAACTGGTCGCCGACCTTTGCAAGCGTTACCCGGAATTGAAGCTGGCGCGCATCGTGGTCAGCGAGTCCGGGGCTTCGATCTATTCCGCCTCGGAATTCGCCTCCCGGGAATTGCCGGACCTGGACGTCACCATCCGGGGGGCCGTCTCTATTGCCCGCCGTCTGCAGGATCCGCTGGCGGAACTGGTGAAGATCGAGCCCAAATCCATCGGGGTGGGGCAGTACCAGCACGACGTCTCCCAGGTCCAGCTGTCCCGCAGCCTGGATGCAGTGGTGGAGGATTGCGTGAACGGCGTGGGCGTGGACCTGAATACCGCGTCCGTCCCCCTGCTGTCCCGGGTTTCCGGCCTGAACCAGAGCATTGCCCAGAATATTGTCGATTTTCGAAACCTGAACGGCATGTTCAATAACCGCAAGCAGCTGTTGAAGGTCTCCCGCCTGGGTGATCGTACCTTTGAACAGGCCGCCGGCTTCCTGCGTATTGCCGGTGGCGACAACCCGCTCGATCGCTCCTCGGTCCATCCGGAGGCCTACGGGGTGGTCGAGGCCATTGCCGCCAAGAACAACCGCAAGGTTGACGATATTGTTGGCGATTCGGCGTTCCTGCGCGGTCTGAATCCAAAAGACTATGTAACAGAACAGTTTGGTTTGCCGACTATCAAGGACATCATCTCCGAACTGGAAAAGCCGGGGCGGGATCCGCGTCCGGAATTCCGCTTTGCCAGCTTCGAAGAGGGGGTGGAAACCCTGAGCGATCTGGAACCGGGTATGATGCTGGAAGGTTCAGTCACCAACGTCACCAATTTCGGCGCCTTTGTGGACATCGGGGTTCACCAGGATGGGCTGGTGCACATTTCCGCGCTGTCGCATACTTTCGTCAAGGACCCGCGGGAAGTGGTAAAGGCCGGAGACATCGTCAAGGTCAAGGTCATGGAGGTGGACATCCCCCGTAAACGGATCGCCCTGTCCATGCGTATGGATGACCAGCCCGGTGAGAAGAATGACGGCAAGTCTGCCGGCTCAGGCCGTGGCCGTGGCCGTGCCGAGCCAAAGTCCGGCAATCGGAATTCGCGTCAGTCCGGTGGTGGACAAAAACAGCAGCAGGGCGCCATGGCGGGCGCACTGGCCCAGGCTCTGGCCTCGGCCCGCAAGGATAGCCGCTAACCGGTTTTCTAACTATCCACCAGCCGGCATCGCTCACGAGGCAGCGCCGGCTGCAGCAGGAGTTCACCATGGCTGATTTCCGCCATTCCGTTTTTCGCCAGTTCGCCGCCAGAGACTGGCGCGGCTTTCTGAAAGGGGTTGAGAAGGAAGGTCTGCGGGTTGACCGCAACGGCTTCATAGCCCAGACACCGCATCCGGAGGCGCTTGGCTCAGCCCTGACCCATCCGCGTATCACCACGGATTACTCCGAAGCCCTGCTGGAGCTGATTACGCCGGTGTGCCGCAGCACCGAAGAAATGCTGCAATCCCTGCGCAATACCCACCGGTTCGTGCAGCAGAATCTCGGGGACGAAGTGTTCTGGGCGGCCAGCATGCCCTGCGAACTGGATGGCGACGCCAGCATCCCCATTGCCGAGTACGGTACATCCAATATTGGTCGCCTCAAACACGTCTACCGCCAGGGACTGGCGGTTCGCTACGGCCGTATGATGCAGAGCATCGCCGGTGCCCATTACAACCTGTCGCTGCCAGACAGCTTCTGGCAGACCTGGCAGGCCGCCCTGGGTAACGGTCAGAGCCTGAAAGACTTCAAGTCCGACGAGTATTTCTGGCTGATTCGCAATTTCCGCCGCCGGAGCTGGTTGCTGATGTTGCTGTTCGGGGCATCCCCGGCGCTGGATGCCAGTTTCGTCGCCGGCGTCAGTCATGACCTCAGCCGGTTCGATGACCGGACCTGGTTTGGCGAGAATGCGACGTCTCTGCGGATGGGCGATCTGGGTTACCACAACAACGCCCAGGCGTCGCTCAACATCTGTTTCAATGAGCTGAGCACCTATACCCAAACCCTGGATCGGGCGATTCACACCCCCTGGCCCGCCTACGAAAAGATCGGCACCCGCCGGGGCGACGAGTTCATCCAGATCAACACCAGCGTGCTCCAGATCGAGAACGAGTATTACAGCGCCGTTCGTCCGAAACGGACCGCCGAGCGCGAGGAAAAGCCGATCCAGGCTCTGGAGGCCCGTGGTGTGGAATACATCGAGGTACGCTGCCTGGACCTGGACCCGTTCTCACCGGTCGGGGTCAACGAGTCCCAGATCGACTTCCTCGACCTGTTCCTGCTGGACTGTCTGCTGACCGACAGTCCACGCATTGGTGACGCCGAGTGCGAGCGCCTGGACGACAACTACAAGGATGTGGTCGCCAAAGGGCGCAGTCGTGAACTCAACCTGTGCCGGGGCGGAACCCGGGTGCCGGTGGGCGATGCGGCCGCCGAGGTGTTCGATCAGCTTGAGCCCCTGGCGGATCTGCTGGACAGCTGGACTGGCGGCGAAACCTACCGCAAGGCCCTGGCCACACAGCGCCAAAAACTGCCTGACAACGACGCCTGGCCTGTGCCGTCTGCCTCGGTGGTGGATGCCATGCAGGAGTCTGGCCTTGGCCACCGTGAGTGGGTCATGGAACAATCACGTCAGCATCAGCAAGCCCTGCGCGAGGAAGGCCTGGAAGCCGATGTGCTTGCTGCGTTCAGGACCATGACGACGGAGTCTCTGGCCGAGCAAAAGGCGATGGAAGAGGCCGAGAATCAGTCGTTTGGCGATTTCCTTGAGCAGTACCTGAAGTCCTGACCGCCGATTTCACACCCCATTCGGACCTGACTCACAGAATCTGAACAAAAGTTTGTCAGGCTCCGGAGCGACTGTTAGCTTTTGTTACAACAGGGGCAAGGAGGAGTCGTCATGGCAAGGGATATGAAGCTCGGCTGGGACGTGGAAGCGCTGAACAAGGCATACCGCCAGGGGTACATGGCGGCCTCCATGGGCATGGATAAGAGCCGCTGCCCCTATCGGGGTGAGGTGGTCATCGCGGCCTGGGAGGCCGGTTGGGATGATGCCGATCAGGTCGTGCAACAGGACCGGACCGGCGGCGACGACCTGTTTTCCAGGATTGCCTGAGGCCGGACAGTCGGCCCGCCCCTACTTCTGCACGACAAATTCGGTAAACAGCACGCCCGTAATGCTTTCCCCGGTCTGCTGCTCTTCCAGTACCTGGTTGATCCGGGTTTTCGCTTCTTCCCGCAGGGCCTGCTGGCCCGACATGTCCGTTAATTGGTCCGTGTCGGTCTGCTCGCCAAACAGCATCACCAGCTCGTGGCGCAGACGAGGCATGTGGGCCTCGATCGCAGGCCGGGCTCCGTTGCTGGCCACTCTCAGGCTCACCGACGCCTTAAGGTAGGTGACCTTGTTGCCGGGCTTGCCAACGTGTGTCACGAACGGCGGGTCCATGGCGATGTAATCGGTAATGCCCGACTCCTCGACAACGTCCTCTTCCTCGGGTTCTTCGGCATACAGCGGCGCGGCGGCAAATGAGCATAGGAAAAACAACAAGGTCAGAACGGGTTTTGGCTGAAGTCTCATAGGCTTGAAGTTGCTAATGGTTTAGGGTTTAGTGGCGATTCAACAGTGACGTCGCCGTTCGGACCGAGAATAGCAGGCCCGGTGCGTGGATGCAGTTTCAATTGATCAATCCGAGGTGTTCTTTTTGACAAGCAGATGGGTGTTCGGGCTAATTTTTTTGGTGTGCGCCGGATTACTGGGCGTGGCCTTCTACATGGAACATGTGATGGGGCTGGAACCCTGTCCGTTGTGCTGGCTCCAGCGTTTCGGGTTCATGGGCGCCGGACTGGTCAGTCTGCTGGCAGCGCTGCACGGTCCTTCCGGGTTTGGTGTTCGCATCTACGGTTTGTTCCTTGCCCTGACCGCCGGTGCGGGACTGGGCGTGGCAGGTCGGCAGCTCTGGCTGCAGAGTCTGCCCGCGGACCAGGTGCCCGCGTGTGGCCCTTCAGTGGACTACATGCTGGAAGTGTTGCCGTTTTTCGAGGTGCTTTCGACAGCCCTGAAAGGCACCGGTGATTGCGCAGAAGTGGTGTGGCGTTTCCTGGGGCTGAGCATTCCGGGCTGGACCGCAGTGTTCTTCAGCCTTCTGGTCATTACCGGGTTGGTGTTGCTGTTTCGGCAGCCAAAACCAAGAAACTGGATTGCCGGCTGAAACGGTTGCGGCGGACCGCAGGCATGGGGTAAGTTGAAATCCACCTGACAAAAATCGAGACCGAGACAGCAGATCCGGATTATCAAGCGGAGAACAGGCGCCATGTTGGAAAATTGCCGAAATGCCAGGGAACGTTGGGGCGGCGTCAGCGAACTTATTGATCGCTGGCTTAAAGAGCGTCAGGAGTTGCTCGTTCACTACTGTGAACTGTCCGGGGAAAACGATTTCTCCCAGACCGAGGCCCTGAAAGAAAAGTTCGTGCGTCTGTGTGAAGTTCTGGTGGATTATGTGTCCACCGGGCATTTCGAGATCTATGAACAGCTGGTTCGTGAGGCCCGCGAGTTCAACGATGGTGGTCTGGAGTTGGCAGCGAAAGTCTATCCGCGAATCGAGCAGACCACTGAAGTGGCGCTGAACTTCAACGATCGATTGGACGGTCGGGAACTCTCTGAGCAGGATATCAAGGCCCTGTTCGGCGAACTGTCGAAGCTGGGCGAAACTCTGGAAAGCCGATTCGAGATGGAGGATTTCCTGATCGAGCATTTGCACAATGTGCATGCCGGCAAGGTGGCGTCCGCCTGATCAAGCATCAGGGCAAAAAAAAGCCTCAGTACCGGGAGCCGGACTGAGGCTTTTTTGATGGCTCTGGCTTATTCCGAATCAGTGCCTTCGTCTGCCTGCGGGTTGATAGCCAGCAGTTCAACGTCGAACACCAGTGTCTCATTCGGGCCGATGGCGCGGTTGCCGCCCGGGCCATAGGCCAGATCGGCCGGAATGTAGAGCTTGTAACGAGCGCCTTCGCTCATCAGCTGCAGACCTTCGGTCCAGCCCGGGATCACCTGGTTCAGAGCGAAGGTAACCGGCTCGCCACGTTCGCGGGAGCTGTCGAAGACTTCGCCCGACAGCAGTTCGCCCGTGTAGTGGACCTGTACGGTGTCAGTGGCACCGGGCTTGTCGCCAGAGCCTTCTTCGAGGATCTCAAACTGCAGGCCAGAGTCGGTGGTCTCCACGTCCTCCCGGTTGGCGTTTTCCGCCAGGAACGCTTCGCCGGCCTCTTTGTTCTTCTGGGCCAGTTCTTCCATCTGTTGTGACTGCTTCTGCTGCATTTCCTGCTGGTAGGTCATCAGCGCCTGCTGAATTTCCTCACGGCTCATGCGCTGGACCTCCTCATCGCCGGCGTGGCCGTGCTGGATGCCCTGAAGGAACTGGTCCATCTGCAGGTCCGGAAGGTCATTGCTCATACGCTCACCGAGCACCAGCCCCATGCCGTAGCTGACTTTCTGGTCGGTGGATTCCAGTTTCGGGTCTTCCGGGGTTTCCGGCGGGGTTGAACAGCCGGCGACGATGCCGGTCATCGCCAGTGCAAGCAGTGTTTTTTTCATTGCTTCATCCTTTAACGTATGTGCAGGGGCGCTTGCCCCGAAAGGTGTATGTCAGAACGCAGAAGGTAACGGGTTCTGCCGGCAGTTGCCACTGAACATGTGTTAAGAAACTGGACGGTTCCGCTCAGCTGCCATTGCTGCCGGCGGTCGGACCCAAAGAGAAGGGGGCGCTGTAGGGCGACTGCCAGTCGGTCTCCGGATCCGAGACCCGGTTGCGAGACAGCTCCTTGTCCGGGCGCTCAATGGCCAGGGTATTCCACGGACCATGCTCGGGAGGCTGATCCGCGTAATGCCAGCTGCCGTCCGTATCCTGCCATTTGAACACGATATCGGGCCCGTCGGTGGTTGTCGGAGACGGAACCAGGCCCTCGAAGGCCGGGATTTCCGGCTGGGTTTCGTCGGCGACCGGTTCCGACACCTGTTCGGGATCACTGAGGCCGAAGAATATCAGCAGCAGCAACAGGCCGAGAGCCGGGAACGAGAGCCGGATAAGCCATTTCATCATCATGGCTGGGGTTCTCCCTTGGAGACGTCGGCCAGTGCACTGGCCAGTGTATTCAGTAGAGGCTCCGCACTCCGGGCTTGTGCCGTTGTGGGGGCGGCGGCCTCAAGATTCGCATGAATCAACTGTTCGCGTCCGTGCATATCGCCGGTTTTCGGATTATTTGTCATCAGTGTCTGCCAGGCCAGTGCCAGTTCGATGCGTTCTGCGTCCAGCTCGAGGCCGGCGACGCCACTTCGCAGGTTGTTCAGGTCGGCACTTGCTTTTGGTAGCAATTTCCGCACGGTGCGCAAGGCACCGGTTACATGATTGCGCCACTCTGTTAACGTAGCGTCCTCTGTGCCGGTGTACCTTCCGCCATTCAGCGCCAGCCACGCGGCACACAGGATGCGGGTGACGCTCCAGCCCTGTGTTTGTAGCGCCAGGCAGCTTTCCTGTACACCTGGTTTTTGCCAGAAGATGAGGGCAAAACGCCACAGCGGGTTGTCTGGTTCCAATTGTTCTGGAATTTTCAGGTTTTCTGCCGGTATTTCCGTGTGGCTTTGTGGTGAACCCGGCATGACGACCAAGCCTTCTCTGACAACGATACGTTGATAAAATGAATTCATGTTAACGATAACCGATCTCAGTTTACAACGGGGCGGCGTCTGGTTGCTACAGTCCGTCGACCTCACTGTTCAGCCTGGCCAGCGTGTGGCTATTGTCGGCGCCAATGGCGCCGGAAAATCCAGCCTGTTCCAGCTGTTACTGGGCCAGTTGGCACCGGAGCAGGGCAGCGTTTCGCTGCCGGGCGGCTGCCGGATTGCGCATATGGCTCAGGAAGTGGAAGCGTCCGGGCGCAGTGCCCGGGACTTTGTCCTCGACGGTGATCTTGATCTTCGACGCCTGGAATCCGAGCTGGCCGACGCCGAAGCTCGTGGCGACGACCATGCCCAGGCCCGCATTCATGGCGAGCTCGATGTTCACGAGGCCTGGTCTGCCTCTCGCCGGGCTGAGGCTCTGTTGCGAGGTCTCGGGTTTTCGGACCAGGATGTGGAGCGTCCGGTGTCGGCGTTTTCCGGTGGCTGGCGCATCCGCCTGAATCTTGCCCAGGCGTTGATGCGGCCGTCGGATCTGCTGTTGCTGGATGAGCCGACCAACCACCTGGACCTGGACGCCTGCCTGTGGCTGGAGAACTGGCTCCGTCGCTATCCGGGCACCCTGTTGTTCATCTCCCATGACCGGGACTTCATGGATCGGGTTGCCACGCATGTGGTGCACTTCGACCGGCGCCAGCTCGAGCTCTATACCGGCAACTACACGGCGTTCGAGGGTCAGCGCAGCGAGCGGCTGGCTCAGCAGCAGGCGGGTTTTGAACGCCAGCAGGCCCGGATTGCTGAAATCCAGCGCTTTATCGACCGATTCAAGGCGAAAGCAACCAAGGCCCGCCAGGCCCAGAGCCGCGTTAAAGCCCTGGAGCGTATGGAGCGCATCGCGCCAGCGCACATCGACTCTCCGTTCAGTTTCGAATTTCCGGTAGCGGACAAGGTTTCCAACCCACTGCTTTCGATTCGCAACGGTCGGGCCGGCCATGGCGCCGTTCCGATTCTTGATGGCATCAACCTTACCCTGTTGCCAGGCAGTCGAATTGGCCTTTTGGGCCCAAATGGGGCAGGCAAGTCCACCTTGATGGATAGCCTTCGGGGCGAGGATACCCTGCTGGCTGGCGAACGGACCTGCGGAGAGCACCTGGCCATTGGTTATTTTGCCCAGCACCAGCTCGAATCCCTGGATCTGGATGCGAGCCCCTTCCTGCACCTGCAACGACTGGCACCGAAAGCCTCCGAGCAGAGCATTCGCAATTTTCTGGGTGGGTTCGACTTCCATGGTGATGAGGCGTTGAGCGCGATCCGCTCGTTCTCGGGCGGGGAGAAAGCCCGGGTGGCACTGGCGGTGATTGCCTGGCAAAAGCCGAACCTGTTGCTGCTGGATGAGCCGACCAACCACCTCGACCTGGAAATGCGGCAGGCGCTCACCATGGCCCTGCAGAATTTTGACGGGGCCATCGTGGTGGTTTCTCACGATCGTCACCTGTTGCGCAACACCGTGGATGAGTTCTGGCTGGTCAATGACGGTAAGGTGACGGAATACCAGGGCGATCTGGAAGATTACGAGCGTTGGCTGGCCGACCGTCGCAAAGACGAGAGTGAGCCTCCCCGGCGGCAGAGTGATAAAGATCAGGCGGCAGCACCGGGCCAGCCGGATGCTGCCGTTGGCGAGAGTGCGGATGACCGGAAAGCGCGAAAGCGGGCAGAGGCGGCTCTTCGGCAAAAACTGAGCCCTTATCGCAAGCGCCAAACGGCGCTGGAAAAGGACATGGACAGCCTGCAGCAAGCGCTGAAGGCCTTGGAGGCAGACCTTGCCAATCCGGCGCTCTATGAGGCCGACGGCAAGGCACTGCTGCAGGAGTTGCTTGGTAAACAGGCGGAGGCCAAGGGGCGTCTGGAGGATGTAGAGGCCCAATGGCTGGAAGTGAGCGAAACGGTCGAGTCCCTGGAAGCGGAATTGGCGGGCTAGGCTCTGTCAGTCCCGGGCAATGACCAGTTCGAAGTCCTGTTTGGCGAGATAGTCGCGTTCGTTTTCCAGGTCCGCCAGCGTGAGCGGACGATCATCAAGCCAGCCCTGGGCAAACTCGACCACCAGTTGGTTGTCGTCGGCGTGCAGGGTTAAGTCCGGGGGTGATTCCAGGTTGCGGGGATGCTGTATCAGCACCGCCAGGCGCACCAGTACGCAGAGATACCGTAGCCGGTTGCTGTCTTCGGGATCCAGACCCTCGAAGATGGTCGGGGAGAATTTGCGTCGGTGGCCCCGCACCAGTGTCGCCAGGTCGCGTTGGAACTGCTGGCTGAAGCCGGGCAGGTCCGAATAGCGCAGCAGATAGGCCCCGTGCTTGTGATACTGGCTGTGAGAGATGGTCAGGCCAATTTCGTGCAGCCGACAGGCCCAGCGAAGCACTTCCTCGTCGCTCAAGGTGCGCAGGCCCCAGGTGTCGGCCACCTGCTCCCAGGCCGCCACAGCGGTCGCCTCCACGGCGGCGCCATGGGCCTGGTCCACATGGTAGCGTTCCTGCAACGCCGAGATGGTGCGCTCGCGCACGTCTTCGTGGCGGATTCGGCCGGCAATGTCGTACAGCAGGCCTTCCCGCAGAGCGCCATCGGCAAACTCCATTTCGTCGATATCGAGGGACTGGAAGGCGGCCATCAGGATGGCAAAGCCGGCAGGGAAGATGCTCTGGCGGTCCGAACGCACGCCCAAATCGCCCAGTTTTTCGGTTTTGCCCATGTCCACCAGCCGCTTCCGGAGCTCCTGCATCCCGGCCCGGGTGATGGTGCCGTCGGAGATCTTCAGGGTAGCCAGTGCGCTGGCAATGGCTTTGATGGAACCGGAAGACCCGACCGTACTCTGCCATCCGACCGAGCGGAAATGCTGTCGAATGTTCAGGAGTTCCACCTCGGCGTGGGTAATCGCTTTGTCCATCTGCCGCCGGGTGATCTTGCCATCGGGGAAATAGCGGTTGCGGAACGAGACGCAGCCCATGTGCAGGCTTTCAAGCACCTGGGGCTCGAAGCGCTGGCCAATGATGAATTCTGTGCTGCCGCCGCCGATATCGATGACCAGTCGGCGACCGATATCGTCAGACAGGGTATGGGAGACGCCCAGGTAGATCAGGCGGGCTTCTTCCCGCCCGGCGATGATTTCCACCGGGTAGCCCAGAACCTCCTCGGCCCTCTCCATGAACTCCCGGGCGTTCCGTGCCACCCGGAGAGCATTGGTGCCAACAATCTGGACCGATTCCGGTGGCATGCCGTTCAGGCGTTGGGCAAACCGGCTGAGGCAGGCCAGACCGCGCTCCTGGGCCTCCGGGGTCAGGCGATTGAGCTCGTCAAGCCCGGCGCCAAGCTGAACCTTTTCCCCCATCTTTTCCAGGGTGCGGATCTCTCCGTGCACCAGTCGGGCAACGACCATGTGAAAACTGTTGGAGCCCATGTCGATGGCTGCAAGAACCTCCGATGAGGGAGCAGCGTTTTCGGCGGTGGATGCGGCCGTCACGTTGGTAGCGATCCTTTTAAGGTTGGCGTTCGCGCTACTATAAGCGAAATCCCTCAGGGCTGTCAGTAACGGACAGGCCGATCTACTGCTTCACATACTGCGGACCAATCGCGTAAAGTATGGCCTATCTCGATAAGGGTGAAAGGTGGCCGGTTCCGTGGCCGCCTTTCAGCGAAGTGAACAGCGCCCTGCAGCAGTGGAACAAACAGGCTGGCATGACGTGGGGCGCACGAATCAGGAAAAGGTAATGAGCGGAAATATCGTAAACGTAACCGACGCTTCTTTTGAGCAGGACGTACTGCAGTCCGACGTTCCCGTACTGGTTGACTACTGGGCGGAATGGTGTGGTCCCTGCAAGATGATCGCTCCGGTACTGGAAGAAATTGCCGACGAGTACGATGGCAAGCTGAAGATCTGCAAGCTGAACATCGACGAAAACGAGCAGACTCCGCCCAAGTTCAACATCCGCGGTATCCCGACCCTGATGCTGTTCAAGAACGGCAACGTGGATGCGACCAAGGTTGGCGCCCTGTCCAAGTCGCAGCTGGCGGCTTTCCTGGACAGCAATCTCTGATTGCCGGACGGTTGAGCAAAGCCGCCCCTGAGCCCAGGCTCACGGGCGGTTTTTTTATGCCTGTGACCGCGCCTTTCCCGATTATTCCCAGGCTTTACTGCGAGCGACGTCGGCTTCCTTCTGCTCCACCCAGTGTTCACCCGAATCGGTAATCTCTTTCTTCCAGAACGGTGCGGAGGTTTTCAGTGCATCCATGAGGAATTGGCAGGCTGCAAACGCATCCTCCCGGTGAGCACTGCACACCCCCACAAATACAATCTGATCCTGTAAGGCCAGGCGGCCGACCCGGTGGATGACCCGGGATTTGCGCACGTTCCAGCGTGTGGAGGCTTCCTCCATCAGCGCGCCAATCACCTGTTCGGTCATGCCCGGGTAGTGCTCCAGATAGAGCCCTGTTACGCCTTTCATGTCGCCACTGTCCCGGACCAGGCCTGTGAAGGTGGCAATCGCACCGGTTCCTGCGCCACTCTCGCGCAGGACGGCATATTCCACCACCGGGTCAAAATCCTCGGTCTGGATCGAGATCATGTCAGCCTCCGGTGACCGGCGGGAAGAATGCAACTTCATCACCGCCCTGAACGGGCGTCGAGGGTTTGGCCATCGTCTGGTTTACCGCGATCATCACGGGTTGGCTCCCCTGGAGCTGCGACCATGAACCGCCGCGGCCCGCCAGTTCGGCAAGAATTTCGCCGGTCGTCAGGCCGGGCTGCGCGGGCATGGTCAGTTGTTCCGTGTCCAGCTCCTCTCGAAGCCGGGCGAAGAAACGGACGGTGATCTTGTCAGTGGTCTCGGTGGTCATAGTCACGCCAGAAGTTCGTTAAACGAATAGAAAGTTAGCACGTCGCCGGGCTCGACCGAAGTGTTCTCCGGAACCACCGCCAGGCCATCCGCCCAGCAGGCCGAACTCAGGACCCCGGAGCTCTGGTTCGGATAGGCGGCAATACAGGCTTGGCCGTCCCTGGTCTCCCTGCGGGCCCGGACAAACTCCCGGCGGATGGAACCGGAGTCGATACGGAAGGCTGCAGGCAGGGGCTCGCCAGCAGGCTCGGTGCGAACCCGACCCTGAGACTTGCGTATGAGCGGCATGCCGATCACCAGGAACGCAACCAGCACGGCGGCCGGATTCCCGGGCAGGCCCAGTAACGGGGTCCCGTTGATATCGCCGAACGCCAAGGGTTTGCCCGGTTTGATGGCCAGGCGCCAGAGCGATAGCCCGCCGGATTCCTCGAGCACGGCACGGACATGATCCTCCTCGCCGACGGATACGCCGCCGCTGGTAATGATCAGGTCGGCGTTGTCCGCAGCCCGTTGCAGGGTCGTCCGCGTGGTCGTCCGGGTGTCTTCGAGTGATTCGCACAGGACGACCTCGCAACCCGCGTGCTCAAGCAGGCCAAGCAAGGTGAAGCGGTTGGTGTTGTAGATCTGGCCCGGCGCCAGGGGAATGCCTGGATCCACCAGTTCGTCGCCAGTGGTCAGGATGGCGACTTTCAGTTTCGCCTGAACCCGCACCCGCGCCACGCCCATGGACGCGAGCAAGCCCATTTCCTGGGGACGGATGAGCGTGCCACGAGCCAGGGCGAGGTCACCTTCTGCCAGGTCCTGGCCACGGCGTCGGATGTTCTGGCCCTCGGTGACCTCGGCCAATACCGAGATGCCGGCCTCTGAGGTTTCGACCCGTTCCTGCATGACGACCGAATCCGCACCCGGCGGAATCTCCGAGCCGGTGAAAATGCGGGCCGCGGTGCCGGGTGTTAATGGTTGGGGCGCCTCTCCGGCTGGGATCCGGGCCGAAACAGGAAGCGGGTTTCCCGATTGCAGGTCCTGTCTGCGCAGCGCATAACCGTCCACGGAGCTGTTGTCAGCGGGGGGGACGTCGGCGGGCACGGTCTGGTCTTCCGCCAGAATGCGGTTCAGGGTGTCGGCCAGGTCGGTCATTTCCGTTTCGGCAATCGCCGGGGCTCTGGCCAGCAGGTGGGTCAGGGCGTCCTCGAGCGGGGTCAGGTTGGGGCCGGCCATCGGATTTCACCTCCTTGCGGTGTTTCTGCCTGTGGTTATTAGCGTTCGGCTCGGGTGCCAATCGTCTCGTAGATCCGATGGTAGGGCAGTTCCGGCTTGCGCAACACCAGCCCGGAGAAGTTGCAGGGCGCGTGGCGACTGTCCAGTTGTGAGTTCAGGATGCCGTTCCAGCCGGTACGGCACGCGCCGGTCGAACCGGGTAGGCAGAAAATGACGGTGTGGTTGGCCAGACCACCGAAGGCCCGGGATTGGATGGTGGAGGAGCCGATTTCCGACGCCGACAGGCGACGGAATTCCTCGCCAAAACCTTCTATCTCCTTGTCGAGCAACGGTGCCACGGCCTCGGGCGTACTATCACGTTCGGAGAACCCGGTGCCGCCGGTGATGATCACGGCGTGAATTCCCTGGTCCGCAACCCAATTGGCAATCAGGGCGCGCACCAGGTAGACGTCGTCTGGCAGGATTCTTCTTGCCATCAGCTTGTGGCCGGATTCAATGACACTGTCTTCAAGGAACTGGCCAGAGGTATCCTGGTCGGGGCCGCGGGTATCTGAGACGGTCAATAGGGCTACGTTCAGGGGGGTGAATTCACCGGTGAGTTCGCTGCTCATGGAGTAGGCTCCGTAGAATGGCTGAGGGCTATGGTTATCAGTATCCGTATGACCGGCGATGAATGGAAGAGGGGAGCCTCTCATTGGCGGGTGCGTGGCCGATTGCCTGCCCCGGATCGCGAAGGTCGATGAAATTGGTGTTAATTTGGGCAGTGTACTTGACATTCGCCAGTCAGGTGGCCGATGATCCCTTTTGCCCGGCGAACGGTTGTTCCCACTCTCTGGCTTCAGTACTTTTAATTCCGGACTCCATCTTCAACCGGTTGCTCCATCTGGCCAGCATCAAGTTCAACGACTTTAATTATTGTTCAATCCGTTCAGGGGCACCCCTGTCATCCCATTACTCGTTTACTTCCATTCCTGAAAATCCAACAAACTATGAATCTTACTGAACTCAAGCAGAAATCCATGCCCGAATTGCTCGATATTGCGCAAGAGATGGGCCTCGATAACCTGGCTCGTTCGCGCAAGCAGGATGTGATCTTCACAATCTTGAAGAAGCATGCCAAGAGCGGCGAAGACATCTACGGTGACGGCGTTCTGGAAATTCTGCAGGACGGTTTCGGCTTCCTCCGTTCCGCCGACGCTTCCTACCTGGCCGGCCCCGATGACATATACGTGTCGCCGAGCCAGATCCGTCGGTTCAACCTCCGTACCGGTGACACCATAGCCGGCAAGATCCGCCCGCCGAAGGATGGTGAGCGCTATTTTGCCCTGTTGAAAGTTAATGAGATTAACTTCGACAAACCGGACAATGCTCGCAATAAAATTCTGTTTGAAAACCTCACGCCGCTGTTTCCGCAAGAGCGGTTGATGCTCGAGGCCGGAAACGGTAGTACCGAGGATCTGTCGTCCCGGGTACTGGATCTGGTGGCGCCCATCGGCAAGGGCCAGCGTGGCCTGATCGTCTCCCCGCCCAAGGCCGGTAAGACGCTGTTGATGCAGAGTATCGCTCAGTCCATTACTCGCAATAATCCTGAGTGCCACGTGATGGTACTGCTGATTGACGAGCGGCCTGAAGAAGTGACCGAAATGCAGCGCACGGTGCGCGGCGAGGTGATCGCCTCCACCTTTGACGAGCCGCCGGCCCGTCACGTTCAGGTCGCGGAAATGGTAATCGAGAAGGCCAAACGTCTGGTTGAGCACAAGAAGGATGTGGTGATCCTACTGGATTCCATCACTCGTCTGGCTCGGGCCTACAACACTGTTATCCCGTCCTCAGGTAAGGTCCTGACCGGTGGTGTGGATGCCCACGCCCTGGAGAAGCCGAAGCGTTTCTTTGGTGCGGCCCGTAATGTAGAGGAGGGCGGCAGCCTGACCATCCTCGCGACGGCACTGGTGAACACTGGCTCCAAGATGGACGAGGTGATTTACGAGGAGTTCAAGGGCACCGGTAATATGGAAGTGCACCTGGACCGCAAGATCGCCGAGAAGCGGACTTACCCGGCCATCAACATCCGCAGTTCCGGCACCCGTCGTGAAGACCTGTTGATGAGTGAGGCCGATATCCAGCGAGTCTGGATCCTGCGCAAGCTGCTGCACTCCATGGACGACGACACCGGGGCTATCGAGTTCCTGCTGGACAAGCTCAAGGACACGAAGACCAACGACGAGTTCTTCCAGTCGATGAAGCGTCGCTGATTGTCCTGCCTGGAGGCGGATGCGACTGCGCGTCCGTCTCTGGGCCAGTCCGTGCCGAATAGGTTCGCGACACCAACTTCATCCCCGCTCTGCACGCAGCAAAGACATCCGATAGCCTGCCAGGCCCGTACAAAGCCCGAAACCTTCGGAGCACGCGATGAAATACAACGACTTGAGAGACTTCATTGATCAGTTGGAAAAGCTGGGCGAACTGAAGCGCATCTCTGTTGAAGTTGATCCCCATCTGGAAATGACGGAAATCTGCGATCGCACTCTGCGGGCAGAGGGTCCGGCGTTGCTGTTCGAGAATCCGAAGGGTTACGACATGCCGGTGCTGGCCAACCTGTTTGGCACGCCGAAGCGGGTGGCTTTGGGCATGGGCCAAGACAATGTCACCGCACTGCGGGATATCGGTAAATTGCTGGCGTTCCTGAAGGAACCGGATCCTCCCAAGGGCTTCCGGGATGCCATCGAGAAGCTGCCGCTGTTCCGCCAGGTGATGCGGATGAGCCCAAAAGTACTCCGGTCAGCGCCCTGTCAGGACGTGGTGATCGAGAAAGATCGGGTGGACCTGTATCAGATTCCAGTGCAGCACTGCTGGCCGGGTGACGCCGGGCCCCTGGTGACCTGGCCGTTGGTGATTACCCGTGGCCCCCACAAGGAGCGGCAGAACCTGGGGATTTACCGGCAGCAGGTGATCGGGCGTAACCGGCTGATCATGCGCTGGCTGAGTCACCGCGGTGGCGCCCTGGATTTCCAGGAATTCCAGAAGGCCAATCCCGGTGAGCCGTATCCGGTCGCTGTGGCGTTGGGGGCAGATCCAGCCACTATCCTCGGGGCGGTGACCCCGGTGCCCGATACCCTGTCCGAATACGCTTTTGCCGGGCTGTTGCGTGGTAGCCGGACTGAGCTGGTTAAGGCCGGCTTGAGTGATCTGCAGGTGCCGGCCAGCGCTGAAATCGTGCTCGAAGGCTTCATTTACCCGGACGATATGGCGCCGGAAGGCCCCTTCGGGGATCACACCGGGTATTACAACGAGGTCGACCAGTTCCCGGTATTTACAGTCGAGCGGATTACCCATCGTAGGAATCCGATCTACCACAGCACCTACACTGGCCGCCCGCCGGATGAGCCGGCCATTCTGGGTGTCGCCCTGAATGAAGTGTTTATCCCGATATTGCAGAAGCAGTTTCCTGAGATTGTCGACTTCTACCTGCCACCCGAGGGCTGTTCCTACCGCCTTGCAGTGGTGACCATGAAGAAGCAGTATCCCGGCCATGCCAAACGGGTCATGATGGGGGTATGGTCCTTCCTGCGACAGTTTATGTACACCAAGTTCGTCATCGTCACCGACGACGATGTGAATGCCCGGGACTGGAAAGATGTGATCTGGGCGATGACCACCCGGATGGATCCAGCCAGGGATACCACACTGGTGGAGAATACACCCATCGATTACCTGGATTTCGCCTCGCCGGTGTCCGGGCTCGGATCGAAAGTGGGCATGGATGCTACCAACAAATGGCCGGGTGAAACCGACCGGGAGTGGGGCACGCCCATCACCATGACCGACGACGTCAAGCAGCGGGTCGATGAACTCTGGGACAGCCTGGGCATTGAAACCGGCCCTACCCGCCCCGAGTGATAGGGGCAACGAAGTGTATCGGGTCGTTTTGAAGCCATCCGGGCTCAGCTACGACGCCTGCCCGGAGGATGACCTGCTCAGTGCGGCCGCCCGCGCGGGTATTTCTGTACCCTCGGCCTGTCGCAACGGGGTGTGTGAGATCTGTGAAGCGCGGTTACTGGCCGGCGTCGTAGTCAACACCCGAAACCAACAGAAGATTCCGGTCACCGAACGCCTGATGATATGCAGAAGTCGGGCGCTTGGTGACCTTGAACTGGAGATGAACGCCGTTATGGCAGCCGGAAATATTCAGCCTCGCAAGTTTCAGGCAAAGGTGGTGGACGTCCGCTCCATCAGTCACGACGTATTCCGCGTGGAGCTTGAGCTCCCGCGCCGTCGGGAGCTGTCCTTCCAGGCCGGCCAGTATCTGTCGGTGCATCTTCCCGACGCCGACCCCTGCTATTTCTCCATCGCCAGCAGTCCGTCCGAGCAGACTATCGAACTGCATATTCAGGCTTCGCCGGACTGGGTGTCAGCCCAGAAGGTGATAGACGCCCTGACCGCTGGTGGAGAGGTGACTCTGGAGTTGCCCCATGGCAAGGCCTGTCTGGCGGCGGCGCCTGCCAGGCCCCTGCTGCTGGTGGCGGCCGGAACCGGATTCGCCCAGATGAAGAGCCTGGTGGATTACCTGCGGGGCACGTCCTACGATCAGCCCGTGAAGCTGTACTGGGGCGTCCGTCGCCATGAAGATATGTACCTGAGGTCTCTGGCCCAGCAATGGGAGCAGGATTGGCCGTCGTTTACCTTTCTGCCGGTTGTTGGTGACGATGAGGACAATGACTGGGGTGGCCATCACGATCAGCTCGTGCGGGCGGTGCTGGCCTCGGGCATGGACTGGGGCAATGTGGAAGTGCACGCCAGCGGCTCGCCTACGATGGTGTATACCCTGATGGACGCGCTGACCGATGCTGGCCTGCCGGAAGCCGCCTTCTTTTCAGATGTGCTGGAGTACGCTCCGCGCACCTGAGCGATCACCGGGCAGGCCTGAAGGACTGCCCGGTAACCTGTCTCAGGCCTTTGGCATCGGCAGTTCGGGCAGTCCGTTGTCGTTGGCCAGCCCCTGCATCATCAGTCTGATACTGACCTCTTCCTGGCCCATGTGGGCGTTCAGTCGGCTCAGCTCCGCCAGGGTTTCCCGGCTGCGGCGTAAGCGCAGGCTGGTTTCGAAGTATTCCCGGGCCTTGCCCCAAAGCTCGTTGCGAAGGCTGAGTCGGCCCAGTGCCAGCAGTAGTTCCGGGTTGTTCGGTCGGTCCTTCAGCCACTGCTCCGCCAGCAGCAATTGCTCGTCCGCTTTCTGCCCCTGAATGCGACCGTACAGGTTGATCAGCTCGTCGCTCCAGTGATTGCGCAGTACCTTGCGGAGCAGCGTTTCGGTCTGGACTTCGTCGCCAAGATCCGCCAGCAGGCGGGCATAGTCCCGGATGGTGTACTCGTCACGGCGCAAGTAGCCGGGCAACTCGTCCCACAGACGGGTCAGGGGTTCCAGGGAGGCGTCCGGATCCTCTTTTTGCCGCCGTCGGCAGTCTTCGGCGGCACTCTCCAGCAGGTTGTGCCAGACCAGACGCTGCAATTCGTGAAATTCCTCTTCCGGAAGCACATTGCGCTTGCGCAGTTCCGGCAGCAGTTTTGCCAGTTCGCGCCAGTCCTCCAGCCTCAGGTAGGTGTTTTTCAACAGCTTGAGCACGAATGGATGATGCGGTGACTGCTTCCGCAGCCGCACCAGGGTGGCAAGTGCCTGTTCGAGGCGGTTGCCGGCCAGTTGCAGCTGGGCCTGGGTGATGCCCACGGCCATATCCGATCCCGGAGTGCTTTCAAAGGCTTTGCGCAGAAGCTCATCGACCGCTTCATGATCGCCGGATTCGAACGAGGCCTGGGCGGCGGCGAGGTAGTTGATCAGTGGCGTATCCGCGTTGTCCGCGGCCGACGTCAGCAGCTTGCGGGCCCGTGGCCAGTTGCCCTCGGCCAGTGCCAGCAGTCCCTGGGTGGTACGCCGGCGGGCACGGCGTTCGTTGCCGCGGGCGAGCCAGCCGGCCATGACACCGGTACTCCGGCGAAAGCGGCGAAACAGGTTGAGGCTGACAATAATCAGAATAACCACCGCCACCAGGCACGCCAGACCCACCCAGAAGTTGGTTTCAATCAGGTAATGGCCCAGGCTGATGCGGATGTAGCCCAGGTCGTACTGCAGTCCGAGTGACAGCCCGGTACCGATCAGCAGGGCCAGCAGGACGATAAGCAGCAGACGGATCATGAATCGTCGCCTCCGTTGCCTTCGGTCCCACCGTTGTTCTTGGTGCCGGAGTCGTCAGTGTTGTCAGCCTGAAGCCTGCCTGCCAGGCGCTCCTTGAGCAGATCCAGGGATTTGCTGATGTCCGGCAGCGTCGGATCCACGTTCCGGCCAGCCAGCTCGGTCAGGGTCTCGGAAAGCGCCAGTACCCGGGTGTTGCTGGCGTCATACCAGCTATCAATGGTGTTCCTGGCCTTGGCCAGCGCCCGCTCAAACAGCGGCTGATTGCCCCGGAGGACGGCCATTTCCGCCTCTTCCAGCATCAGTTGGAGGTTCAGGCGGGCGTAGGCGCTCTGGTCTGGAGACAACAGGGGTTTGACTGGTTCATCCAGGCGGCGGACCACCACCACCTGTTTCAGGGTGCTTTTGAAGGCGTCCCAGCCCTGGGTCAGGGCGTTGGCGTCACTGTCGGTGTCGGCCGAACCCCCGCCATCTTCCGCAATGAAGCCGGGAGCCTGGGCATTGATCAGGGCCTGATCGGTGAGCTGATGGATGCTGTCGATCGCGGCTTCCAGTTGAAGGTAGAGGCCGGTGCGGTCGACTCCGCTGATGCCCTTGAGCGCAAGGATTTCCCGAGCCAGCTGTTGCCTGACCGGGTACACGCCGATGTCATCCGACTCGTTGAGCACTTCATCGGCCGCCTGCAGGGCGGACAGGGCGCCGCGAATGTCTTTCTCGATCATCAGTCGCTGGTTGGCAATGCGCAGCAGGTATTCCGCCTCGGCCAGGAGCCAGTCGGTTCGGGTGCGGTTGCCGGCTTCGAGCAGTTCCCGGGCATTGTGATCGATCTGGCGCTGCTGGGTGGCAATCAGCTCCCGTTGCGCTGCCAGTTTCTGCTCCAGGGACTGCAGTCGCTGACTTTGCTGGCTTCCCCGGTCGCCGTAGAGATCCTCCAGCTGCGAGGTGTCCTGCTGCAGGTTGGCAAGCGCTTGCTGAACCGCCTGCTGGTTGTTCCACTGTTGCCAGCTCCAGAGAGCCAGTGCAATGGCAAGCGCCAGTGCAATGAGGGCCAGTAGCCAGACGGGCCAGAGTCTCTGGCGTGCGGGCGAATCCTTGGAGATGGTGGCGGGCAGTTGGTCTGTTGTCTCAGTCACGGGCGTCCTTACTTGGCTTTTCCGGAGCCACCGTCCTGACCGTTCAGTTGCGCTGCAACGGCGGCCACGATGTCGTTATCGGCAAGGCTTCCTGGTATGCACGGATTCTCGAATCCCGCTGCGCGTGCCTGTTCGGCGATCCGTTCTGCGGGAACAATCAATAACCTATCGTATAGATTATGGCTGCTATTCGCACATAGTGCGATGAGATTGTTCAAGGTTTCGCCCGACAGGGTGATCACGGCTTCCGGGGCAAACTCGCCCAGTAGGCGGTGGACCTGCTCCGGCGGGTACTCGGGCACCGTCCGTTGATACAGCGGCAGCAGGGAGACTCGGGCGCCCCGGGCTTCGAGGGTTTCTCGAATCAGCTCGCGGCCGTCCTCACCCCGAACCAGCAGCACCCGTTCACCGTCCACCTGCGTCAGCGACGGCAGCGCCAGCAGGGCCTCACTGGTCCAGCCCGAGGCGGGCTTACGAATACTCAGTCCCTGGTCGGCCAGTACCGCCGCCGTCCCGGCCCCGACGGCATACCAGCGGATGCCTGAGGGGATCTGCGGCCACCAGGTATCGAGCTCGTCCAGCAAGAGGCGAGCGGCGTAAGGGCTTACGGTGATGATGTGGGTGAACTGATCAAGATTGAGGATCAGCGTACGCCGTTCAGGCGTTTCCGGCAGGGGGGTCCGGTTGATCAGAGAAAACACCCGGGCGTCGGCGCCGGCAGCGCGGAAACGCTCAGCCAGGCGGGACGCTTCGGGTTCGGGCCGGCAGATCAGAATGCGCCGGCCGTCAAGCCCGGTTAGCTCAGCGTGGGGTGTGGCCATAGATTTCAGCCAGCACCTTGTCGGCGCCCAGCGCCAGCAGGTCTTCAGCCAGTTCCCGGCCAAGACGTTCCCCTTCGCCTCTCGGGGCACGGCCTTCCACCCGGAAAATCTGAGTGCCGTCGACGGCGCCGACCAGGCCCCGCAACCAGAGCGTATGTTCGTCCTCGAGCAGGGCGTAGGCGGCAATGGGGACCTGGCAGCCGCCTTCAAGGCGACGGTTCAGGGCGCGTTCGGCGCTCACTCGGTCCCAGGTGTCTTTGTGGTTGAGGGCGGCCAGCATGTTGCGCAGGTCGCTGTCGTCAAGTCGACATTCAATACCGAGGGCACCCTGGCCGACGGCTGGCAGGGATACGGTGTCCGGCAGGCAGTAGCGGATCCGGTCGTGGAAGCCGAGGCGTTTAAGACCGGAGCTGGCGAGCACGATGGCGTCGTAATCGCCGGCGTCCAGTTTCCCCAGACGGGTGTTCACATTGCCCCGCAGAACCCGGATCTCCAGATCCGGCCGATAGGCCCGCAGCTGGGCTTCGCGACGCAGGCTGGCAGTGCCAACCACGGCGCCATCCGGCAGGGCATCGACGTTGTCGTAGTTATTGCTGACGAAGGCGTCGGTGGGATCCTCGCGCTCGCAGATGGCGACGAGGCCAAGGCCCTCGGGAAACGCCATGGGGACGTCCTTCATGGAGTGCACAGCAAGGTCGGCCCGGCCATCCAGCATGGCTTCTTCGAGCTCCTTCACAAACAGGCCTTTGCCGCCAATCTTGGCCAGCGGAACGTCCAGAATCTTGTCGCCCTGGGTTTTGATCTTGACCAGCTCGACGTCGACATTGTCGTTCAGGCGTTCCAGCTCGGCCTTGATGAATTCTGCCTGCCACAGTGCCAGGGCACTGCTGCGGGTTGCGATGCGAAGGGTACGTTTTGACATGACACTCACTGTCGGTTCGAAAAATGTCCGCCAAGGTTACCTTGTGACAGGAAAAAAGTCCCGCCGTGGATGTCCGGGTATCCCGAGGGGCGGGATTAGCCTGGCTGGTGTTCCTGCAGCCATTGGCGCACGCTGCTTGCATGGCGCCGGCTGACCGGGAGCTCACCCTGGCCATCCCGCAACGCCACCAGGCTCTGGCCATCCGATGTGCGTTTCAGGGCCTGGACGAAGCGGACACCCACCAGCGTATGCCGGTGAATGCGAAGCAGATGGCGCGGGTAAGTGTTCTCGAGTTCCTTCAGGGTGTAATCGCAGACCGTTTCGCCGTTGGCATGGTGAAGGGTGACGTACTTCTGGTCCGCCTCGCAGTAAAGTATGTCCGCAAGGTCGATCAGTTCGGTGCCGCGATAGGTGCGCACGGCCAGCTGTTCGTCGTCCTCGGTGCTCAGCTCCGTCAGGGTCTGCAGCTGGACCCGGTTCACCCGTCCGGCTCGTTCCAGCACATCCGCCAGGGCCTCCTTGCGCACCGGCTTGAGCAGGTACGCGGTGGCCTGAACGTCAAACGCCTGGATCGCGTAGTGGTCGTAGGCCGTGCAGAAGACGAGGGCTGGCGGGTTGGTCAGCTGCCCCAGCCGGGCCGCCGCCTCCATGCCGTCCATACCCGGCATCCGGATATCCAACAACAGGATGTCGGGCTCCAGGTCCGCCACCTGCTTCAGCGCGGCATCGCCGTCCGCCGCTTCGCCGCAGACCTGGTAGCCGGGCAGGGCATCCACCAGGCGCCGCAAACGTTCCCGCGCAAGCGGTTCGTCGTCGGCGATCAGGATACTGCGGGTGGATGAGGGTGTGCTGGACATGTCAGGTGATCAGATCCTTGTGGTTGTCGTGGTTTGCGAATTGGCACTCTGGCGCGGCAGTCGCAGGGTCACCGTGTATATGTCGTTGTGGTGGCTGTGCTTGAGCACCGCGGGTTCGCCAAACAGTGCCTGCAGGCGTGACTGGATGTTCGCCAGCGCCATGCGGTTACCCTCATGCTGACGGTCGTTGTGATCCGGTTTCGGATTTTGCACCAGCAAGTATACAAAATCGCCCCTGGCCTGTGCCTCCACCCGCACGGTGCCGCCGTCGGGTCTGGGTTGGATGCCGTGGTAGATGGCGTTCTCCACCAGGGGCTGAAGGGTCAGGGGCGGGATCGCCTGCTGATCCAGTCCGGGGTCGATCTGCCAGTCAAGGGTCAGCCGATCACCCAGGCGCAGCGCCTCGATGGCCAGGTAGCGTTGGCACAGGTCCAGTTCCCGGGCCAGGGGGATCAGTTGATCGACGGTGCGCAGGCTGGCGCGGAACAGTTCCGACAGGTCGAGCACGGCTTCCTCGGCCTGATCGGGATTGACCGCGATCAGGCTGGCAATGGTGTTCATGCTGTTAAACAGGAAGTGGGGCTGGATACGGGCCTGCAGTGCCGTCAGGTGTGACTGCATTTCCGCTTCCCGCTGCTGCTGCCATTGGTGCTGGAGGTAGAAGTAGCGAAGCACCATCAGGGCGATCAGCAGGGCCAGCAGCAGTTTCTTGGCGATGCCCTGCCAGACCGCAACGCCGGCCTGGGGGTGCAAAACGCTGTCGGCAAACAGGCTGAAGGCCAGAACGTCCAGCAGGACAATGGCGACGATGCTGAGCGTGGCCCGGGCCACCGACATTCGAGCCAGACGGCGTCGCAGCAGGCAGATCAGGGCGGCACTGGTGAGCGTGGTCCACTGCACAAACAGCGACAGCAGGCCGAAGTAGTTCCAGTCAATCCAGCCCGCGTTTGCCTGGACAATGGCCAGCACCAGAACAAACAGTTCGCTGGTGATCAGGAGCATGAACACCGCCCGCACCCGGCACAGGTCCGGCACGAAGAACTCGTTGACTGTTACACCTTTGTCGCCGTTCAGGGGTGGCTCCTTTACACGGGTCAGAATGCTATACTCCCGCCACGTTCAATGTACCCAATTCCCGCCAGATGATGCCGGGCTGTCAGCAGGAAAGATAGACCATGACGGATCAGAATAAGCCTGACCAGACCACAACCTCCGAAAAACCCTGGGGCGGACGCTTCAGCGAACCAACCGACGCCTTCGTGGAGCGCTTTACGGCGTCTGTGGGCTTTGACCAGCGTCTCTATCACCACGACATTACCGGCTCGATCGCGCACGCCACCATGCTGGCCGCCGTGGGTGTACTGACCGACGAAGAGCGCGACACCATCATCGAGGGCCTGAATGGCGTCAAGGCCGACATCGAGGCTGGTACCTTCGAATGGTCGGTGAGTCTGGAAGACGTTCACATGAACATCGAAGCCCGCCTGACCGATCGCATTGGCATCACGGGCAAGAAACTGCACACCGGCCGGAGCCGTAACGACCAGGTGGCCACCGATATTCGCCTGTACCTGCGCGACGAGATTGATGTGATTGCCGAGGAACTGACGCGCCTGCAGACGGGCCTGCTGGATCTGGCCGAGCGGGAAGCGGATACCATCATGCCCGGCTTTACCCATCTGCAGACGGCCCAGCCCGTGACCTTCGGCCACCACCTGCTGGCGTGGTACGAGATGCTGGTGCGTGATGCCGAGCGTCTGCAGGACTGCCGTAAGCGTGTGAACGTCATGCCCCTGGGGGCCGCCGCGCTGGCGGGCACCACCTATCCGATCGACCGGCAGATGACGGCGGCACTGCTGGGTTTTGACCGGCCGACCGAGAACTCGCTTGATTCGGTCAGTGATCGTGACTTCGCCATCGAGTTCTGCAGTTTCTCGGCCCTGTTGATGACCCATCTGTCGCGTTTCAGTGAGGAACTGGTGCTGTGGACCTCCGCCCAGTTTGACTTCATTGACCTGCCGGACCGGTTCTGCACCGGCTCGTCGATCATGCCCCAGAAGAAAAACCCGGATGTGCCTGAGCTGGTTCGGGGCAAGACCGGTCGGGTTAACGGGCACCTGATCAGCCTGCTGACCCTGATGAAAAGCCAGCCGCTGGCCTACAACAAGGACAACCAGGAGGACAAGGAGCCGCTGTTCGATACTGTCGATACCATCAAAGGCTGCCTCAAGGCTTACGCCGACATGATCCCCGCGATTCGCGCCAAGGCTGACAACATGCGGGTTGCGGCCAAGCGGGGCTTTTCCACGGCCACCGATCTGGCCGACTACCTGGTCAAGAAGGGCGTGGCGTTCCGCGATGCCCATGAAATCGTGGGCAAATCGGTGGCGTTTGGCGTGGCCGAGGGGCGCGATCTGTCCGACATGACCCTGGACGAGCTCAAGCAGTTTTCTGACGTGATCGGCGAGGACGTGTTCGATGTCCTCACCCTCGAAGGCTCCGTGCAGGCCCGGGATCATCTGGGTGGCACGGCTCCCGACCAGGTCCGGGCGGCCGTGGATCGGGCCCGCAAACAGCTGGCCTGATCCGGTTTTGCCGGCCTCTGGGCGCCTCGGCTAGCCGCCGATGCGTCCGGTGGTCAGGTTCACCGCCGCCGGGGTCAGCTCGGCCAGTGGTTGGGGGCGTGACAGCCTGAATCCCTGGCCGTAGTGAATGCCCAGGGTCCTCACCTTGCTGAGTGTGTTATCGCTTTCAATAAATGTTGCCACGGTTTTCTTGCCTGCCACTTCGGCAATGCGGTGCAGGGCCTCGACCATTACCTGCTGTACCGGATCATCTTCGAGGTGCTGCATCATCCGCCGATCCAGTTTGATGATATCGACCGGCAGTTTTGCCGCCAGACTGTAACTTTCTACCGAGGCCCCGGCACCGTCCAGGGCAACCCGACATCCGATCCGGTGCAGGGCGTCACACAACACCGTGACGTCGTCCGGGTACTGGGAGGCGTGGGCTTCGCGAATCTCCAGGCAGAAGCATTCCGGAGCAAACGGTGAGTCCAGTAGCTCGTTTTCCAGGAAGTCCGCGAAAGTATCATCGAGAACGCTGGCCAGGGACAGATTGAAACCACAGTACTTGAGACGGGGCTCCAGCAGTCGGTGGTTGTCGAGCCAGGTCAGCGTCTGGCGGATGACCTGCCGGTCCAGACGTTTGGCGAGATCGAACCGTTCGGCGATCGGCAGGAACTGGTCCGGGCGAAGCTCATCCTGATTCACCCCATCGCCGGGTACCCGGCACAGGATCTCGATGTGATCCCCCCAGGTGACGCTGGCAACCGGTTTGAGTGCCTGGAAGGCAAGGATGAGGTTCTGGTTGTCCAGGGCCTTTCGGATCAGTTCGACCTGTTGATTTGCAGTCGTCTCGTCGGTCTGAAGGGCCAGGGCCCGGGCGGTATGGATGCGGTTGCGCCCCGAGGTCTTGGCCGTGTGACAGAGATCTGCGGCCTGGCTGAGTAATTGTTCCGGGTCGCTGGGTACCTCGTTGTCCATCAACAACTGGCCGCCCGACGCCGTGGTCTGCAGTGAATGGCCCTGCCATTCAAAAACGAACTCGCCGATCAGCTGGAGGATGTCCTCGGCAATCTTCCGGGCCCTGGGTTCGGGGCAATTCTCGATCAGCAGGGCAAAGGTGTCACCGGACAGCCGCGCCAGGGCATCCCGCTGGCGCACGCGAATGCCAAGGTTGCCGGCCAGTTCGCGGAGGTAGCGGTCGCAGGTGCCGCTGCCGGCCAGGTCGTTGAAGCGCTCGAACTCATCCAGATCGAGGTACAGCAGGCTGTCGCAGGATTCCCGATGGGTTTTCTGTTCCAGGGTGCGTAGCAGTCGGGCGATAAAGGCACGACGGTTCATCAGCCCGGTGACCGGGTCATGACGGATGCGGTACTCACTGCTGGCCCCGTGATTGACGCGTTGGCTGATGTCGCGGGCCACATGCACCGCACCGATAACGTCACCCTGACCGTTGGTCAGCCGCTGGTAATGAAATTCGTAAACCGGCAGTTCCCGGTTCTGCTGGGCCAGTGGCATCTCCACCACGAAGCTATCCCGGTCGAACGCCCGCTGCCAGAGCCGTTCGATGAGCCGGCGTTCGTTGGGGTGGTCCGGCAGCAGGTGTTTCAGGTCGTCACCGGGTTTCGGGGTCACGCCGAAGACATTGGCAAACTGGTGGCAGAAGGGCTGGTTGCAGTGCAGCAGCTTCAGGTTACGATCGACGGCTGCAACCAAATCCGGTGTTGCCAGCGTGGTTGCGGTCAGTATCTGCTCCGCGTGCTGACGAGCCTGATCGCGATGCATCACCGGCGTCTGGTCCACCACGCATCCCCCCAGCCGCTGGATCCGGTTGCCGTTTTTCAGGGCCCGGCCGTTCAGCGTGACCCGCCGGATATTCTGGCGTGCGGTAAGCAGGTTCAGCTCCAGGGAAAAGGGCTCACCCGTTCGAATGCACCGCCGGAACAATGCACGAACCCGGTTCTGGCCAGCCTGGCAGTAGAACAGGGCCTGTTCGGGTGTGATGTCAGAGTCCGGACGCAGCTCCAGCAACCGGAAAACACCCTCGGTCCAGGTCATTTCATTGGTCTGGGTGTCCAGCTCCCAGATCCCGAACGCAGCGCTGTCCTCGGCGGATTTCAGGAGACGCGGATCCATGGCGCTGTTGTCACGCTGGCTGATGCTGGCGCTGGCCGCCTTGTCGGAATCCCGCATGTTCAGGCGCAGGCTCAGGGAGGCGGTGTAGAAAAAACCTTCCTTGTGCCGGAAGGTGACCAGGGCATCCTGCCCCCGTTCGATCCGGTGGCGGTTGGTCGGGGCAAAGGGATCGTCCTGTCGGGACGCCAGAATCCGGTGGACCGGCTGGCTCTCCAGCTCGCTGGCGTCATATCCGAGCACGGATTCGGCGTGGCGGTCGGCAAACAGCACTTTGCCCTCGTCATCGATACGCAGCAGGGCGCTGCGTTCAGACCCCCTGGGCTGATCGGAACGGTAACGACGGATGACGAATTCTTTCACAACGGGTACGCCTCGGTCTTCTTCGGTATGATTCTGCAGGTCGCCCGGAACGTGCCGGCTCCGCTTTTATTTTTTTGTCGGTTTTGCCACGATGCGTCCATCATACTGATACCGAGACCGAAAAGAACCTCTCCCCGGAGTTGCCTTGACCGCCCATGTTGCCCCGATTGCCCTGGATTTCGAAGAGGGTATAGATCGCAAGACCCTGCGTCGTCTGCGGGACCGGTTTCTCTCGGTCAACCAGCAGCGCTGGGAGCGGGCGTGTTCGGCATTGACCTACCGCCAGCGGATCGTTCTGGAAGTGCTGCCCCTGGTGTTTCACACCAACCATCCCGCGCTGCCGGGGTACATCGACTCTGACTGCCCCTACGGACTGAGCCATTACCGGCCACTGTCCGCGACTCTCAATGCTGCACGTCGTCTGGCGCGAACCTTCAGCGTACGCAACGAGGGCAAGCGCCGGCCGGATCTGGATGCTCTGTTTCTGATGGGCAGCCCGGGCACGCTCGGGCATTCGGTGGCCAGTGATCTGGATCTGTGGTTGTGCCACCGGAGTGATCTGCCGGAGCGGGGGATTCTTTGTCTGGAGCGGAAGGCGGAAAAGCTGTCGGAGTGGGCGGCATCGCTCGGCGTCGAACTGCACGTGTTTGTTTTCTGCGCGGAGGACTGGCGTGCGGGCAGACAGCGCGCCGAGGTGACCGGTGAAAACTGTGGCAGTGCGCAACATTACTTGCTGCTCGACGAGTTCTACCGGACCAGTATCCACCTGGGCGGCCGTTACCCCATGTGGTGGTTGATTCCTGCGGACTGTGAATCCCGCTACGACGAGTGCATGCGCCAGCTCGTGGATTGCCGCTTTGTCCGGGGGGATGAGTACATTGATTTTGGCCCGGTGGCAGCCATTCCCGACGAGGAGTTCCTCGGGGCGGGAGTATGGCAGCTGTACAAGGGCATCGATGCACCCTGGAAATCGATCCTCAAGCTGTTGCTGATCGAATGTTATGCCCAGGCCAAGGACCAGCCGCTGTTGTCGAGTGTGTTCAAACGAGCGGTGTTCCGGGGCGAAACCGATGCCGATGGACTGGATCCGTATCTGATGTTGTACCACCGTCTGGAAGACTGGCTGTCAGATCCGTCGATGTCGGGGCGGCTCGATCTGGTTCGGCGCAGCCTGTATCTGAAAGCAGGGCTTCCGCTGACCCGTACTGAATCGGCCCCGGAGCAGTGGCGTGTCCGCCTGCTGACGCAGCTGGTGCAGCGCTGGCAGTGGCCTGAGCAGACCCTGGACGAGCTGGACAATCGTCACCGCTGGCGAGCCGAGGCCGTTACCAGCCTACGCCGGCTCATCGTGGCCGAACTGACCCACAGTTACCGGTTGTTGTCGAAGATGGCCCGGGATCACGGAACCCGGTCAGCCATCAGTGTCGGGGATATTAACCTTCTGGGGCGCAAGCTCTATGCCGCCTTTCAACGTAAGGCCGGCAAGATTGAGCAGATCAATCCCGGCCTCGCACCGTCACTGGTGGAGGAGAACCTGGCCTTTCACCACCAGTCGGAACAGGGTAGCGATGGCAACGGCTGGCTCCTTTACCGGGATCTGGAGGATCCCGCCGACGCTTTCTGGCAGCCAGTCATCCGCCGTTCCGGCAACCTGACCGAACTGATGGTGTGGTGTTATTGCAATGGTCTGCTGTCCCGGTCTACCCGACTGAACGTGCGGGCCGGCCAGACCGTGGCGTCGGTCAGTGAGTTGCGGGAAATGCTGGAAGCCCTGTCCGGCTTTCTTCCGTTTCCGATCGAGCCGGCGGACCGGGAAGCGCTCTCCCAAGGCGTCCGCCCGTTGCGCAACCTGTTGCTGGTGAATGTCGGGGTCGATCCACAGGCCCATCTGACGGAAAAAGGGCTGCACAAGCTCAGCGCCCGGCATGATTCCCTCGGCTTCAGCGGGGGCCGGGAGAATCTTGTGGTGACCATCGACCAGATTACCTTTAATAGCTGGCACGAGGTGAGTCTCCAGCACTATGCCGCAGGCGACACCCTGGTGCAGTGCCTCAAGAACGTGTTGGCGTCGGTGGCCGGTAACCCATCAGCGATCCCCGGTATCAGGGTTCATGGTCATAATCGGGGCCATGGCGCCGCCATCGCCCGACGGGTTCAGGAGCTGTTCAGTGACGTCTTGCGCCGGTTTTTTGCGGGCGGCGTTGGGCCCCACCCGTTGCGCTATGTGATTGAAATGGATCGGCGTTATTTTCTGCTCCAGTTCAATGGTCGTGAACCCGGGTTCGTGGCCCTGGACAGTTTCAGTGCGTTGATGGAGCACCTTGCCCTGCCGCAGAAGCGTTATCTGCCGGTGGTGTTCGACCGCCATGCAATCCCGGAGAATCCGGCCCTGAGGGCAGTCTCCCAGGCCAGCGAACCGGACAATATACAGGTGTTCTATTGCGTCCGCGGTGACCGGGCGCGGATCTGGGTGGTTGACGAGCTGGGTTCGCTTTCGGGCTGGGAGCAGGCTGTGGGCAACCGGCGTTACCTGATGGTGCCCCTGCTGCGCTTTCTGGAGAATCTCATGGAGCGCCGCATGCTCCGCCACAGTGATGTTCCGACCGTGCTGGCGGGTGTGCAGTGTCAGGAAGTCGTGCACCGTGATGGTCATTGGCGCACCGAGCTCCGCCCGGACACTGATTCAGGTGTGCCCCTGCCGGGTCTTGAGGTTCAGGCGGTGGGTGTGCAGGAAGGCGGCAGCCGGGTCCGGTTCGATATTTTCTGCGGTGAGCAGGAATTCACGGTGCAGGAATATGGCGATCAGCTGATCCCGGCTGTCGCCCATTACATTCGCTCCCAGCGACAGAATCACGAGACCTATCCGGTTTACCTGACCGATGTACACCTGCCGCACGATCTGGATCCCCAGGTCTATCAACAGGACATCCAGACCAGCCAGTATCTCTACTACCGCTCCGTGCTCGAACAGGCCCTGAACCGGGCCCTGCATAGTGACCGTTAGTGTCCTCGCCGCGTGGGCGGGGTCTCAGGTATACTTCCGCCATGGTAAACTCAGGGGTAGCAAGAATGCGCGCGGTAAAGGTTTGGCTCGCCGGTCTGATGGTGTTGGTGGCACTGAGTGGCTGTGGCCAGAAAGGCCCGCTGTACCGGGAGGATCCGGGAGTCTCTGCCCGTGCCACAGCGGCAACGGCCGAGCCCGGAAGCCGGGATGTACGCGACGATGAGGATGTCGGCGAGTAACGCGTCGCCTTCTGGCCCCGTATAACGAATCAGGAAACTCATGGACCACTTCAACTACCGCAACGGCGAACTGTTTGCCGAGGATGTGCCTGTCTCTGCCATTGCCGAGCGTTTCGGAACGCCCGCCTACGTCTATTCCCGGGCTACCCTGGAACGGCATTACCGGGCCTATGACGATGCCCTCAAGGGCCGGCCGCATCTGGTTTGCTACGCGGTAAAAGCCAACAGTAACCTGGCGGTCCTCAATGTGCTGGCCCGCCTGGGTGCTGGCTTCGATATCGTTTCCGCCGGTGAGTTGGAGCGGGTGCTGCGCGCCGGCGGTGAGGCCGGCAAGGTCGTGTTCTCCGGTGTCGGCAAGCAGGAGTGGGAAATGAAGCGCGCCCTGGAAGCGGGTGTGCGCTGCTTCAACGTGGAATCCGATACGGAACTGGACCGTCTCAATGCCGTGGCTGGTGAACTGGGCGTTCGAGCCCCGGTTTCCCTGCGGGTAAATCCGGACGTCGATGCCGGCACCCATCCCTACATTTCCACCGGCCTGAAAGAGAACAAGTTCGGAATCGATATTGCCGAGGCACCGGCTGTCTATGCCCGGGCAGCCGCCATGCCCAACCTGGACATCAAGGGCGTTGATTGCCACATCGGCTCGCAACTGACCTCGGTATCCCCCTTTCTCGACGCTCTGGACCGGGTCCTGGCCCTGATCGATGTGCTCGCGGAACAGGGTGTTCACATTCGCCATCTGGACATGGGCGGAGGCCTCGGCGTTACCTATGACCAGGAGCAACCGCCCCAGCCATCGGATTACGTCACGGCCTTGGCCGAACGCCTGGGTGACCGGGAGCTCGAGCTGATTATGGAGCCCGGGCGTTCCATCGCCGCTAACGCTGGCATCCTGGTCACCCGCGTCGAATTCCTGAAGTGCACGGAACACCGGAACTTCGCCATTATCGACGCCGCCATGAACGATCTGATTCGCCCGGCGCTCTACAGTGCCTGGCAGTCGATTGTGCCGGTGACCCCGCACCAGAAGGGCGAGGAGAAATCCTGGGATCTGGTTGGTCCCGTGTGTGAAACGGGTGATTTTCTTGGCAAGGATCGTCAGCTTCGCCTGCAGGCCGGTGACCTGCTGGCGGTTCGTTCTGCCGGCGCCTACGGGTTTGTCATGAGTTCGAACTATAACAGCCGCAACCGGCCACCGGAGTTGATGGTGGATGGCGATCAGGTGCACGTGGTTCGTCGTCGCGAGACCCTCGAAGACCAGATTGCTCCCGAGAGTTGTCTGCCGGAATGAGCGGAGCGCAGGATATGGGGCAGCAGCGACGAGGCCAGGGCGCAACCGTGCGGTTCACCAAGATGCACGGTCTCGGAAACGATTTCATGGTGGTTGATGCCATCAGCCAGCCGTTTCGCCTGAGCCCGGACATGATCCGCGAGCTGGCGGACCGGAATTTCGGTATCGGTTTTGACCAGTTGCTGGTGGTGGAGCCGCCCGGGTTGCCGGACGTGGATTTCCGCTACCGCATCTTCAATGCCGACGGCTCCGAGGTTGAGCAATGTGGTAACGGAGCCCGCTGTTTTGCACGTTTTGTCCGGGATCAGCGCCTCACCAACAAGAAGGTCATCCGGGTTCAGACCGCCAAAGGTGTGATCGAGTTGCGGGTGGGTAAGGACGGCCTGGTCATGGTCAATATGGGGGTTCCGGAACTGAATCCTCCAGCCATTCCGTTTGCCGCCGATCGTCGGAAGGAGGTCTACACCGTTGACGTCAACGGCACCACCGTGGAGCTGAGCGCCTTGTCCATGGGCAACCCCCATGGCGTTCTGTTGGTGGACGACGTGGATACCGCCCCAGTGGAGAGCCTGGGGCCGAGGCTGGAAAATCACCCCCGCTTCCCGGCTCGGGCCAACATCGGTTTTCTTCAGATTATTGATCGCACCCACGTCCGACTGAGAGTGTTCGAACGCGGTTCGGGCGAGACCCTGGCCTGTGGCAGCGGCGCCTGCGCTGCCGTGGTGGCAGGTTGCCTGCGGGGCCTGCTGGACCACCGGGTCGAGGTGGAGTTGCGCGGCGGCCGGCTGGTGATTGAATGGCAGGGTGAGGGTGCCCCTGTTATGATGGAAGGCCCTGCAACGAGCGTCTTTGAGGGGCAGTTGCGGTTACCCGGCGATCATCAGGGACGTCGTCGGCGAAACAGTAGACCAACCAAACAACGGTCCTGACAGTCAGGAGAGCGCGATGACAGACCAAACGGCCCGCCAGAAGGCCGGAGAGCTCAGCCGGGAGCAGGTGGCAGAGTACCTGCGGGACAACCCCGATTTCTTTGTGGATCAGGATGAACTGCTTCGCAGTCTGACCCTGCCCCACGACAGTGGCCGTGCGATCTCGCTGGTGGAGCGTCAGGTGCATCTGTTCCGTGAACAACGGGACACCTTGCGTCGGGAGCTGGTGGAACTGGTTGCCATTGCCCGCCAGAACGACCGGCTGTTCGAGAAGAGCAAGCGCCTCCTGATGAACGTGATTGAAGCCCGTACCCTCAACGATATGGCGTCGGCGATCGACGACAGCATCCGGGGGGATTTCGGACTTGATGCGGCTTCGGTCCTGTTGTTTACCGATGTCCCTCTGCCGGACCCGTCCCAGGGGGCACTTCATGTGGTCCGCCCGGACGAAGCCCGCGAGCGTCTGGGTAGCCTTCTGGAAGGCAGTCGCGCCGTCTGTGGCCAGTTCCGGGAAAGCGAGCGGCAGTTTCTGTTCCCGGACCGGGAGGAACCGATTGCCTCGGTTGCCCTGGTGCCACTGCGTAGCAATGATCTGGTCGGGGTATTCGCCGTCGGCAGCTGCCAGCCGGCTTACTTTGATCAGAGCATGGGCTCCCTGTTTCTGAGCTACATCAGCGACACCCTGAGCCGCCTGCTTCCGCCCATGGTTCAGCGCCACACCGGAGCGGCCCCGGTGGCCGACATCGCCACGGAGTCCCGCTAGGGTGCCGGAAATGACCGTGTCTGTGGAGCCGCCAGCAAGCCTGACCGCTCCACTGGACGCCTTCATCGCTCATCTCGCCTCGGAAAAACGCCATTCCCCCCGTACCTGTGACAGCTACCTCCGTGACCTGCTGCGTCTTGTACAGTGGTTGTGCCAGGATCAGCAGAATCAGTGGCAGACCGTGTCCAACCATGACCTGCGCCGATATGTGGCACGACTGAGTCGCGATGGGCTCAGTGGTCGCAGCATTGCCAGGCACCTGTCGGCCATTCGTCGTTTTTACCAGTACTTGTTGCGGGAGCGTCTGGCCAGCGACAATCCCGCGCTTGATATCCGGGCTCCCAAGAGCGCCCGCCGCCTGCCCAAGGTGGCCGATGTCGACCAGCTTACTCATCTGCTCGACGCCAGCCCGGACGATCCGCTGGAAACCCGCGACCTGTGCATGTTTGAACTGATGTATTCCTCGGGGCTGCGGCTGTCCGAGCTGGCCAGCCTGGATCTTGATTCAGTGGATCTCCAGGGCGGCGAGGTCCGGGTCATGGGTAAGGGCGGTAAAGAGCGGATTTTGCCTGTGGGCCGCAAGGCCCGTTCCGCCGTTCAGGCCTGGTTGCCGCTGCGGGCCGGTCTGGCGCCGGATACCGAACAGGCCCTGTTTGTCAGTCAGCGTGGTGACCGCCTGAGCCATCGCAGTATCCAGTCGCGTCTCAACCGCTGGGGACTCGCCAAAGGGGCTGACCAGAAACTCCATCCCCACCTGCTGCGCCACTCCTTCGCCAGCCACATGCTGGAATCCAGTGGTGACCTGAGGGCCGTCCAGGAACTTCTCGGCCATGCCGACATCGCCACAACGCAAGTCTACACCCATCTGGATTTTCAACATTTGGCCCGGGTTTATGATCAGAGTCACCCCAGAGCCCGTCGTCATCGGTATCATGGTCAGCATCGTAAGCAAGACAGTGCCGGCGAATAGCCGGTCACGGGATTCGAAAACACGACTATGTGGTTAGCAAAGGCAATTCGGGAGCGCTCAATGGCATCGGATCAGTCCTGGAAGGACAAGTACCTTCAGGAGCTGGAGTCGGCGGACATCCGGGAACAGCAATGGAAGGTTGAACGCAACACCCTGGAGCGGATGCTGGTGCGCACGAGCCTGGCTTCGGAGGGGCAGACCCCGGAACTGGACCGGCTGCTGGCGCAGGTACGTAAGGACCTGCGCAAGAAAAACGTGGATGTTGATGCCTGGCGGGAGTTGCAGGAACAGATCGACCGTCAGGTGGCCTTGCTTGACGAACAGCCTGCTCCAGTCAGCGTTCGGGAGAACCGGGAATCGGCGGCCGTCGCTCCTGCCTCCGGTTCCGGAGACACTCCGAATGTTCCTGGGGACGATCAGGACCTGGCTGATAATACCCAGCGGCTGCGGATAGCCCGGCGCGTTGGTCAGCTGCTGGGGCAACTGCTCAACAACGTGACCCTCGAGCCGGCTGCCGAGACCCGCGCCCGGTCCCTGCAACAGGCGTTGCTATCGAGCAATGACTGGACCGAGCTGCGGGAAGGTCTGAACCATGTTGCCGAACTGGTGATCGCGGCCGTCACGCGTAGCCAGCGCGAATTCGAGGCCTTCCTGAAGCGGCTTGATGAGCGGCTTGAGGTGCTTCGGAGCCATTTTTCGGAGCAGTCGTCGGCGCAGTCGAACCGACTGACGGCTTCCGAAACGCTGGATCGTGAAATTCGACAGCAACTGGAACGGGCGGGCTCGCAGCTTCGGGACAGTGAAGATCTGCAGGAACTGAAAGACTCGGTCAGTCAGCACCTGTCGTCCATTGGCCAGGCAATGGGGCGGTTTCGTGAGCAGGAGACAGAGCGGGAGAAGGCCCTGTCGGAACAGCTCAAGGCCATGCAGGAAAAAGTGGCGGCCATGGAGGCCCACTCCGAGCAGGTCCAGAACGAAGTCCGCCGTGAACGCCAGCGGGCAATGACCGATTTGCTGACCCAGTTACCAAACCGGGAAGCCTGGCAGGAACGCCTGTCCTTCGAGTTCAATCGCTGGCAGCGCTACCAGGCGTCATTGACGATTGGCGTGCTTGATATCGATTTTTTCAAACGAATCAACGATTCCTACGGCCACAAGGCCGGCGACCGGGTGCTCCAGTTGGTGGCCCGGGAGCTCAGCGAGCGGCTCCGGGCCACGGATTTTATTGCCCGGTTTGGTGGCGAGGAGTTTGTGCTGCTGTTTCCGGAAACCGCGCCGGATGCCGCCAAAGTGGCGATGGATCAGCTTCGGCAACATGTGGGTAATCTGCCGTTTCATTTCAGCGGTGAGCCGGTCACGGTGACGTTCTCGGCCGGGCTGGCGTCTTTCGGGGCGGGAGATTCGGAGGAAACGGTATTCGATCGTGCCGACCGAGCCCTGTATTTGGCCAAGGACGCCGGTCGGGATCGGGTTCACATCAGTGCAGATGGGGCGGGTCAGTGACGCATGCGGGCGTCGAGTTCGTCGATGACCTCCGCCCAGTCGCTATCCTCTTCCAGGCCCTCTTCCAGAAAGTGAGACTGGCTTTCCGACCAGAACGGGGCATCCTGAAGCGCAATTTCCCGGGGCAGTGGCGAGTATCTGGCCACAAAGTCCTCAATGCTCTTTTCGTCGGCTGCCAGGCCGAGCTGTTCGAAAAGGGTACTGAGCGTGTGCTTGCTTGTATCCATGGATACAGTTCTCCTGATTGGCGGTTGCCTGAATGAAATCACGGTCGTTTGCAGGTATTGTTCCCTGAAATGTAGCGGAACCCTTGAGGATATCCAGTGAAGGTCATCCTTCCCTTCTTACTATGCTGCCTGCTTGCGCTGTTTCAATCCCCGCTTCGCGCAGATCCACCCCAGCCATCGCCAGCGCCGGTGCTTGGCAGCGCTGAACTGGCATGGCTTTCGGAGCAGGACAGTTTTCGCATTGGTGTCCATGTCGGCCAGGTCCCGCTGATTTTCGATACCGGTGACGGCACCCTGGCGGGAACTTACATCGACTACCTGGCGCGGCTCTCCGACAAGCTCGGGGTGCCCTTGAATCCGGTGACCCTGCGCGCCGACGATGACCCGGAGCCCGAGACCGATGCCGTCCTGACCACCCGCCTGCCCAACGCCCAGATAACGCCGGGCAAACGCTACAGCGAACCGTTGATGACGCTCACCTACGGCCTGTTCGTCAGTGCCGGTGATGTCGCAATTCGGAGCCTGTCGGACCTGGAAGGCGGTCGGATCGCGGTCATTGATGGCGATCTCAATCAATACCCCATGCTGGATCCGGTCGAGAGCTTTACGCCGGTCGCGGTCGAAAACATAGGCGAAGCGGTCAGTCAGGTGCTTTCCGGCCAGGCCGATGCGTTCCTGGGGCCGGTGCCGGTGGTCTCGGATTATCTGCAGTCGGCGATGATCAACGGCATCGGGCTGTCGGCCCTGCTCGATGAGACCACGGTGGACGTTGTGTTCCAGGTGGATGTGAACGACGACCGCCTGTTCCACGTCCTGAACCGGGCCGTTGAGGCAATCAGCCACACCGAGCACAGGGTAATACGCCAATCCTGGTTGCAGGCGGATCTGCCTGCGCTGGAGCGCAGCGGGCTGGAGCTGTCTGCCTCCGATCAGGAATGGCTGAAGCGGCACCCGAACCTGAGGGTCGCTTTCCGGGCCGACTGGCCGCCGTTCGAGTATGCCCAGGATGGCCGGCCGACCGGGCTGGTACCGGATCTGGTTACCCGGCTGGAAACCGAACTCAAGGCTCGTTTCAATCGCACCGTGGTGCCCGACCGCATGGCGGCAGAGGCGCAGTTACAGGACGGGGACGTGGATATCCTGCCGGGTATGTCCCGGACGCCCCGTACCGAAAGCGAATTTCTGTTTACCCGGGCCTATCTGACCGTACCCATCGCCCTGGCAATCCGGGATGACGGACGCTTTATTGGCGATCTGCGGGAGTTGCGGGACGAACGGGTGGGGGTGGTCAACCGGCATGCGGCCCACGACTACCTGCTGATCAACCATCCAAACCTGGACATCTACCCTGTGGAAACGGTTGAGGAGGGTTTATTGGCCCTGTCCAATGGCGATCTGGAAGTGATGGTGACCCACATCCCGGCTGTCAGCTACACCGTGGCGAGGCTGGGCCTGTCGAACCTGCGGATCACCAGTATCACACCGTACGAGTACGATCTGCGACTTGCGGTCGGCAAGGACAGCCCCGAGCTGCACCGCATCCTGAACCAGGCGCTGAACAGTCTCAAAGCATCCGAGACCGAGGCCATCTACAACCGCTGGATCCACCTGGATATCGAGCAGGAAACCGACTACACGGTGGTGCGCCGGGTCGTGTTGATCGCACTGCTGGTGGTGCTGATCTTCCTGTACTGGAACCGCAAGTTGTCCCGGGAAGTGGACGAGCGTATCCGGTCCGAGAATGCCCTTCGCCGCAGTGAGGACGAACTCCGGGCCGCAAAGCTGGAGGCCGAGCGCCTGGCCCGGGAGGCGGAAACCGCGAGTCTGGCGAAAAGTGAGTTTCTTGCCAACATGTCCCATGAGATCCGAACCCCGATGAATGCGGTGATCGGGTACAGCGACCTGCTCAACAATACGGTCACAGACCCCCAGCAGCGAACCTATCTGGAAGCCATTCGGGCTGGCAGCCGTAGCCTGCTGATGCTGATCAACGATATTCTCGACCTGTCCCGCATTGAGGCGGGGAAAATGCGTCTGGATTACTCGGCGGTTTCCCTGCGTCGTTTGCTCGGCGACGTCCGTCATATTTTTGATCTGCGGGCCCGAGAGCAGGGCATTTCCCTGGAAGTCAGTGTCGATTCGAAAATGCCGGCGGCGATGATGTTGGATGAGACGCGAATGCGGCAGGTTCTGTTCAACCTGGTGGGCAATGCCATCAAGTTTACCCATGAGGGTGTGGTGACGGTCAGGGCGACCGCAACGCCCTTGAAACCTGAGGCTGCGTCCGGGGACGGAGGCGAGCCCGACCGCCAGTATTACCGCCTGGTGGTTACCGTAAAAGACACCGGGATCGGTATCCCCCCGGACCAGCGCGAGCGCATTTTCGACGCCTTCGAACAGCAGGAAGGGCAGAATACCCGGCGCTACGGGGGGACCGGGTTGGGCCTGGCCATCAGCCGCAAACTGGCGCGCATGATGGGGGGGGAGCTGGAAGTGGAGAGCGAACCGGGCACCGGGTCCGTGTTTACCGTGGTCATCCCCAGGGTGGCGGCAACCGGTGAGCAGGCAGAGCACGAGGGAGAACCCAAGGAAGCGGAACGCCTGCTGGCCCAGACGCTGAGCATGCAGGAGCGTGGCTGGTTGCGGGAACAGCTGGCATCGGACTTCGGGGACGAATGGCAAACCGTGCGAGAGAGCGGTGACCCGGAGCAGATGAAAGATTTCGCCCGGCGGGTCCAGGCGTGGGGACAACGTTACCGTTCGCGCTCAGTGACTCGCTATGGGGAGAAGCTGCTGGCCGACGTGGAAGCATTTAATCTGGATGCGGTGAACAGCGCGCTGGACGCCTTTCCCAAACTACTGGGCCGTCAGGGGTAGGTTGGCGCGTTACAGGCAGTCGAACTGGGACCGGCGGTCAAAGGCCACGGCGACCATGTCGTAACCGGAATCGGATAACTGTTGGACCAGATCGCGATCCCTCAGCAGGGTCATGCACACCTTGTGCACGCTGGCCTGAAGCTGCTCTACTGGAGGCTGACGGGATTCGAACCGGAAATCGACGATGAGGTACTTGCGGTCGATGACCGAGGATGCGGGAATATCCTCGCGCTCCACGCTCTCGTACCCAATGTAGGTAGCGTGTTCCTGGGGGAAGATCTGGCTCATCAGGACATCCAGGTTTTCGCCGTGGGCGGAAAACGCTGGCAACAGCAGCGCGGCGGTTACAGCACTGAGCGCTAATGTGTTCTTCATGAAGGCCACTCCCGGTGACTGTCGGGCTTTCGTGTTACTGAGTGTAAAGTTTCGTTACAGAGGATTATCGCAGAGTCGGTCGCTTTTTGCGTGATCCAGTGCATGGATTTTTCAATTGTTTGCAGTTTGCATGTTGTTCGATTGAGGGGCCGGGGCGGCCGGCGGCTACGCTATCAACTATTCTGTTTCTAGAACAGTCATAAAGAGGAAATCGCATGTTTCAGCTTGTCTTTCGGGGAGAATGCGCTCCCGGTACGGATCTGGAAACCGCCAGGAACAACGCCCGAAACCTGTTCAAGGCCAGCGTTGAGCAGGTGGACCGGATGTTCAGCGGCCAGCCGGTGGTGATCCGTAACAAACTCGAGGAAGTGCAGGCCGAAAAGTACCGGGCGGTGTTGAGGAAGCACGGCATGGTTGCGCACGTGCAGCCAATGGCAGGCGCGGAACCGGCCGCCCGGCCCGCCCCGGAACCGGCAAAAGCGCCGCCGCCGAAGACGGAATCACGGTCGGAACCTGAGTTTGCTGCCACACCCCGGGGCAAGGTTCCTGAAACGGAGCCCGGGGAGCGATTGCCGGTTGCCGGCGAGAAGGTGGATACCATTCTGTCGGGCTCCGGTCTCGGTCTCGACCCGGTGGGCGTGACGCTGATGGCGCATACCGAGGTGAAGCCGCCCATGTTCCAGCATCTTGACGACTGGACGCTGGCACCGGCGGGCACGGACCTGGGCGTCGACCGGGAGCTTCCGCCCCCGGTGGTGCCGGACGTGTCGCACCTTTCATTGGCGGACGATGAGAGTTCTGACAAAACCTGATGTGGCACCTCGAAAAAGGATCATTCAGCCGGTGAGAACTGTCCTGTTGATAGTCGGCCTTATGATGGCGGTTGGTTTATCGCCGTTATCCGCCGCGGAACGGCCCCGCGTGGGATTGGTGCTGAGCGGTGGTGGTGCCAAGGGCATGGCCCACGTCGGCGTGTTGCGGGTTCTGGAAGAGATGAACATACCGGTGGATGTGGTTGTTGGAACCAGCGCCGGTTCTGCGGTTGGTGCCCTCTACGCATCGGGTATGCCGGTGGAGGACATCGAGCGCCGGTTTATCGAAATGGACTGGCTTTCCAGTTTTCAGGATGACCCCGGCCGGGTCTACAAACCGGTGCGGCGCAAGAGCGAAGAGGTACGTTTGCCGCTCACGCCGGGCATTGGACTAAGGGCGGACGGGTTGCACGTGGGCGGCGGCATCATTGCCGGCCAGAACCTCGGCTTCATCCTGAATGAACTGACCCGCGATGCCGCACTGGTGGAAGATTTTGACCGACTAGTCATTCCGTTCCGGGCGGTGGCGACGGATCTGGAAACCGGTGAGCAGGTGGTGATGGGGGATGGCAACCTGGCCGAAGCCGTTCGCGCCAGTATGAGTATTCCCGGCGTCTATGCCCCGGTTCAGCGTGACGGTCGTTTGCTGGTGGATGGTGGTGTCGCCAATAACCTGCCGGTCAGCGTGGCCCGTGACATGGGCGCCGACGTCATCATTGCGGTCGACATCACCGACACCCTCATGGACGCCGAGCAGCTGAGCGAAGCCTTTTCCGTCATGGGCCAGCTCACCACCATCATGACCCGGCGCAACACCGATGAACAACTGGCCTCGATGGGCGAAAAGGACGTTCTGATCCGGCCCGATCTGGAGGGTTACAGTTCTGCGGATTTCTACGATGCGTTGACACTGTTTGAACTGGGTGCCACCGGAGCGCGGGAGCACGCCGTTGAGCTGAGGCCGCTGGCGGTATCGCGGACTGACTGGGCTGCCTTCAAGGCGCAGATGTCGTCCCGGGCCTACAGCGCGGGTCCGATTGCAAGGATCAGGATCGAGCAGGGCCGGGCCCTGGCCCCGGAGTTCCTCCGGGAGCGGATTCAGCAGCGGACCGGGGAGCCGTTGAATGTCGAGGTGCTGGAAGAGGACCTGAAACGAATCTACGGGTTGGGTTATTACGAGACGGTTTCTTATGCACTGTCCCCCTCGCCCGAGGGAACGGTGCTGACCATCCAGGTCCAGGAAAAAAGCTGGGGCCCGAATTACCTGTCGTTCGGGCTGAATTATGAAGACAACTTCGATGGTGAGACCCGCTTCAATATTGCCTCGGGTCTGAGAATGACCGAACTCAATGAGCTTGGCGCCGAGTGGCAGACTGGTGTTCAGCTGGGCACGGAACCCTGGGTCCGGACCCAGTGGTACCAGCCGATTGATTACGGCTTCCGGCGTTTCCTGGTCGTGGGTGGTGAGTACAGGCGAGAAACGTTCAGTCTGTACGACGGAGGTACCAGTCCCGTGGCGGAGGTGGACGTCACCTCACGCGATCTCGATTTCGCCCTTGGCATGGAGTTGGGCAGCAACGCCGAGGCCCGACTCAAGTACACCCGGGGCTACGCGTCAGTCGATGAGCTGGTCGGGCAGCCCATCGTGCGCGAGGACAGGGTCCATCGGGGCGGAATCAGCCTGCAGCTGGTGCACGATTCTCTGGACGATTCTTTCTACCCCCGACATGGCGCCTTTGCCGGGGTACGAGGACGACTGGAGCGGGAGGATCTGGGGTCGGACCGCCACTTCGACTCGGTCACCGGGATGTTGCTCGGAACCGACAGCTGGCAGGGCTTTAACCTGACCGGGCTGGTGTACGGAAAGGCAGTGACCAGTGGTGAGCCGGGCATCGAAAACGCCGTAAGGCTGGGCGGGTTCCGCCGGCTGTCGGCCTACGCCCCCGGTCAGATCACCGGGGACAATGCACTGCTGGGCGCGGTCTATGCCAGCCAGTCTTTTGGTGGTCCCCTGGTCCCCTGGTTTGCCGGTGCCGGCCTGGAAGCGGGTAATGCCTGGGAGTCATTTGATCAGGCCAGTTGGAACAATTCGGTGCGATCCTGGAGCCTGTTCGCCGGCGTGGATACCTTCCTGGGCCCGGTTCAGGTTGCTACCGCCTACAGTAACCGGGACAACTGGACGGCCTACCTGAACATCGGCTTCTCGTTCACCCAGATCTTCTACTGACGTTCTTCGGGTTACGCGCCCTTGCGGTCGCGGGTCGCGATCGCATCAAGCACCTGCTGGCACTGCTGCATGGCGTAGCGATGCAGAATGCTTGCGAGCCTATCCTCGTCCCGATCCTTGATCGCCTGGATGGATTCCTGCATATGAGCGAGGTTGTCCTCGAACACGTGGCTGCCACCCTTCTGAAATGCCACGAACGCGCAGCGCTTGGCCGACGGCCACAGGTCGTCAATGGCGGCGACAATAAAGTAGTTGTCGGCGTAGGCCAGCGATGCCTTGGTGTACTCGATGCCGAGTTCGAGGAACGCCATCAGTTCGCTCTTTTCGAAGCAGGCCTTCATCTGGGTGTACAGCGACTCCAGGCGTTCCATGTCTGCCGGCTGCCATTGCCGGACCAGTTTGCGGCCGGTGTGGGTCAGGTAGAGTTCGAGAGTCTCATACAGGCTGCGAACGAAATACTCGTCCAGCGGAGTAACAAAGGCGCCCTTGCGTGGCACATTGCGAACCAGATGGCGTTTTTCCAGCAGCAACAAGCCTTCCCGAATGGAGCCGTGGCTGACATCCATTTCCTTGGCCATGGCACCTTCATAGATTCGTTCGCCAGAGCGAAGCTGGCCGAAGGCAATCAGGTTTTCGATATGGCGGGCGACCTGCTCGGTCAGGGTCTCTCTGGGTCTGAAGGCGTTCATGGTTTCTTGTCGTTACTGCATGCTGGCTGATTCGTGAAGGCATATTCGCACAGAAAGGTCAGCAGAAACCAGTATGAGCCCGCCTTCAGAGCAGGGGCGCCAGCAGGCGAATGGCCCGGCAGGTTAACCGGAAGGGGATGGAACGGTCCCTGTAGTCGCTTTCAGTCATCAGTCGGCAGCTGCCCAGGTCTTCCTCAAGCATGGATTCCACGCTGTTGATGAAATGTCGGGCAGTGGTGACGGCGGTAATCTCGAAGTTCAGGCGCATGGAGCGATTGTCCAGGTTGGCGGTGCCCACCGCGGCGTAGCGGTCGTCCACCAGTATGACCTTCTGGTGCATGAAGCCGGGCTGGTACCGGTAAATCTGAATGCCCGTTTGGCAGGCCTGGACAAGGTAAGAGTAGGCCGCGAGGCCGATCAGGCGGCTATCGGATTTCTCCGGAATGAGAATCCGCACATCCACCCCCCTGAGGGCTGCCAGTTGCAGCGCATTCATGACCTGGAAATCGGGCACGAAATAGGGCGAGGAAATCCACAGGCGGTTGCGGGCGTTGTTGATGCAGTTCAGGAAGAACAGGGCGCAGGTTTCCCAGTCGTCGGCGGGCCCGGTTGGCAGCATCAGCACCTGATCATCGCCGGTGGTGTCGGACTGCGGCGCCCAGTCCAGTTCCGGGAACTCATCACTGGCCCAGTTCCAGTCTTCCAGCCAGCTGAGCTGGAGACCGGTGACGGCGGGCCCTTCGATACGGCAGTGGGTATCGCGCCAGGGTTCCTGATCCATGGCCATACCCAGATATTCGTCCCCGAGATTGATACCGCCGACAAACCCAGTGGTTCCATCGCAGACCAGAAGCTTGCGGTGATTGCGAAAGTTGATCTGGAACCGCCGTCGGCGAATGTTGCCGTCACCAAATGACGCGACCCTGGCCCCTGCGGCTTCGAGTTGCTTCAGATAGGTTCGCGGCAGCCACACGCTGCCGATGTTGTCATACAGGAACCAGACCTCCACTCCCTGGGCGAGTTTCCGTTCCAGAATGGATTTGATGCGCTGCCCCACCCGGTCCGAGCGAACAATGTAAAACTCCAGGAGAATATAGCGGGTGGCGTTTTCCATCGCCTCGAACAGGGCTTCGAAGGTGGCCTCGCCGTCCCGCAACAGGGTACAGCGATTGCCCTCGGTAAAGGGTTGGCGCCCGAGCTTGCACAGAACCTGCAGCTCGTCGGTAAAGTATTCGTCGGCCGGCGCCGGAATCGAGGTGGTTTGCTGCTCAAAACGATTCAGTAGACTGGTCAGTGCCTCGTCACCCATTCGCCGGGCCTTGACGTAACCGCCGAACCGATAGCGCCCGAACAGGAGAAACATGGGGACGGCAACGTAGGGCAGGCCGAGCAGGCCAATGATCCAGGCAATGGCGCCCTGGGCGGTACGGTAGGTCAGCAGAATCCGATAGATGCACGTCAGCGCCGCAAGGTAAAGCAGGCCTACCGCCACGGCCACCAGTGACACGCTCTCCATGGTCACTCTTTGGTATCCGTGTTGGCGTTCGGTTCCGGCTCATCCGCGGCGCGTGCCAGGTGGCTGGCCCGGTATTGGGCCGGTGCTGTGCCGGTCCACCGTTTGAAGGCCCGGCTGAAGGCGCTGAGCTCGGAGAACCCCAACAGGAAGGCAATTTCGCCCAGGGCATAGTGGTCCGTGGCGACGTAGCGCAGGGCCTTGTCCTTGCGCACCTGCTCAACCAGTTCGTGGAAGCCAAGGCCTTCCCGTTTCAGCTTCCGGTACAGGGTCTGGCGACTCATGTGGCACTGTCGGGCCAGGCTGTCGGCATCGATCCTGTCCGTGGCCATCTGTTTCGAGATCAGGCGTCGGATCTTGCGACCGAAGGAGCGTCTGGGTTGCAGGCGTGCGAGCACCGCGTTCACCTGTTTCAGGACGGCCGAGTAGACGTAAGGGTTGCGCCGGGGAATCGGGTGGCTAAGGTGGCGGCTGTTGAAGGCAAGCCGCGTGGTGGCGCAGTCAAATTGAACCGGTCCGCCGAGAATTTTCTCGTATTCCGTCGCATAGACAGGCCGGGGGTGGGCGATTTCCGCCCATTCGGCTGTGATCTGCGGATGGATGAAATGCCGGGTCCGGCTCAGTGCCGCTGCCAGTGTCCGGTCCATGTCCTGCCGGCAGTAATGATCGGGCACATCCGGTTGCCAGCTCAGGATGGCCTGTTCGCCCGTCTGCTCGAAGCTCAGGATGACCGATTCGTTGATCAGCCGGTGCAGGCGTACATACTGGGTAACGGCTTCGCCCAGGGTGTCACAGTTGAAGAACACATGGCCGACCAGTCCCATGCGCTCGGGGTCAACCACCTGGCCCGCATGCAGCCCCACGCCGGGATCACCGGTCACCTGTTCGGCGTAGTCCCACAGTTGATAGTGTGCGACTGCCGGCACCCGCAAGTCCGGATCCGACAGGGCCTCAAGGTCCAGGCCGACAATCCGTGCCACCCGATTCGGATCCAGCACCCCCTGACGTTCGAGATAGTGAACCAGGGCAAGGGTGCTGGAGGCGGCAACCAACGGTGTGCTGGTGTTGTCGGGCTGAGCAGGAATCACAGTATCGGTCCCGATGGTTAACAACTTTTCATCCACGCTGATACAAAATGTCAAGTGGATGAGACAGCCTGTCAAAGGCTTTCCATGCCCGTAACGATAGCATTAAGTCATCAGGTTGAAGCAATGGAAAGGTGTTTTCAGGAGGTGTTTTATGGAACAGGAAATTTTCGTACCTCATACTGAGCGCGAGCGGAAGAACGTGATGGCCCTCGCTGAGTATCTGAACAGCATCTTCTACTGCTGATCAGTCAGGCGTAAAGCCTATGACCTTGAAGCCGGGGATTCCCCGGCTTTTTTTCGTCTGCAGAATCGCTCCCGCCATTCCCAACTTGCTCGCCTGACTGTCAGTGGTAATGTATCCGCTCGTAAAACGTGAGCCAACCCGGAGACTGTCCGCCCATGACTGTAGAGCTGAACCACCGCATTACCGGCGAAGGTCCGCCGCTGATTCTGTTGCACGGCCTGTTCGGATCCCTGGAAAACCTGGGCGGGATTGCCCGCCGGTTGCAGGGTGAGTGGCAGATACATGCCCTGGACCAGCGCAATCACGGCAGTTCGCCTCATACCGACACCATGGACTACCCGGCCATGGCCGCCGATGTGATTGCGTACATGGATCGTCAGGGCATCGGCAGGGCCAGTATCCTCGGCCATTCCATGGGCGGCAAGGTGGCTATGCAGGTGGCTCTGCAGGCGCCGGAGCGGGTGGAAAAGCTCCTCGTGGCCGATATCGCTCCGGTGAGTTACAAACCCCGGCACGATGCGGTTCTGGATGGTCTGAAAAGCATCGACCTGACCGGGGTGCGTTCGCGTCAGGAGGCCGACACGCTACTCGCCGACTTTGTGGAGATGGCCTCCACCCGTCAGTTCCTGCTGAAGAACCTTGAGCGGGTGCCCAAGGAGGAGCAGACCGAGGGCGGTCCGGTGTTTCGCTGGCGCCTGAATGTACCGGTCATCGATGCCTGTTACGACAATCTTGCCCGCGCCCCGGAAGGCACCAGACCCTTTGAGGGGCCGGTGCTGTTCATCAAAGGCGAGGAATCCGCGTACATCCAGGAAAAACATCGGGATGAGATCCAGCGCCTGTTTCCTGCGGCCGAGCTCCGTATCATCAAGGGCACGGGGCACTGGCTACATGCCGAAAAGGCCGATTCGTTTGCGGCCCTGTGCCGGCGTTTCCTGGAAGGTGACAGCTAGTCGGTCGCGCAAACGGCATTTTCATGGCTTGGTGCCGGTCTGCTAAGGTTAACCCATTGCGGCGAAATGCATCGGACATGACAACAGGCGGACTTGATCTATGAAATGGTTGATGGTGGGAGTGCTGATCCTGTTTGTACTGCTGGGAAGCTTTCTCCTGACGCCATCACCCATCGACAGCAAGGCCTGGCAGCCGCCATCGCCACCCCCCTTGACCGGTCCGCTGGCACCCAATGAGCGACTTCGTCTGGCGGATCTGCTGGCCCGAGGCCAGGTCTATGGCCCCGAAGATACGACGGTGAGCAAAGACGGCGTCGTCTATTCCGGAACCCAGGATGGTCGGGTTATCCGCCTGTTCCCCGATGGCCGGGTGGAAACCTGGCTCAGGACCGGCGGGCGCCCACTGGGCATGGTGTTTGACCGGGACGGCGATCTGATCGTGGCCGATGCCTGGAAAGGCCTGCTGTCCATTGCCCCGGACAAGACCGTTACCTTGCTGGCCAGGGAAGCGGAGGGCACCCCGTTCCGATTCACCGACGACGTCGACATAGCCCCGGATGGCAGGATCTACTTTACCGACGCCAGCTCCCGGTTCCAGCAGCCAGAATACCGTCTGGATCTTCTGGAGATGCGCCCCCATGGCCGGCTGCTGAGATACTCGCCCCGTATCGGCAAGGCCGAAGTCCTGCTGGGTAACCTGCACTTCGCCAATGGCGTAGCGGTCTCGCCCGACGGCGCGTTCGTGCTGGTGAACGAGACCTGGAAATACCGCATCCTGCGTTACTGGATCACCGGGCCCAAGGCCGGGCAGGCCGAGGTGTTTGCGGACAACCTCCCGGGCTTTCCGGACAACCTGGCGGTGGATGAGGAAGGTCGTTACTGGGTAGCGTTCCCGACCCTCCGAAATGCCCAGGTGGACGCCCTGCATCGGACACCCTGGCTCAAGGATCTGGTGGCCAAGTTGCCCGACAGCCTGAAACCAACCCCCCAGGAATATGGCCTGGTGGTGGCGTTCAACCGGGACGGCGAGGTGATTACCAGCCTTCATGACACCAAGGGTACCCACCTGCAGGAGATCACTTCGGTCAATCCTCACGATGGCTACCTATACTTTGGTTCACTTCACAACGATCGCATCGGGCGGATACCGTTACGGGCCATTCCCGGCCTCGGAGACGACGAAGCATGACAGATGACAGCACGGTTGATTGGGATCTGCCGGATCCGTTCATTCTCGAGATCACCGTAAAGGATGAAGACACCGATCGCCTGGGCCATGCCAACAATGTCGTCTATGTACGCTGGCTCGAAGACGTGAGCTGGGCCCACATCGAGAGTCTGGGTATGACCTGGGAGCTGCACGAGGCCGCCGGCAAGGCCATGGCGATTACCCGTACGGAGATCGACTACCTGGCGTCCGCCAATGCCGGTGACCGGCTGGTTCTCGGGACCTGGCTGACCGGGTATGACGGCCGCCTCCGCTCCTCCCGTCAGTTTCAGTTGATCCGTCCAGCCGACGGCAAGACGCTGGTCCGGGCGGTATCGACCCATGCCTGCGTGAACATGAAAACCCAGCGCCCGTCTCGGGCGCCGAGAGAATTTGCAGAGATCCTCGGGGCAGCGGTCGTTGCCGGCGGTCGGGGGCCTGCCCGCTGATTGAGCGACCCTTGCCGACATCTTCTGCTAGTCTGAACAGAATCCGTTGTCCGTTACCACCGTTGTCCGGAGACCATCATGGCAAATCCCAATGAACAGAGCACTGACACCACCATGCGCCACATCAGTTATGACCGGTTTGGTGAGCGGGATGTGCTGAAGGTGAATCACTCGGACATTCCCCGGCCGTCGACCGGTCAGGTCCTGATCCGCGTCCATGGCGCCGGCCTGAACCCCATCGACTGGAAAACCCGCAAGGGGCTGGGCTTCGCCGCCCGGCAGATTGAAAATTCGCTGCCGTGGACGCCGGGCTACGATGTGGCTGGCGAGGTTGTTGAGGTCGCTGAGGATGTCACTACCCTGGCGCCGGGCGATCGCGTGATGGGCATGATTGGTTTTCCCGCCGGCGGTGGCGGCTACGCGGAGTACGCGGTCGCCGGTGCGGATGAGCTGGCTATCGTGCCGGATGAGCTGGAGCTGATGGTTGCCGGGGCGTTGCCGCTGGCGGCGTTAACGGCCTGGCAGGCACTGTTTGAGGTGGCCAAGCTGGAATCCGGCCAGAAAATCCTGATTCACGCCGGAGCCGGTGGCGTCGGGCATTTTGCCGTTCAGTTTGCGCTCGAACGGGGTGCCCATGTGGTGGCCACGGCGTCCGCCGCAAACCGGGATTTCCTGGCGGAGTTGGGCGTGCACGAGGTGATTGATTACCGCACCACCGATGTGGCTGAAGAGTGCTACGGCCTGGATGTGGTGCTTGATCTGGTTGGTGGTGAGGCCGGCAAACGCTCCCTGCACACCCTGGGCGAGCATGGCGTATTGGTCACCATTCCCACCGTGACGGCGGACGAGATTATCAGCGCAGCTGAGGACATGGGGCTGCGCGCCCACGGCATGACGGTGCGGCCGGACGTTTTCCATTTGGACGAGATTGCCGAACTCATCGAGGACGGCGATGTTCGCGTTCACATTGATCAGTCATTCCCGCTGGATAAGGTCGCGGAGGCGCATGAGCTGCTTGAAGGTGGCCATGTACGCGGAAAACTGGTGCTCGACTGCCGCTGAGGGAGAACTCCCTCAGTCCTTCCCAGGCTCTGGCAGTGGGGATTTCGAACGGTCTGCGTTCCCCTCTGCATTGGCGTCACCGCCGGAATCCTGTCCGTCCTTTTCCTTACGTTCCTTGCGGGCCTGCTGCGGCACCAGGCTGACCAGGGTCCAGTCCTTCTCGGGCTTCAGTTGTTCCATGTCCAGCACCGGCGAAACGTGGCCCTTGCCGTCGAAAACGAAGAGTACCAGGGCCTGGCGCTGATATTTTTCCAGAAAATCCTCGTAGCTGAACTCGTCGCTGAGCTGGGTGGTCTTTATCGTGTAACCCTGGCTGGCCAGGCTCGCCAGCTTGGCATAGCTCACTCCATCAAACAGGCCTCGGGTCATCTGGATTTTTTCCGCGGTCTGGTGACGGGCCTTCTGGTCCTGATCGCCTTCCGCCAGAGTAAATACAGAGTTGTTTCCGAACCAGTCCAGGAAGTGATAGGTCGCCAGCGAGTTCATGTGCTTGTAGGGTGAAATGACCAGCAGATTGCCAATTCCGGTGAGATCCAGATGCGTCGAGGCGTGCTCGGAGACCGGGTTCCCGAAGTAGGTTTGCAGATTTTCCATGCGTGCCTGGCGGACATTCTCCCAGTTGGTGTCGGCCAGGGTGACCGGCACCTCGTGCTTTTTCAACGCCAGTCCAATCATACGCGCCACCGGGTTGGCCCCCAGGATCAGGAAACCGAATTCCGCGGGCTCGGCCACCTTCAGCATCCTCGCCACCGGCCGGGCGGTCAGGCTTTGGAGGGTAACAGTCGCAATGATCAGCATGAATACCAGGGGCACCAGCGTACCGGCACTCTCATAACCGAGTTTCTGCAGCTGGAACGCAAACAGGGCGGAGACGGCGGCGGCGACGATACCGCGGGGCGCAATCCAGCTCAGAAACACTTTCTCCCGCCAGTTCAGGTTGGTGCCAATGGCCGACAGGAAGATACTCAGCGGCCTGGCAACCAGCATCAGGATCGCCAGAACCAGCGCCAGCCCCCACCCGAGATCGGCAATGGCACTGAACTCAACCCGCGCGGCCAGGATGATGAACAAGGCCGAAATCAGCAGCACACTGAGGGATTCCTTGAACTCCAGAATGCTCTCGATGGGCACCTGCTTCATATTAGCCATCCAGATCCCCATGATGGTGACCGTCAGCAGCCCGGATTCGTGCGCCATTTCATTGGAGAGGGCGTAGACCCCCAGCATGAAGGTAAGCGTGCCGGCATTGTGCAGGTATTGCGGGATCCAGTGCTTGCGCAGCACCAGACCATTCAGGTAGCCGGCCAGGGCGCCAATCAGAAAACCCACCGCCAGCGTCTTGCCGAAGATGAAGAGGGAATGGCCGAAGACGTTGCCCTGGCCCCAGGAGACGATGCCCTCGAACACCAGTACGGCCAGCAGGGCGCCCACCGGATCAATGATGATGCCTTCCCAGCGCAGGATGTTGGCGAGCTTGGCGTCGGGCCGGACCGAGCGCAGCAGCGGTGCGATGACCGTCGGGCCGGTGACAATGGAAATCGCGCCGAACAGCAGGGCAACCGGCCAGGATACGTCCAGCAGCCAGCGCACCGACAGGGTACCGATGACGCAGGTGACGATGGAGCCCACAGGGATCAGATTGCGCACCATCTTGCCGTGGCCGCGGATTTCCGCGTAGCGCAGGGTCAGGCTGCCTTCGAAGAGGATGATGGCGACGGCCAGAGAAATGACCGGGAACAGCAGTTCGCCGAATACCGCTTCCGGGGCCAGAAAGCCCAGCAAGGGCCCGGCGGCAATCCCCCCCGCGAGCAGGAACAGGATCGCCGGCATCCTTACCCGCCAGGCCAGCCACTGGCAGAAGAGGGAGAGAACGCCAATGCTGGCAAGAAGCATGACAGTGCTGACAGGCATAGTGGGGGCAGATCCTTTTGGTTTATTGGTTGGCGCGCCTTGCCATGCGGTTGAGCAGCCGGGAAGCGGCAAAAAATCCGAAGCTGGCGGTGACCGGGCTGGCCGCTCCAAAGCCCGAGGCGCAATCGAGGCGCACCGGGCCATCGGAGGCCGGCTTTTGCAGACACACCTCGCCATCACCGGCAGGATACGTCAGCTGCTCCAGCGAGTATACGGCCTCGATACCAAAGCGGCGCTTGGGGTTGCGGGAAAAACCGTACTCCCGGCGCAACAGATTACGAACCTTGGCGAGAAGTGGATCCTGGGTGGTCTTGCTGAGGTCCGCGACCTGGATCTGGGTGGGGTCCATCTGACCGCCGGCGCCGCCGGCACAGACGATCGGCAGCTTGCGTCGCTGGCAGTGTGCAATCAGCGCGGCCTTGGCCTTGACGCTGTCGATGGCATCGATCACGCCGGTCATGTCCGGGTCGATCAGATCGCCGACATTCTTGTTGGTCAGAAAGCCGAAATGGACGCGAATGTCCGCGTGCGGGTTGATGGCTTTCAGTCGCTCCGCCATGGCGTCCGTCTTGGTGCGCCCGTATTGCTGTTCCAGCGCATGGAGCTGGCGGTTGGTGTTGGAGACACAGATGTCGTCCATGTCGATCAGGGTAATGGTGCCGATGCCGCTGCGAGCCAGGGATTCCGCAGCCCAGGAACCCACGCCACCGAGCCCGACTATGGCGATGTGGGCGTCTCGGAAGGCGTCGAGGGCGCGACGTCCGTACAGTCGTTCTATGCCACCAAAGCGGAATGCGTAATCGTCGGCGTTCATGCGGCCTCCGGTCGGGTCCGGTGCAGGGCCGGACGGAATCAAAGAGCGCAATTGTAACCCAGGCCCGGGCCAGACCGAAAAGCCGGCAAAAAAAAGCCACGCGGGGCGTGGCTTTCAAAGATGCCCAGTCCGAAGCGGGGTGGGCAGGACTAGTTCAGAGACACTAATCAACGTGGACATTATTGAACTCTGAGCGTCCGCGATGAAGGTCAAAAAATGCCAAGCATCGGTCATTTCCGGTCAGTACCCTGGAGGTACTGACCGCTACCTCGCTCAAGCGGCCCAGTGGTCGTCGTCAAACGCCATCAGGCTGTCTTTACCGGTCTTGATATCGCTCAGCAACCACGGGATTTCCGGTGCCAGCTTCTCGAAGAAGAAGCGTGCCGAGACCAGCTTGCTCTCCAGCAATGGTTTGTTGGCCTCTCCGGTATCCAGTTGCTCACCGGCAACGCTGGCCATGCGAGACCAGAGGTAGCCGATCACCGTCAGGGCCATGAGTCGCAGATACGGCGTCGCAGCCGCTCCAGCCTGCTCGGGATCCTTGGGGGCGTTACTGGCCAGCCACATGGTGGCGTCTTCGAGCGACGCCATGGCGCTCTTGAGTTCGTCCCGGTAGGGCGCTTCCGGATTGTCTTTGAGGTAGCCGGTCAGCACCCCGAAGAGTGTCCGGACCAGCTGTCCGCCTTTCAGGCTCAGCTTCCGGCCCACCAGGTCCATGGCCTGAATGCCGTTGGTGCCCTCGTAGATTCGCGCGATCCGGCCGTCACGGACCAGTTGTTCCAGTGGCCAGTCGGTGGTGAAACCAGAGCCGCCGAGTACCTGCAGGCCGGTGTTGGCGTTGTTGAAGCCTTCGTCGGTCAGGAACGCCTTGACCACCGGCGTCAGCAGTTGCACCAGATCGTCAGAGTATTCGCGGACTGTCTCGTCCGGGTGGGCCGCTGATATGTCCAGGTGATGGCCCGTGAAAAGGGCCAGTGCCCGCATACCCTCGTTCAGCACTTTTTGGCGCATGAGCATCCGGCGCACGTCCGGGTGCACGATGATCGGATCCGCCGGGCCGTCCGGGTTCTTGGGTCCGCTCAATGAACGACTCTGCAGCCGCTCTCGGGCAAAACCGAGGCTTTCCTGGTAGGCCATTTCTGCCAGCCCGAGTCCCTGCATGCCGACCATCAGCCGGGCTTCGTTCATCATGGTGAACATGGCGCGCATGCCGTCGTTGGGTTCGCCTACCAGCCAACCCTTGGCGCCCTCGAAGTTCATGACGCAGGTTGCCGAGCCCTTGATGCCCATCTTGTGTTCCAGGCCACCGCAGAACGCCGGGTTGCGCTCGCCGGTGTCCGGTAGGAATTTGGGTACTGCGAACAGGGAAATGCCCTTGGTGGTATTCGGCGCGCCGGGGAGCTTGGCCAACACCAAATGAACGATGTTGTCCACCAGGTCGTGCTCGCCGCCGGTGATCCAGATCTTGGTGCCTTCGATAGCGTAGCTGCCATCGTCGTTCGGCGTGGCGCGGGAGCGGATCAGTCCCAGGTCGGTACCGCATTGGGGCTCGGTCAGGCACATGGTGCCGGTCCACTCACCGGAGATCAGTTTTTCCAGGTACGTCTGCTTCAGATCGTCGGAACCATGGGCGTACAGGGCACTGATGGCACCGTGAGTCAGGCCCGGATACATGCCCAGCGAGAGGTTGGTGGAGCAGACCATTTCGTCGACGACGAACTTCAGGGTGTGGGGCAGGCCCTGCCCGCCGAATTCCAGTGGCGCATCCAGCGCAGTCCAGCCACCTTCAACAAACTTCCGGTAGGCTTCCTTGAAGCACTCGGGCGTGGTAACGGCGTGGGTCTCCGGATCGTAGCTGCAACCCTCCCGGTCGCCGACCTGGTTCGTTGGCTGAATCACTTCTGCCGCCAGTTTTCCGGCCTCATCGATGACCGCAGAGATCAGGTCGGGTGTGGCGTCGGCATACTTCTCCAGTTCGTGGAGCCGGTCCGCGCCCAAGACATCGAACAGCAGGAAGCGAATGTCGTTCGCTGGAGCCTGGTATTGCATGGAATACTCTCCTCACCGTGTTTCTTTTGGACGGCGTCAGGCGGATTACCCGACACCCTGTGGGTCTTTCGAACACTCGATTCATACGCCTGTTTCAATATGCTGGTTCACCGAGCGGTGCGGTCCACGCGATAAATTTTTCGTATCTCCTTCGGAATGATATCGAGTGCCGTCGGGGGAGAGCCGGGGGGCAGTGATGGTTAACGAAGGGGGAGATCTATGAAACGGGTCGTTATCGCGGGCGCTTCGGGCGCTATTGGCGCCGCATTGGTGCAGGCCATACTGGATCAGGATCCAGAAAGCCGGGTGGTCGGCCTGTGCCGGGATCCCGCTCGGGCACCTGCGACGCTTCGAGACTCGGATCGCGTTACCCTATTGCCCTGGGACGCCATGGATAATGACTCACCCGCAGCCGTAACCGACGCACTGGCGACCGTGATCCCTGCCAATGAAGGTATCGATACCCTGGTTTATGCCGCCGGGTTGTTGCACTCGGACGCCGTTTTCCCCGAGAAGCGACTGGAAGAGCTGTCCGCGGATGCCATGATGCAGGCCTTTGCGGTGAACGCGACCGGCTTCGGGCTCCTGGTTCGAGCCCTCCTTCCCTGGCTCCGGCACCGGCAGCTCAAACGCATTGCAGCCGTGTCCGCCAAGGTCGGGTCCATCACCGACAACCGGCTGGGCGGCTGGTATGCCTATCGAAGCTCCAAGGCTGCCCTGAATATGCTGGTACGGACGCTCGCCGTGGAGTTGCCCAGGCGCTGTAAGCCGGTTGCCTGCCTGGCGCTGCACCCGGGCACGACCGAATCGGCGTTGAGCGAGCCCTTTCGCCAGTCCCTGGCACAGTTGAAGGTGCATTCTCCGGAACAGACGGCGGATCACCTGCTCGCCGTCCTGCGCGACGTGGGTAGCGAGGCTAACGGTCGTTTCCTGAGTTGGGATGGTTCGGAGTTGCCCTGGTGACCGGGAGGCACCGACAAAAAAGGGGCGATCACTGATCGCCCCTTTTCGTGTCTCCGATTGCCGCTGGTTCAGCGAATAAACGGATTGAGCATCCGGGTGAAGGTGCCCGTCAGCTTTACGGGTGCGCTCAAAACGGACAGGGTGATGCAGTCTTCACAGCCAACGGCCACCGGCTTGTGTTCATCCTGCTCGTTGAGGACCACAAAGTCCCACTGATTGAAAACGCCTTTCTGGTCGGCAAAAGCACCCTGCAAAACGATGGTGGTCTCTTCGCCACGATGGGTGTGGGCCGGAGCCTTACCGCCGGCAGAGAGCTTCTGCAGCACGACCTGTTCCCGTTGGCCCGGGAACCTGTCGGTAATGTCCAGAACACTCACATCACCGAGCTGGCGTTTCCACGGCAACTTGTTGATGTCTTCGCCCAGCAATTTCTCGAGCGGACTCATTCTGGAGACAGGTAGCGTCGGTGCCGGTTCCGCTGGAGTACTGTCAATCTTCGACAGGATGTCGTCGAACATCGTTTCGGAGACTGACACTTTTGGCTGGTGTTCCATCATCACCGCACCCAGGCTATCAAGTGTATCCACGCGGCTACGACATTGTGGACATTCGTCCAGGTGTAGCCGGATACACAGAGCATGAGGCTCGCTCAGGTTGCCCGCACTGTACTCCATCAAACTCAGGCTGTCGGGATGATGCCGTGTCATACGTTCTGGTCCTGCAAAATCACTTTCAGTTTGTTCAAGGCCAGGCGCACCCGGCTTTTAACGGTCCCAAGCGGAATGGCCAGCTCGTCGGCGACCATCTGATGGGACTTGTTTTCCATATAGACTTTGGCGATCACGGTGATCTGCTCTTCTGGCAGATGACTCAGTGATTCGCGGACACGCCGCTCTGACATCAGACGATGCAGGGACGTGACCGGTTCGTTTTCGTGTTCGCCCGGAATCTGCCAGAGATCTTCCGTCTCGACCGGCATTTCCGCACTGGTACGCTGCATCTTGCGCAGCATATCAATACGCTGGTTCCGGGCGATCGTGAAAATCCAGGTGGAGGCGGCCGCTTTACGCCAGTCATACAGGCACGACCTGCGCCAGATTGAGACGAAGACCTCCTGAACCAGCTCCTCCGCGTGACTGGCCAAGCCGTTCGCCATGGCGTAATACTTGATCTGGGGGCCGAAGTGCTCGAAGAGCGCGTGGTAGGCCTCGCGATCCTGGTTCTTGCCCACTTTCTGCAGCAGCTGGCTCCAGGGATCTTTTCGTCCCTCGGAACTCGCCGGCTTTTGCTCCAGTGTGCTCACTGGGCGCTCCTTGACAGTCGCATGATTTGAAATTGTTCTGGTCATCATTCTATGCACTCGTCCCGGGTTTGTCAGTTTCAAGAATTACGAGGCTTGTATCTGTCTGGATCAGTCGGTCTGGAAATTTATCCCGAACATCCCGCAGGGTGGCTGGGGCCAGTTGCAGGAGCGCCGCATGACAGGCGTCCCGGGAGTAATTGCCGTACCTTCAGGAGCGGTCTAGGCTTGAAAGAAAACAATTCCGGAGCATCTCCCAACCATGAAAGCCCCAGGCCCTACCGGCACCTTGCCGGTCATGCGTGCCCATTACGCGGATATTCTGTGCCAGCTCGCCGAGGACAGGGGCGTTTCGCGCCTGGGTCTGCTGGCAGCGGCCGGGATTCGGCCCTCCATGCTGGGGCATCCGGAGAACTTTATTACGGTGGATCAGTTCACCGCCTTGTGCCGCGAAGCGCTGGCCCGGTGCGGCGATGACACGCTCGGCCTGGAATTCGGTAACCGTCTGAAATTTACCACTCATGGCTCCCTGGCACAGGCGGCCATCAGCTGCGACAACCTGGAGCAGGCGCTCTCGGTGTTGATCAAGTATTTCCGCATCCGTTTCGCCTACATGAACCTGTGTTTCTTTACCGAAGCGGACGAAGCGGTGTTGCAACTGGATTTGAGCCACGAGTTTGAAGACTTGCACCGGTTCAACATTGAAGTGGTGATGGCGTCGCTTATGGACGTCAATCTCCTGTTGTTTGGGCAACGATTGATTGAGGGCGGACGTTGTCTGCTCGATTTTGCCGAACCGGCTGACAGCTCGGTGTATCGGGCTCTGTTTGGTCAGCGCGTGGAATTCGCACGCGGCGTCAACCAGTTGCGTTTCCATCGGCGCTTCCTCGACCTGCCGATGTCGCTGTCCAATCCGGTCACCCAGCGAGTGGCGGAAGCCCAGTGCGAACAGGAAATGCGCTCCATGGAGGCCGCAACCTCCGTGGCGGCCCGGGTGGAGCGTGCGTTAGCCTCTGCCCGGGGTGGTCGGCTACCCGGTCTGGAGGAAATTGCTGACCAGATGCACGTATCGCCGAGAACGCTCAGGCGCCAGCTGGCAACCGAGGGTGTGCGCTTCCAGCGCTTGCAGGATCGGCTACGACACCAGCGGGCGCTGGAATTGTTAGACCGCAACGAACTGGGTATCGACGCCATTGCCGAAACCCTCGGTTACAGTGATCCATCCAATTTCGGCCGGGCATTCCGGAAATGGCAGGGCGTTTCGCCCGGTGTCTGGCGCCGGAGTCGTGATGGTGACGATCACTCCTCCAGGTAGGTATACCCTTCCAGGCCCGCTGCCAGTTCTGCCAGCAATGCCGTCTGGTTCTGTTCGGACAGGTCACTGGCGCGGAACTTGCGCTGATAGGCTTCCAGCAGGGCGTCGGGCTCAAAGTTCACGTAACGCAGTACCTTCGCCACGGTGTCTCCGGTAATGGGCGTGCCGATTTCAAAACCGCCGGCCGAATTCATTCGCACATCCACCGAGTGGGTGTCGCCGAACAGGTTGTGCATGTCACCCAGGATCTCCTGGTAGGCGCCGGTCATGAAAAAGCCCATCAGCAGCGGCTCGCCGGGTCGGTCTTCCGGAAGCGGCAGGGTGGTTTCGGTGCCCTGACCGTCAACGTACTGATCGATGCGACCGTCGGAGTCGCAGGTAATGTCCTGAATGACCGCGCGACGATTGAGTGGGCGGTTCAGACCGTTGATCGGCATGACCGGAAAAATCTGATCGATGCCCCAGACATCCGGCAGCGACTGGAACAGGGAGAAATTCACGAACAGTTTCTCGGCGAGTTTCTCGTTCAGTTCGTCAATGATTTCCCGGTGTGCCCGGTTGGCGCTGTCCAGCTGACTGCGAAGCATGCGACAGCAGCGGGTGTAGAGCGTCTCTGCATCGGCTCGCTCCTTCAGTGTCAGCAGGCCGTGCGCGAACTGGGCATGGACGTCGGCCATGGCGTGCATGACGTCGTGGTAGATCTCTGCCAGTGAGCGGGGAGTGTCGGCATCCTCCAGGCTCTGGAGGTCACGCCACAGATCGTGCAGTGGCCCCGATGCTTCAGCGGCGGGCGCTACAGGGTCGCGGTTGTCCGGTACTTCCCGGTCGATGACGTTGGTCACCAGCACCGAATGGTGCGCAGTCAGCGCTCGGCCGGATTCGCTGATCAGGTCCGGATGGGGTAGGCCATGCCGGTCGCACTCCGCCTGCAGCACGTGAATGACGTTATAGGCGTATTCATGAACGCTGTAGTTCATCGAGCAACTGCTGCGTGAGCGAGTACCTTCGTAATCCACGCCCAGGCCGCCACCAATATCAACAGTGCCGATGGGGGCTCCCATCTGTCGCAGCTCGCTGTAGAAGCGGGCACATTCCCGCAGGCCAGTCTGGATGTCGCGGATGTTGGCGATCTGGGAGCCAAGATGGAAGTGGAGCAATTGCAGGGTGTCGAGGGCGTCGGCATCGCGCAGTGTGTTGACGACGTCCAGCACCTGGCTGGCCGACAGACCGAACTTGGATTTCTCGCCACCGGTGTTCTGCCAGTTGCCTTTACCAATGGTCGCGAGTCGGGCGCGAACACCGATCAGGGGGGAAACCTCAAGGTCGCGGGCTTCCTTTAGGATCAGTGGCAACTCGGATTGTTTTTCCACCACGATGAACACCCGGTGGCCCAGTCTTTGGCCGATCAGAGCCAGGCGGATGTATTCCCGGTCCTTATAACCATTGCACACAATGACCGAGCCTGGCTGTCGGGACATGGCCAGTACCGCCATGAGTTCGGGCTTGCTGCCGGCCTCAAGTCCGATCTGGCCTTTGCTGGCGGCCGGCTCTGCAGACACCAGTTCCTCGACCACCCGATGCTGCTGGTTGACCTTGATTGGGTAGACGGCCGTGTACTGACCCCGGTACTCCTGGTCTGCGGCGACCCGGTTGAAGGCGTTGCACAGCTTGTTGACCCGATCGTGGAGGATGTCGGTAAAACGAATGAGTACGGGTAACTGAATGCCGGAATCCGACAGTGAGCGGGTCAGCTCCGGAAGATTGATCCTAGCCTGACTGTGGCCGCGATCCGGACGTATCAGGACTTCGCCATCCCGGTTCACGCCAATATAACCATCGCTCCAGTGGGCAATGTTGTAGACCTTGTGGGCAGCGGTGCCGCTGGGTTCGCTCATGCTTGCTATCCTGTCAAAAAACCGGGACCGACCGAGACCAGGTGAACAGGGCCGGTGTATGGGCGTCATTGTATGGATTCCATCCGCCGGCTAAAAGAACGGGATGTGGAAAATACGTGTTCTTCCGGGCGATTAAAGCTTTAGCTGCCCCTTTGGCATCCCTACAATACGGCCTTTGACCCGGCTTACGGACCACAGCAGGAGAAACATAATGACGGCATTGAACGAAGGCTGGTTTACCGAGGTGTTTCAGGATCAGGGAACGGCGTTTTCCCTGCAGGTAAAGAAGAAACTGCACGAAGAGCAGACCCCGTTCCAGAAACTGGAAATCTACGAAACCGAGACCTTCGGCAATCTGATGGTACTGGACGGTTGTGTGATGCTGACCACCCGGGACAACTTCCTGTATCACGAGATGATGACCCATCCGGCCCTGTTCACTCATAAGGATCCGAAAAAAGTGGTGATTGTAGGTGGCGGCGACTGCGGTACCCTGAAGGAAGTGCTCAAACACCCCGGGGTGGAAGAGGCCTGGCAGGTGGAAATCGACGAGCGGGTGACCCGCATGTCCGAGAAGTACTTTCCGGAGCTGTGTGAATCCAATGGTGACCCCCGCGCCAATTTCTTTTTCGGCGATGGCATCCAGTGGATTCGTGATATTGAGCCCAACAGCCTCGATCTGATCATCATCGACAGCACCGATCCTGTGGGTCCGGCGGAAGGGCTTTTTGCGCTCGATTTCTACCGCGACGCCATGCTGGCTCTGCGTGACGGTGGCTTGATCGTGCAGCAGAGCGAATCGCCCCTGCTGCACACCAATACCATCATCAAGTCGATCCACGAGGATATGCGCAAAGCCGGATTTGATCACGTTCAGACCCTGCCGTTTCCGCAACCGGTGTATCCGACGGGTTGGTGGAGTTGCACCATGGCTGGCAAGGATAAACCGGTTCGTTACTTCCGAGAGGAAGACGCCGATACCCGCCCGTTCGTGACACGCTATTACAATGCCGGTGTTCACCTCGGAGCCCTGGCCATGCCCCAGTTCATGCTGGATGCCCTGGAGGACCCGGTTGTACCCGGGGAGGCCTGAAAAACGCCTGTGCTCGACAGACTGACCAGATTGGCTACACTCAGAGGTGTGCTCAGAAAGTGAGCGGAGTCGTGGTTCGCTGTGCAGGAGATGTGGAATATGGATGTGCGCAAGGGTGAGGCAGAACGTCACTGGTTTCGCAGTGACCGGTTCGAATTGGTGAATGGACAATGGTTCTTTCAGACTCGTGAGGGGGTGCTCGAGGGGCCTTTCGACAATATCAGGGAAGCGCAAATGGAGTTGCTGCTCTATCTTCGTCACTCCGAGGATGTGCTATACAGTGGCACCGGCTGACATTGCTGCCGCAAGACACAAAAAAGGGCGCCCCGAGGGGCGCCCTTTTTGATCGTGCCAGCCGGCGGTTACGGCTTGCTGCTGACAAACTCCGGGTAGGCTTCCATACCACACTCGGACAGATCCACACCTTCGTACTCGTCCTCTTCGGAAACCCTGATGCCCATGACGGCCTTCAGGATGCTCCACACGATCAGGCTGGTACCGAAGACCCAGACAAAGATGGTGAGCATGCCGACCAGCTGACCCATGAAGGTCGCGTCTGCGTCAGACAGCAGGACTGCGAAGATACCCCAGATACCGACCACACCGTGGACGGAGATGGCACCGACCGGATCGTCGATACGCAGCTTGTCGAGGGTAACGATGGAGAAGACCACGATCACACCACCGATGGCACCGATGACGGTGGCCAGCAGCGGAGACGGATCAGCCGGCTCGGCGGTGATTGCTACCAGACCAGCCAGGGCGCCGTTCAGGGCCATGGTCAGATCGGCCTTGCCGAACATGATGCGGGCCACGATCAGCGCAGCGATCAGGCCACCGGCAGCAGCCGCGTTGGTGTTCAGGAACACGTTGGCCACTTCGTTGGCGACACCGATACCACCCAGTTTCAGGGTAGAGCCACCGTTAAAGCCGAACCAGCCCATCCACAGGATGAAGGTACCAAGCGTTGCCAGCGGCAGGTTGGCACCCGGGAAGGCCTTGATCTGGCCGTTCGCGCCGTATTTGCCTTTCCGTGCACCCAGCAGCAGGACGCCAGCCAGGGCAGCCGCCGCACCGGCCATGTGAACGATACCGGAACCGGCATAGTCGCTGTAGCTCAGCTCGTAGATGCCGAATACGGAATCGCCGTTCCAGGTCCAGGAGCCCTGCATCGGGTAGATCACGCCGCACATAACCACTGCGAAGGCCAGGAAGGCCCAGAGCTTCATACGCTCGGCGACCGCACCGGAAACGATGGACATGGCAGTTGCCACGAAGACTACCTGGAAGAAGAAGTCGGAAGCGCCGCTGTACTCGCCCATGTCGCCGAAGCCGGCTTCGGTGGAGGCAGCAATAACGCCGGCCACGGCCGCGTCGTCCATTTCAGCAACGGTGGTGATGCCGCTGAGGAAGATACCGCCGCCATACATGATGTCGTAGCCGCAGATCAGGTACATCGTACAGGCAACGGCGAACAGAGCGACGTTTTTAGTCAGGATTTCAGTGGTGTTTTTTGCACGCACCAGACCGGCTTCCAGCATTGCGAAACCCGCAGCCATCCACATGACCAGGGCACCGCACACCAGGAAGTAGAAGGTGTCCATTGCGTACTGCAGTTCAAAGATATGATTAAGATTGCTTTCCATGTGAAGCCCTCCGCACGAGGCTTTTCAGGTTATAAATTTTTTGCGTTGGCTATTCGTTTATTCGAGCTGGATCAGACCGCTTCTTCGCCGGTTTCACCAGTCCGGATCCGGATGGCTTGCTCCAGTTCAGTCACGAAGATCTTGCCGTCACCGATCTTGCCGGTGTTGGCCGCCTTGGTGATGGATTCGATGACCTGGTCCAGCAGGTTGTCGCCGATGGCAACTTCTACTTTGACCTTGGGAAGGAAGTCCACGACATACTCCGCACCACGGTAGAGTTCTGTGTGGCCTTTTTGCCGACCGAAGCCTTTGACTTCAGTGACGGTTACGCCTTGCACTCCAATCTCGGATAGTGCCTCACGGACATCATCCAGTTTGAAAGGCTTGATGATCGCTGTCACAAGTTTCATTGCTTTCTCCTTGATATTGCCGTCCCAACATTTTAGGGCCCGTCGGCCATTTGTTGGATTCGGGATGCTGCCACCTCGCACACCAATTGTGCGGATTGCGTGCGAGACCTGTAGCATCGTATGTGCCAACGCAAAAAAAGGCTTTAATAACAACCTATTACGCAGTGGCTGTCCCAGATTGGAGCAAAAGCGTGCACCAAAATCGGGCGCCTCGCTCCGGAATGGGCCAAATTAGAGCGGGCCCGGTCGGAGCGTCGTCGGGCATTATACTGCCGACCGGATACAGTATGGCAGGGGCTGCGGTGTGATACACTCCCGCGAAGCGGTTATAGGCGCTGTCTTTGGTCTAAACCGGCCATTATTCGAATCAGAGAGGTGATGCGTGAAAGGTCCGCAGGATATCTTTTCCCAGTTGCAGGGTCAGTTTGGCCAGTTTGTTCCCGATATGGCCCGGGCTGCCCGGGAAGATTTTGAAACCCAGGCCCGCGCCACGGTCATGGCCGTTCTGTCGCGTCTGGAGTTGGTCACTCGGGAGGAGTTTGACGCGCAGCAGGCGGTATTGATGAAGACTCGTGAGAAGGTGGAGGCGCTGGAGCGCCGGGTCACGGATCTGGAGCAGAAACTGCAGGACCAGTAACCTCTGACGGGCAGGCAGGACGCCGCGCCCAACTCTCTGATCTGCAGCCAATAAACCATGGAAGGTTGTCATGCTTGCTATTGTTCATTCCCGCGCCTGCATTGGCGTGTCGGCTCCGGCGGTAACCGTCGAAGTTCATCTCTCCGGTGGCTTGCCGGCCCTCTCCATCGTCGGCCTGCCGGAAACCGGGGTCAGGGAGAGTAAGGAGCGAGTGCGCAGTGCGCTGCTCAACGCCGGGTTTGAGTTCCCGGCTCGCCGCATCACCATCAATCTCGCCCCCGCGGACCTGCCCAAAGAGGGTGGCCGATTCGATTTGCCCATTGCGCTTGGCATCCTGGCCGCCTCCGGTCAGATCCCCGCAGACAGTCTCGGTGCCTGTGAATTCGTCGGAGAATTGTCCCTTGATGGTGCACTCCGCCCTCTGAAGGGTGTTCTGCCGTCGGTGCTGGCCGCCCGCAATGACAGCCGGGCCTTGCTGGTGCCCCTCGCCAATGCCGACGAGGCCGCGCTGGCCAGTCAGGAGGATGTCCTGGCGGCTGGGCATCTGCTGGCGGTGTGTGAGCACCTGGCGGGTCGCGCCCGGTTGGTGCCGTTGGCCAGGGCATCTGCGAGGTCCGGGCTGGACGCTGCCCGGGATTTGCCGGACCTGTCCGATGTCCGCGGCCAGAGCGTACCGCGGCGAGCCCTCGAAGTGGCCGCTGCGGGAAATCATAACCTGCTGTTCTTCGGGCCACCCGGGACCGGTAAGAGCATGCTCGCCAGCCGGCTGCCGGGCATTCTGCCACCATTGACTGATGAGGCCGCCATGGAGGTGGCCAGCGTGCATTCGGTGGCGGGTCTGGCATCGGGTGTCGAGGGCTGGTGCCGGCCACCGTTTCGCGCGCCCCACCATACCGCTTCCGCGGTGGCGATGGTCGGTGGTGGTAGCAGCCCCCGGCCGGGGGAGATCTCCCTGGCCCATCGGGGCGTACTTTTCCTTGATGAGTTACCGGAGTTCGAGCGTCGGGTACTTGAGGTGCTGCGTGAACCCATGGAAACCGGGGAAATTGCCATCAGCAGGGCTGCGCGGCAGGTTCGGTTTCCGGCCTGTTTCCAGGTCGTGGGCGCAATGAATCCCTGTCCGTGCGGTTTCAACGGGCACCCCACCGTTGAGTGCCAGTGCACGCCCCAGCAAGTCCTGCGCTACCGGTCGAAAATTTCCGGTCCGCTTCTGGATCGGTTTGATTTGCACGTGGAGGTGCCGGTCCAGAGTGGTGACCTCCTGATGCGACCGGTGGGGGAAGGCGAATCCAGTGCCCTGGTGGCGGCCCGGGTGGCCGACGCCCGGGCCCGTCAAGATGGCCGCGGTCACCTGAACTCGGCCCTCTCCGGTCGGGCGCTTCAGGAGGCCTGCCGTCTGGATGAGCCGGGTGAGCGCCTCCTGTCGGGAGCCATGGAGAAGCTAGGGCTCTCTGCGCGGGCTTTGCACCGGATTCTCCGGGTGGCCCGGACCCTGGCCGACCTGGATGGCTGTCACGCGCTCGCCCAGTCGCACCTGATGGAGGCCCTCGGGTATCGCCAGCTTGACCGCCAGCAGGGACGGAGTGGGTTGGTGTCCTCCTGAATCCGTTGTCTCTGGTAAACTGTCGTCAATTATCCGTTGAACCAGACCCGCAACCTGCGGTTGAGGATGGCAAATGACCGATCAAAAAGACCCGCACAACCCGAAAGACGCAGCCGCGGAGTCGCCGGTAACGACGCGTCGTGGCGTGCGCAGTTTTGTCCTGCGTCAGGGGCGAATGACCGAAGGGCAGAAGAAAGCGTACGAGCGCAGCTGGCCGAAATTTGGCCTGACCCGCGAGCATGGCATGATCGACCCGCGGCAGGTGTTCGGACGTGATGCCATGCTCAACCTCGAAATCGGTTTTGGCATGGGCAAGTCCCTGGCCGATATGGCGGAGGCTGCGCCGGAGCAGGACTTCATCGGTGTGGAAGTTCATCTGCCCGGGGTCGGGGCCCTGCTTAAGGAGGTGGAAGACCGGGGGCTGGAGAATGTCCGAATCTACAACATCGATGCCAATGACGTGATCGATCTGTGTTTGCCGGATGCCTGTCTCGACCGGGTCATGGTGTTCTTCCCGGATCCCTGGCACAAGAAAAAGCATCACAAGCGCCGGTTGATCCAGCCGGAGTTTGTGCAGCGTCTGCGCCACAAGTTGCGGGTGGGCGGAATCCTTCATCTGGCGACGGACTGGGAGAACTACTCCGAGCACATGATGGAAGTGATGAGTGAGTCCGAAGGTTTTGCCAACACCCTGGCGGTGGGTGAATTTTCACCTCGACCGGAAGATCGCCCCATCACCAAGTTCGAGAAACGCGGTGAAGGGCTTGGGCACGGAGTCTGGGATCTGCTGTTCTATCGCACCAACTGATTGACAGGGACGCTCAACGTCATCCGTGGGCCAGCGGGTGGCGGCGCGCCGCCCGGATAATCACCAGGCCGGCGATGCCGAGGGTAAGGCCGGTGAACTTGACCAGCGCACAGATGGTCGCAGCCAAGCTCACCGCGTCGGTAGGCGGGTTAAAGTTGTTCAGCAGCAGGATATTCTCGGTGGCATCGGTCAATCCGGCAGCCAGAAAGAGGGCGCGTATCCAGCGGGCAACCATTCGCTCCCGAACGCCGGGCCGATCCCGCATCAAATGCCGGGTCAGCTGGATGAGGGCAAACACGTAGGCGGGGATAAACAGAAAATCCAGCCACAACGAAATCCTCGCCCAGACCACGCCTTCCGCCCGCCAGCTGCGCACGATCGCATGAGCCTGCTCAGCGGTTCCGGCCATCTGGAAGCTGACAATGCCCTGGGGCGCAGAGCCTGTCTGTAGTGGTTGATTGATCAGAAGCAGGGTACCGAGCAGAACCAGCACTGCAATCAGGCAAGCCTTCAGTGATCTTGGCAGTGCTGCGAGTTCTTTTGCCCAGTCCATTACAGAAAACGCTCCAAAAGGCTGTTCAGGTATCGCTGGCCCAGCTCGGTCGCCTGGATGCGATGTCCCTCCAGCAGCTTCTCACCACGCAACTGTTCAAGTTTTACCGCAACTGAGGACAGGGGTAAACCCGTATGATCGGTAAATAGCCTTTCCTCGACCCCGTCGCTCAGTCGCAGCACGTTCATCAGAAATTCCAGGGGCAGGTCTTCGGGAGCGATCTGCTCGGACCCCGCCGTGCGGCTACCGATACGGTTCAGGTAAGCGTCCGGTTGCCGGGTTTTCCAGTAGCGACGAATGCTGCCATCGGCCAGGCTGATCTTGCCGTGGGCGCCGGCCCCAAGAGCCAGATAATCCCCGAAGGTCCAGTAATTGAGGTTATGGCGCGAGGCCATGCCCGGCTGGCTCCAGGCTGAGACTTCGTAGTCACTGAACCCCTGTCGTCTGAGATAGTCCGAGCCCTGACGATAAATGTCCCAGAGTCGGTCGTCATCAGGCAGGTCAGGTGGGCGGCTGTAGAACTCGGTGTTGGGTTCAAGCGTCAGCTGGTACCAGGACAGGTGTGGGGGGTTATGACTAAGGGCAGCTTCCAGGTCTGCGATGGCATCTGCCGGCGTCTGGTCGGGCAGGCCATGCATCAGGTCAATGTTGAAATTGGTAAAACCGGCCCGTCGGGCTGCTTCGATGGCCCGGTGGGCAGCGTCGCTGTCATGGATTCGGCCGAGGGTTGCCAGATGCCCTGCGTTGAAGCTCTGCACGCCAATGGATAGGCGGTTGATCCCTGCGGCCCGGAAGGCCTCGAAGCGACCCTGTTCCAGAGTGCCCGGATTGGCCTCCAGGGTAATCTCGGCGTCAGGGGCCAGGTTCAATCGAGCCCGCAGCTCCCGGAACAGGCGCTGGTAGAATTCACCGCTCATCAGTGACGGCGTGCCACCACCGATAAATACAGTCTGTATCTCGCGGGTGCTGGCGAGGCTAAGATCCTGGTCCAGGTCTTCCAGCAGCGCCTTCAGGTATGGGGCTTCCGGAATCTCCCCTTTGACCGCATGGGAGTTGAAGTCGCAATAGGGGCACTTGCGCACGCACCAGGGTACGTGAAGGTACAGGCTGAGGGGCGGTCTGACCGCCGCCGTGGCTGGGGCGGTCACCGTCTCAGGCTCCCGCCCTGAGCTGCTGGGCCAGCAGTGCCAGCGCCCGTCCCCGGTGACTGATCCGGCCCTTCTCGGCGCGTGACAGTTCGGCGGCACTGCACTGGTGTTCGGGCACCCAGAAAACCGGGTCGTAGCCAAAACCGCCCTCGCCCTGCGGGGCGACCAGAATGGTGCCGGGCCACCGGCCATGGCAAACGATCGGGGTGGGATCATCGGCATGGCGCAGCAACACCAGTACGCAATGGAACTGGGCACCTCGGCGGGGCTCCGGAATATCCGCCATGGCTGCCAACAAGGCGTTCACATTGTCCTCGTCGGTGGCATTGGCGCCGGCGTACCGTGCTGAACGGACGCCGGGTTCACCGCCCAGGCAGTCGACTGCCAGACCGCTGTCGTCTGCCAGTGCCGGCCGGCCGGTTTCGCGGGCAGCATGACGGGCCTTGAGAATGGCATTCTCGACAAACGTCACCGCTGGCTCTTCGGCTTCTCCGACTCCCAGCTCTCCCTGGGCGATCGGCATCAGGCCCAGCGGTGAAAGCAGGTCCGTCAGTTCTGCAATCTTCCCCTTGTTGTTGCTGGCGATAACGAGCTTGTCTGCGGTTGGCTCTGGCATTTTCAACTCAGTCGCTGAACAGTGTGTGGGCAAAACGGACCGGCAGATCCTGCGATGCACCGGTCGGGCGCGCGGTGATGTTAAAGGTCATCAGTTCACCGGAGCTGTACTGGTACTCCGCGATGAAGTACACAGCATCGCCTTCCTGGATTCGGCGGAAAGCCAGAAAGCGCACCTGCTGGACGTCATTGGTGACCTTGCCTTCAACCTGACCGCTGACCGGGGACAGAGTTCCGTCCTCATTTTCCTTCATGATCGAGATGTTCACGATGCCAATGCCTTTGCTGCGCTGCAGGTCATTGGCACGGGCCACTTCCGGTGCAATGAACGTGCTGGGCAGTACGCTCCAGTGCACCTGGTAGTCCCCGAAATCGGTGTTACCGGCGGCCTGGGCATGCATTGAAAAACCAATCCAGAGCAGTGCGGACAGGGCGATCTTGCTGAGGGTTCGACGCTTTGCGGTGATCATTGCTCGTTCTCCCGTGTGATGCGGTAAATGGCAATCTCCCCCAGGAGGTTGGGCCATAATCGGGCCAGCCAGCTGTTCTGGTGCTGGCCGTCAACCACCCGCCGGCTCTTGATGCGAATGCCTTTCTGGCGGCAGAGGGCTTCAAAATCCTTGAAGGTGCACAACCGAATATTGGGGGTGTTGTACCATTTATACGGTAGTGCTTCGGATTCGGGCATGCGACCGCTCAGTGCCAGTCCCCACCGAAGTCGCCAGTGGGCAAAGTTGGGGAAGGTGACGATGCCTTCGCGACCGACCCGAAGCATCTCATCCAACACCCGGTCCGGACGGCGAACAGCCTGGAGGGCCTGGGTCATCAGGACGGTGTCAAAGCTGCCGTCGTCAAAATTGCCCAGTCCCTGGGTGTCGAGGTTCTGCTCGATTACGGCAACCCCGCGCCCCATGCAGGTGGTTATATGTTCCGGGTTGATCTCCAGGCCAAAGCCACTGGCGCCACGCTCCCGTTGCAGGTAGTCGAGCAGGGTGCCGTCGCCGCAACCCAGGTCGAGGACATGGTAACCGGGTTGGATCCACTGCTGGATGATTTCGAGGTCCGGTCTCATGCGCCTACCTCCCGTGCAACGCGATCCATATAGGCGGTGAAGATATCGGTATATCTGGGGGTTGGTATCAGAAAGGCATCGTGGCCCCAGGGCGCATCTATCTCCGAATAACTGACTTTCCTGCGACCGGCAATCATGGCGTTGACCAGTTCCTCGGAGCGCGCCGGATTGAAGCGCCAGTCGGTGCTGAAGGACAGCACCAGGAATTCGCAGCGGGTGCCGGCCAGGGCCCGGGAAAGATCGCCTCCATAATCGTAGGCCGGATCAAAATAATCCAGGGCCCGGGTCATCAGAAGGTAAGTGTTGGCGTCAAAGGTTTCGGAAAAGCGTTCACCCTGATAGCGCAGGTAGCTTTCCACCTGGAACTCGGCGCCGTAACCGAACTTGTAGGCCTGGTCCCGCAGTTCACGGCCGAATTTCTCGCCCATGGAGGCATCGGAGAGGTAGGTAATGTGGCCTACCATGCGGGCCAGCATCAGCCCGCGTCGGGGCACCACATCAAAATCGTAATAGCGGCCGCCGTGGAACTCCTGGTCCGAGGTGATGGCCTGTCGAGCCACTTCATTGAAGGCAATATTCTGGGCCGTCAGTCGCGGAGTGGACGCGATCACGACCGAGTGCTTGAGTCGTTCCGGGTAATCCAGGCTCCATTGCAGTGCCTGCATGCCTCCGAGAGACCCGCCCACGACGGCCGCCCAGCACTGGATGCCCAGCCGGTCCGCCAGCAGGGCCTGGCTCTTTACCCAGTCGCCGACGGTAATGACCGGAAAGTCCGGTCCGTAGGGCTTGCCCGTGGCTGGATTGGTGCTGTTGGGCCCGGTGCTGCCGTGGCAGCCGCCCAGGTTGTTGAGGCTTACCACGAAGAACCGGTTGGTATCGATGGGCTTGCCCGGCCCAATGCAGCTGTCCCACCAGCCGGGTTTGCGTTCATCCATCGTGTGGTAGCCGGCGGCGTGGTGGTGCCCGCTGAGTGCGTGACAGATGAGGACGGCGTTGCTGGCGTCGGCATTCAGTTCGCCGTAGGTTTCCACCACCAGGTCGTAGCTGTCCAACGACTGGCCGCAGGCCAGGTCTATGGGCGAATCAAAATGATAAATCTGCGGGGAAACAATCCCGACAGAATCCGCGGGCAGGGAATCGGGCATTGGCGCGACAGGTTCCTGGTTCGATCCGAAAGTGTCTGGAACAGCAATGACGAAGCCATTGCCAGCCCAGCAGTTTAAAGCCGGGCCGTCATGGCTGCAACCGGAGGGGCCCGGCCGCGCCGGGGCTCAGACGGCCCCGGAGATGTTGACGACTTTTTGTTGGATCAACGTTGGCGCCGGTTTCCGGATCTGACGCTGCATGGCATCGGCCAGTTCCAGCTGACGTCGCAGGTCAGAAATGGTGTGGTTCAGCCGCTCCCGCTCGGCCCGGCTATCGCGGTCACTGCGCACCATGTCGCGCAGGCGCCGGATCTGGTGCTCCAAAAGCTGCTTCTGTTCCATGGAATACTGCATGATCGGCAGCAGTGCCTCCTGGGGCCAGCGTTCTACGTCGGCCCGTACACGGGCGTGCAGGGTACGGGCTTCTCCGACCATCACGTTGAAAAAGCGGCGCACCAGCAGGGACTGCTCGGTCAGCAGGTTCTTCGGGCTGATCCGGAATCGGCGTGCTTTCTTGCGCAGTTCGCGAATGGCAATGACGTGCCGGCCGGAGCGCAGGGGAATCGGCTCCAGATGTCGGGCGCGGGTGTCCTCGTTGTAGCGGCGATAGATGGCACCCACCATTTTTTCTGCCAGATGCCCCTCGCTCAGCAAGTTGGTCAGGTCGCTCTCCAGCAGTTCAAAAAACTGGTCCATAGCGCGATTCATGCCAGCGGTGGTCCAGCTTTTCGACATGGATCGACGGATCTTGTCGGCGTGGCCCTCGAACCGTTCCTCGCTCACCAACTTTTTCAGCATGTCGCCCTGGGAGTCCATCAGGCGACGACTGGAGCGCAGGGTGATCAGTTTCTTGTAGTAGAAGTCGTAATCCTTCTGGGCGCGGTCGGCCAGTCGGCTCAGGGCCTGTTTGTCCATGGTGATGCCGGAGCAGGCCTCGAGTTCTTCCTCCAGGGAGCTGAGCCGGGTTTGCATGGCGGCCTGGCTGTTCTGAAGCATGCCCAGCAGGTCATTGATCAGGCTCTGGGTGATCAGCTGTTCCTTGTGCATCAGGATGCGCTGGATAATCAGTTGCTCCAGGAGACCGATGTTGGAGCGTTCGAACAGTTCTTCGTTCTGTCGGACCCGGGCCACCAGGCCCTGTTTCGCCGACAGTGGGATAACGTCATTCTGGCGGATGCCGAGATGGTCGGCGGTATAGCTGCGGACACGATCGATGGCATCCTGGGTGTGCTTTTCGCCCTGAAGGTCATCCCAGAGCACGTCAATCTTGTTCAGGACGGCGAAACGTCCGGCACGGTGATCGGCGTGCTCGGTATCAATGTGTTCTTTCCAGATGGTCATGTCGCTGGCGGTCACACCGGTATCGGCGCTCAGCACGAAGATCACGGCGTGCGCGCGTGGCAGCATGCTGATGGTCAGCTCGGGTTCAGAACCCAGGGCGTTCAGGCCCGGCGTGTCGAGAATCCGCAGGCCGCGTTCGAACAGCGGGTGGCGGATGCTGATCTGGGCATTGCGCCAGGCTGGGACCAGAACGTTGCCGGGGTTGTTGCGGTCGTGCTCCAGCATGTCCTCGTCAAATCCGAGGTTGCGGGCCTCCTCAGGGGGTACGCTCTTGACCCGTGCCACCTCGGCCAGTACCTCGCGCATAACCTCGGGGTCACGTTCGTCCAGCTCGTGTTTGACCCAGCGTTCGGGTTGCTTGCGCAGCTGCTGCAGGGACAGCTCGCCGGTGCGGGTTTCGATGGGCAGCAGCAACAGGTAGTTCTGGTTGGCGCTGCGATCGAAAAACAGTTCGGTGGGGCACATGGTGGTTCGGCCCGCCTGGGACGGCAGCATGCGCTGACCGTATTCGGAGAAGAACAGGGCGTTGATCAGCTCCGTTTTGCCCCGTGAGTACTCTCCGACAAAAGCGATGGTCAGTTCGTCTTCTATCAGCAATTCCAGACCGTGGCGAATCCGGGTGCTGACATCGTCGGAAAACAGGTCGTTGTCCTGTAGCCATAGCCGGTAACGACCGATCTGGCGAATCAGCTCTTTTTTCCAGTTGTGGTACGCCTCTACCTGCTGCGACAGAGTTCCCTGTTGATTCATTGGATTTTCCTTCTGCGCGACTACCGGGTGCTTGTGACTCAAGTACTTACGGGTAACGGATTAATTACCGGTAATACTATCCTGTTAAACGAATCTTTGTGGGCGGGTGCGGTGTGGACTGTCGTTGAAATACACAGGGGCTGCAATAAAAAAGCTGCAAAATCATAAAGATGACTTTGCAGCTCCGGTATTTTTGTTTTCGTCGCGAACTGTTACAGAGTGTATCGGTGAGACGTTGTTTACATTCCGAGGCCGATGGAGCCGAGTCCGGCGGCCATTTTCATGTGCTCGATCACGACGGAAATGACGTTCAGAATCAGGAATACGATGATAGGAGAGAGATCCAGTCCGCCCATGGATGGCATGATGTTACGCACCGGACGCATGACCGGCTCGGTGATTTGCGCTACCAGCTGAATCGCGGGATGGCTGCTGCCCGGGGCGATCCAGCTCACCACCACCACGGCAATTACCGACCAGAAATAGATCTTCACGATCAGGTCCAGAACATTCAGCACGGACCATACCAGCAGGGTGACGGGATTGATGGCAGGAATGCCGCCATTCAGGGCGATCAGGATCAGGAAAAAGGTGATGGCCTGAATAATGATAGCCAGCACCAGCGAGGCGCCATCGATGCCGCCCCAGCCCGGAATGAACCGGCGCAATGGACGCAAAAGCGGATTGGTCGCCTTAACCGCAAACTGGGAAATCGGGTTATAGAAATCGGCCCGGGCCAGTTGCAGCAGGAACCGCAGCAGCACGATGGTCATGTAAAAGGTGGACGCAATGAGCAGGATCGTAATCAGGATTTCTGCCAGCATGAAGCCGTGTCTCCGTTATCGGTTACTGTTTGCCTGCCAGTTCACTGGCCATTTCTTCTGAGCGCTTGAAAGCGGCGTCGTAGGCTTTGCGAACCAGATCGCGCATGCCACCTTCCTCAAAGGTGTTGATCGCCTGTTCGGTGGTACCGCCGGGAGACATGACATTGCGTTTGAGTTGGCCGGGATCATGCTCGCTGCGTGCCGCCATCTCAGCTGCACCGGCCATGGTCTGGATTGCCAGTTCGCGGGCTGTATCTGCGGCGATGCCGGCTTCGGTGGCCGCTTCCTCCAGGGCTTCCAGCATCAGGAAGAAGTAGGCCGGACCGCTGCCGGAGAGGGCGGTAACACCGTGCAGCAGGTTCTCGTCCTCGACCCAGAGTGCAGAGCCGATGCTCTCGAACACTGACTGGACCATTTTTTTCTGGTCCTCTTCAACGTGGGCGTTGGCCAACAGACCTGCGGCACCCTTGCCAACCAGTGACGGGGTGTTGGGCATGACCCGGACCAGCGGCAGGCCGCCGGCCAGCCAGCCATCAAGGGTGTCGGCGGTCAGGCCGGCAGCGATGGAGACCATCAGGGGGCGGGTATTCTGCACCACCGGAGCAATATCGCGGCACACGTCCGCCATGACCTGCGGCTTGACTGCCAGGACCACCATATCCGCCTGCTGGGCGCAGTAACGGTTATCCGTGGTGACGCTTACGCCGAATTTCTTGCGGATGGATTGCAGGTGGCCATCGTCCGGGGCACTGACCCAGATGTCAGCGGCCTTGTAGCCACTGTCCAGCATACCGCCAATGATGGCACTGGCCATGTTGCCGGCACCAATAAATGAGATGGTTGGTGATGTGCTCAAGGTTCACTCCAACGGTTGATCGGTTAAACGTCCGGTCCTGATCATAGCAGGAACCGGCGGATTCAGCTCTTCGCAGGCCGGGCGCCGAAGACATCCGTGCCGACACGCACCCAGGTAGCACCTTCGGCGATCGCCAGTTCGAGGTCTCCCGACATGCCCATGGACAGGGTGTCCAGGGGGCCGGCGTCCGGGTGCTCCGCTTTCAGGTCGCCCAGAGTCCGGGCGAGTTTGCGGAAGCTGAGGCGCAGGTCGGCTTCCGGCTGGCCCGGATCGGGAATGGCCATCAGGCCGCGTAATGACAGGTTGGGCAGCTCGCCAATCTCGGAGACCAGGTCTGGCAGCTCCGCAAGCCCGCACCCGGACTTGCTGTCTTCCTCATTGATATTGACCTGCAGGCAGATATTCAATGGCCCCATCGCTGGCGCTCTTTGCTCGCTCAGGCGACGGGCCACCTTGAGGCGATCCACGCTGTGAACCCAGGAGAAAGCTGCTGCAATCTGACGGGTCTTGTTGGACTGGATCGGGCCGATGAAATGCCAGTCGATATCGGGCAGGTCCGCCAGGGCGTCGATCTTGTCGAGGGCTTCCTGAAGGTAGTTTTCACCAAACGCGGTCTGGCCGGCCGCAACTGCCTCCCGGAGGTCTCCGGCCGGGCGGGTCTTGCTGACTGCCAACAGGTGCACAGAGTCGGGGTCCCGGCCCGCCTGCAATGTTGCTTTTTGTATGCGTCGGGTTACGCTCCCGATGTTGTCTGCTATGCTGCTCATAGTTTGAAATCGCCACGTCCGGTCCGTCACCTGTACGGTGACACGTTACCCGCAGGTCACTGAAATGCCAAGTGAACTGCGCCGGGAAATCCGCCGGGCCGATGCTACCGGAATAAAAGAAAAAGCCTTCCGAGGATTCCTATGGATATTACTGAACTGCTTGCCTTTTCGGCCAAACAGGGTGCGTCCGACTTGCACCTGTCTGCTGGCCTGCCGCCGATGATTCGTGTTGACGGCGATGTACGTCGGATCAACCTGCCGCCCATGGAACACAAAGAGGTCCACGGGCTGATCTACGACATCATGAACGACAAGCAGCGTAAGGACTACGAGGAATTCCTGGAAACCGACTTCTCGTTCGAAGTTCCGGGTGTCGCCCGCTTCCGTGTTAACGCCTTCAATCAGAACCGGGGCTCCGGCGCAGTATTCCGGACCATCCCCTCCAAGGTCCTGACCATGGAAGATCTGGGCATGGGGCAGACGTTCAAGGACATTTCCTCGGTACCCCGCGGCCTCGTGCTGGTGACCGGGCCGACCGGCTCCGGTAAGTCCACCACGCTGGCGGCGATGATGGATTACATCAACGATACCCGGTATGAGCACATCCTCACCATTGAGGATCCAATCGAATTCGTTCACGAGTCCAAGAAGTGCCTGGTGAACCAGCGGGAAGTGCACCGGGATACCCTGGGGTTTAATGAGGCGCTCCGGTCCGCCCTGCGGGAAGACCCTGACATCATCCTGGTGGGCGAGCTTCGTGACCTTGAGACCATCCGTCTCGCCCTGACGGCGGCGGAGACCGGTCACCTGGTATTCGGCACCCTGCACACCACCTCGGCCGCCAAGACCATCGACCGTGTGGTCGACGTATTCCCGGCGGAAGAGAAGTCCATGGTCCGCTCCATGTTGTCGGAGTCGCTGCAGGCAGTTATTTCCCAGACCCTGATGAAGAAGATGGGCGGCGGCCGGATTGCAGCCCACGAGATCATGATCGGAACCGCGGCCATTCGAAACCTCATCCGTGAGGACAAGATTGCCCAGATGTATTCGGCCATCCAGACCGGTGGCTCCCTGGGGATGCAGACGCTGGACCAGTGTCTGGAGCGGCTGCTGCAGAAGGGCCTGGTTTCCCGGGATGCCGCCCGTGCCAAAGCCAAGATGCCGGATAACTTCTGATCCGCGACTGACAAGAAACAAGAATCGCCACAGGTACTCTCATGGAATTTGAAAAGCTGCTTCGTCTGATGGTTGAAAAAGGGGGCTCGGACCTGTTCATCACGGCAGGTGTCCCGCCCAGCATGAAGGTGAACGGCAAGGTACTCCCGGTCACCAAGAACGCGCTGACACCGGAGCAGACCCGGGAATTCGTCTACGGCGCCATGAATGACAAGCAGCGGGCCGAGTTTGAAGAAAGCCATGAGTGTAACTTCGCCATCAGTGCCCGGGGGATTGGCCGTTTTCGTGTCAGTGCCTTTTTCCAGCGCAATCTGTGCGGCATGGTGCTGCGTCGGATCGAGGTGAAAATCCCCCAGATCGATGATCTGTCACTGCCGGAGGTGGTCAAGGATCTGGCGATGACCAAACGCGGGCTGATCATGTTCGTCGGCGCCACCGGCACCGGCAAGTCAACGTCGCTGGCGGCGATGCTTGGTCACCGGAACCGCAACAGTCGGGGCCACATCATCTCCATCGAGGACCCGATTGAATTCGTGCACCAGCACCAGGGCTGCATCGTTACCCAACGTGAGGTGGGAATTGATACCGAAAGCTTTGAGGTGGCCCTCAAGAACACCCTGCGTCAGGCGCCGGACGTTATCCTGATCGGTGAGGTCCGTACCCGTCAGACCATGGAGTATTCGGTGCAGTTCGCCGAAACCGGTCACCTTTGCCTGGCGACCCTTCACGCCAACAACGCCAACCAGGCGCTGGACCGGATCATCCAGTTCTTCCCGCCGGAACAGCACAACCAGATCTGGATGGACCTGTCCCTCAATCTCAAGGCCATCGTGGCCCAGCAGCTGGTCCCGACACCGGATGGCAAGGGTCGGAAGGCGGTCATTGAGGTCCTGATCAATACCCCGCTGGTGGCGGACATGATCCGAAAGGCCGAAGTGCATAAGCTCAAGGAACTGATGTCCAAGTCCAACGAATCGGGCATGCAGACCTTCGATCAGGCGCTCTACCGGCTCTACGCGGAAGGTTCCATCACTTACGAAGATGCCCTCGGCCATGCCGACTCGGCCAACGACCTGCGTCTGATGATCAAGTTGGGCGCCGATGCTCAGGGGGCGGACCAGTTGTCGTCCACCGTCGACAAGCTGTCGATCCAGGACGATTAGACGAAAGTCGTAAATGGTTAGCATAACCAACTGATAGGATTGGCATTTGAGGCCAGTCCCCTGTGCTGCGTATACTCCGCGCCGAATCAATAAGGAGATACCTGCACATGAGATCCACACTGCTTGCACGAGCCGTCCGCCTGTCCACACTGGCCGCCGTTACTGCGCCGGCTACGGTGCTTGCCGGCGGGTTTTCCCTGAACGAGCAAAGCGCCAGTGCCATGGGGACGGCCAATGCCGGTGCGGCGGCCAACCCGGAAAACGCCACCACCGTTCTGTTCAATCCCGCCGGCATGAGCCAGCTATCCGGAACCAATATCTCCTTCGGTGCGGCAGTGCTGGATATTGACGCGGAAGCGAAGCGGGACAGTATTTCCGTCACCCGTGACAACCCGGCGGTTCCGGTTCAGCCGGCCTCTAACGGCGGTGATATTGCCGATCCTGCGGTTCTGCCCAACTTTTACCTGACCCATGAAGTCAGCGATGAGATCGACGTCGGCTTCGGTATTCACGCGCCCTATGGTTTGGCCGCGGATTACGACGACGATTTCGCAGGCCGCTTCTTTGCCGATAAAACCGAGCTTACGGCCATTGCCTTCACCCCCTCTGTCTCCGTCAGCAACGGCCAGGGGCTTTCCATGGGCGCAGGGCTTAACCTGATTTACGCCGAGGGTCGCCTTACCCGTTATCAGGATCTGAGTTCAACGGCCGGACCGGCAGCGCTTGCCCTGCCGGAGCCTTACGCCGATATTGAAGGCGACGATGTGGGTGTCACCTTCCGTGTCGGTTTCCTGTATGAGCTGTCGGACCGGACCCAGTTTGGCCTGACCGCGCAGACCGGTACCGAGCTGGAGCTCAAGGGAGACGCGGAAATCAGCAATGTGCCGGTGCCGCCTGCCTTTGCCAGCACGACCACCTTGAACGAAAAGGTGACCGTGCCCCTGGCTATTCCCGAGAGCGTGACCTTTGGTGCCCGTCACCAGTTGACCGACGAGGTCACGGTCCTGGCTGGCGCAACCTACGCCAAGTGGGGGCGTTTTGAGGAGCTGGATATCATCAGCCGGGATTCAAATGGCGAGATCGCTGGTGTACCGGGTGCCTACATCACCCACATCACCGAGAAATGGAAGAACACCTGGCAGTTCAATCTGGGTGGAATCTGGCAGGCGACCCCGTCATGGGCCTTCAAGGCGGGTTATGCCTGGGACGAATCACCCGTTGACCAGTTTGTCACCGCCCGCATTCCCTCGGCAGATCGGCACTGGCTGACCCTGGGCACTCAGTGGAAGGATGTTCAGAGTGGCTGGGCGGTTGACGCGGCGATCGGTACGCTGATCTTCGCCGACGATGCAGACGTCGATGACCGGTACTACACACACCAGAACCCGACTCAGCCAAGTTCTCCCGCGAATTACCAGGGTACTTACGAGTTGAGTGCCTGGAGTGCGTCAGTGCAGGTCAGCAAGGCCTTCTGATTCCGATGTAAGGCTGATCAGCGCCCGCTGATCAGCCAATGACCTGGCCGCGGTAGATCACCTTCTTCTTCCGTGCCTGGTTCGCTTCTGTCTCCGCGCTGCTTGCCTCAACCGCCGGTCTGCTGTCTTCGGCGATTTCCTGGCCCCGGTACATCCGTTTCGGCACGTCTTCAGCTTCGCTTGCTAAGGCTAGCTGCGGCACTTTTTCCTGCAGTGCTTCCCAGGTGCGCGTCAGGTGACTCGAGCGTGTTTTGCTCGCGTACTCCGCCAACTGCTGCTCCAGGTGTTCTTCCGTAAGGTGCAATTTCACGCCGAATTCGGAGCGAATCAGGCGGCGGCACTGGTGAACCAGCTTCAGCAGGCCCGGATCCAGCAGCCAGCTTCGTTCAGATGCCATAGATGTCATGGTTACGACCTCGGACTCGTGTGTCACAACATGGCGCTGCCTGGTTTAAGTGGGACTGGCGAGCGCCGACACTGTAAATGAAGCGAATTTCGTGCCGCATACGCATGAAAGTCCGGGAAGCGGCGGAATAAGTGGTCGGGAGGCGAGCTGGGTGGGCTTTGTTAGGGCGTTCTCGCGAAGAAGTTACGCTTTTTTAAGGTGCATTTTGTGAACTGGCGCCCTGTTTTGGGGGGAGAGTTGAGCAAAAAGCACCGGGCTCGTGGCCCGGTACGAGGTGTGGAAGTTGAGGGGCGTCAGTGGGCTTCGTCCCAGTTGTCACCGACGCCAGCTTCCACGAGGAGCGGAACGTCCAGTTTGGCCGCCGCTGACATCCGTTGCACCAGACCCTCCTTGACCTTGTCCAGCGCGGCTGCCCTGACTTCGAGGATCAGTTCATCGTGCACCTGCATGGTCATCCTGGCGTCGTCGGCGTGATCCCGCACCAGCCAGTTCTCCACCTCAATCATGGCCCGCTTGATGATGTCGGCGGCGGTACCCTGCATTGGCGCATTGATCGCTGTCCTTTCAGCGGCCTGTTGCATCTGCTTGTTGCGGGCATTGATCTCCGGGAGATACAGCCGGCGGCCAAACAGGGTTTCCACGAAGCCGTCCTCGTGGGCTTGCTTGCGGATGTTGTCCATGTACTTGAGCACGCCCGGGTAGCGTTCAAAATACCGGTCGATGTATTCCTGGGCGACTTTGCGCTCGACATCGAGCTGTCGGGACAGACCAAAGGCTGACATACCGTAGATCAGGCCAAAGTTGATGGCCTTGGCGCTGCGCCGCTGATCCCCGGACACTTCCTCGACCGGAACGCCGAACACCTCGGCAGCGGTCGCCTTGTGGATATCCTCGCCCTTTTCAAATGCGGTCAGCAGCCCCTCGTCGCCAGACAGGTGTGCCATGATGCGTAGCTCGATCTGGGAGTAATCCGCCGCGACCAGTTTGTAGCCGTCCGGCGCAATAAAGGCCTGGCGAATCCGGCGGCCCTGTTCACTGCGAATGGGAATGTTCTGCAGGTTCGGCTCGGATGAGGACAGGCGACCGGTGGCGGTTACTGCCTGGTGATAGGAGGTGTGGACCCGGCCGGTGCGGTGGCTGATCAGTTCCGGCAGCGTGTCCGTGTAAGTGGATTTCAGTTTGCTCAGGCTGCGGTGCTCCAGAATGAGTCGCGGAAGCTCGTGCTCGTGGGCCAGTTCCTGCAGCACGGGCTCGGCCGTCGAGGGAGCACCTTTCGGGGTTTTCTTGATGACCGGCAGTCCCATTTTGTCGTAGAAGATCGCCTGCAGTTGCTTGGGTGAGCCGAGATTGAACGTCTCGCCCGCCACCTCGTGGGCTTCCTGTTCCAGTTCGGCCATGCGTTCGGCCAATTCCTGGCTATGCCTGCGAAGGGTGCTGGCATTGATCAGGGTGCCCCGTTGCTCCATCCGTGACAGAACCGGCACCAGAGGCAGGTCGATCTCCCGGTACACCGAGGCCAGCTTGCCGGTTTTTTCCAGCAGGGGCTTGAGGGTCTGGTGCAGGCGAAGGGTAATGTCGGCGTCTTCTGCCGCGTAGGGGCCGGCTTTCTCCAGTTCTATCTGGTTGAATGTCAGCTGCTTGGCGCCCTTGCCAGCAATGGATTCGAAGGTAATGGTGGCTTCATCCAGGTACTGTCGGGCCAGGCTGTCCATGTCGTGGCGCGTGACCACGGAATTAAGCACATAGGACTCCAGCATGGTGTCTTCAGCGATGCCTTCGAGGTTGATGCCGTGGTTGGCCAGCACGTTCTTGTCGTACTTGAGGTTCTGTCCGACTTTCGCCTGTTGCGGATCCTCCAGCAGTGGCTTCAACTGGTTCAGGACCGCGTCCCGATCCAGTTGCTCGGGCGCGCCCATGTAGTCGTGGGCCAGCGGGACATAGGCCGCTTCGCCGGGCTCAACGGCAAAGGAGACCCCGACCACTTCGGCGTCACTGTAACGGAGGCTGGTGGTTTCGGTGTCGAAGGCGAACAGGTCTGAATTCTTTAACCGTTTGAGCCACGCATCCAGCTCGCCCTGGTCGGTGACGGTGGCATAGTTCTTTTCCCTGGGCGGATTGCTCGGGGTGTCGGGTGCGTCTTTGGCTTCTTCATTGCCGTTGCCTTGTTCCAGCTCTGAAACCCAGGTTCGGAACTCGTACTCTTTAAACAGCTCCCGGAGCTGGTCGTCGTCCTGTTGCCGGAGCTTCAGGTCTTCCAGGCCGAAGTCCAGATCCACATCGGTCTTGATCGTGGCCAGCTCCCGGCTCAGGGGTAGGGTCTCCGTGGCATCGCGAAGGTACTCACCGATCTTGCCCTTGATCTCATTCGAGTGCTCAATCAGGTTGTCGAGGTCCTGATAGCTGTCGAGCCATTTTACGGCGGTCTTGGGCCCGCATTTGTTGACGCCTGGAATGTTGTCGACCTTGTCGCCGACCAGGGCCAGGTAGTCGATAATCTGCTCGGGTGTTACCCCGAACTTTTCCCGCACGCCGTCACGGTCCATGCGCGTTTCGGTCATGGTGTTGATCAGGGTGACGTGATCGCTGACCAGTTGGGCCATGTCCTTATCACCGGTGGATACCACCACATCAATACCTTTGCTGGTAGCCTCGTGGGCGAGGGTGCCGATCACGTCGTCCGCCTCCACGCCGGAGACGATCAGCAGTGGCAGGCCCATGGCTTTGACGATCTCGTGAATGGGCTCTATCTGACAGGCAAGGTCCTCCGGCATGGGCGGACGGTTGGCCTTGTACTCTTCATACATGTCATGGCGGAAGGTCTTGCCCTTGGCGTCAAACACCACCACCATCTTCGAGCCCGGAAAGTCCTGCTCCAGGCGCCGGAGCATGCTGATCACACCCTTGATGGCGCCAGTGGGCTGGTTCTTGCTGGTGGTCAGGGGCGGAAGGGCATGGTAGGCGCGGAAAAGGTAGGACGAACCGTCCACAAGAACCACAGGCGGAGTCTTTTGCTCAGTCATGTCAAAACGGGTCCGGATTCTGATTGAAGCGTTGGTTGGCTTGTGCAAATCTGTACTTAATTCGATTGGCAAAAGGGTATCACGAAAATGAAACGATTCGCCTTTCCGGGAGCGTTACTGCTTGCCTGTTTTTCCGGGGCGGTTATTGCCCAGGATGACGGAGCGCTGGATGAGACGCTCGTGGAAACCCCGGACGAGCCCGTGGTGATCTCGGATTACCAGTCCACCAGCGAGGGACCGCAGATTGTCATCCGTCCCGGAGAAGAAGAAGTTTTCTACGAGTACCGGGTAAACGGCCAGCTCATGGAGATCAAGGTAGTGCCTGAGGTTGGCCCGGAATACTACCTCGTGCCGTCGGACGGTGGCGGCTGGATCCGGGAAACCGAGTCCGACATGCTGGTGCCGAGCTGGGTGCTGTTTCGCTGGTAGCAGGGCCGATTCCTGGGTCGGAACCAGGAATTTTGGTGCGCCGGGTTCGTCCATTAGCTTTTAGTATGAACATTCTAATTTTTCTCCGTAACCTGAAAGTCGAAATTCAGATAAGGCCTGCGGTTAACGCTCGGCCGCTGGACCGGAAGTGCTTTCAGAAAACCTAAGGAGAAACGCTATGGGTAAACTCAAGTCGTATCAGGAACAGATCCAGGAAATCGTTGAGAAAGGCATCAACACCGCGGAAGAGCAGCAGAAGAAGCTGGCGGCAAAGCCGTTCGAATACGCAGAGAAGCTGGAGTCCGAAGCTCGCGAATACAGCGTGAAGACTCTGCGCAAGCGTTACAATGGCTACAGCGAAAATCTGTTTGATCAGCTGCGTAGCTTGAACAGCCGTTTCGGTAGCTTCGCTGCGGACCTGGTTGCCAAGCTGGAGAAGGAAGCAGCGGATACTGTTTCTGAAACCGCTGACGAGGTTACCAGCGCCGCGCAAAGCGCCAAGGCGTCTGTAACGACCAAGAAGCCGGCTGCACGCAAGACCACCGCGCGCAAGAGCACCGCTTCTGCGAAGAAGACGACTGCGTCTGCCTAAGACGCCTGAGACGGCACCGAGTGTCGGTGCCCTCAATAAAAAAAGGCGGAGGCTGTTTGGCCTCCGCCCTTTTTTTGTGTCCAGGCATTTCAAACGTAGGCTGCCGGGGATTATTCGCTTTCGGAATCATTCAGTGACACGGTGCGTGCTTCCCCCGTTACTTCTTCCAGGCGCCTGATGTCTGCCTCGAATTCGGCTTTCAGTTCGTCGATTTCCCGGTTCTGGACACTGATTTCCCGCTCCAGATCACGAATCTGGGATTCCAGGCGCCGGATCTTGGCCAGTGTGGCCTCGGGAATCTCGCGGCCGGTGCGCTCCATGTCCGCAGCGCGGCTCTGTTCATTGTCCAGCTGGCTTGAGATTACCGCGATGTTGCCGCGCTTCAGCTGAATCAGGCCCTCGAGTTCACGAACCTTTCGGTGCATGGCGCGGACCGCCTGATCCGGATGGCTGTACCGCTTCAGAAGCTGGCGGTCCTTTTCGCGCTGAATCTCCAGCTCTTTCTGCCGCTGCTTTTCGGCTTCCCGGGCGGCGATTTCCTCTTTGGTCGGCGCCGGGGGGACGGTTTCAATCACCCGGCCGTTATTGCCGAGAATGTCGTAGCCCCGTTTGGTCGCTTTCTGGGGAATGGTGTTGCTGATGACAACCTGACCGTTTTCATCCGTGTACCGGTACATGCCAGCGTGAGCGGTGGAAATAATTCCCAGCGCCAATGCCATCCCGGCAGCGATTCTGAGTGGAGTGAAACGGTTGGTCATTAATCAGACTCCGTAGCGATCCCGATAACTGGCCACCTTTTCGGCGTGGCCGGAGAATTCCGGTTTTGTCTTCAGGTAGTCCAGAACCTGTTCCAGGCGGATGATGCTGACCACCGGGATGCCGAATTCCTGCTCGACTTCCTGAATGGCGGACAGTTCCTTGTTGCCTTTTTCCTGGCGGTCCAGCGCGATCAGCACGCCTGCCGGTTCGGCGCCGGCGCCGCGAATCAGATCAATGGATTCCCGGATGGCGGTGCCTGCCGTAATCACGTCGTCCACGATCAGGACCTTGCCCTGCAATGGCGCGCCAACAACATTGCCGCCCTCGCCATGATCTTTCTTTTCCTTGCGGTTAAAGGCAAAGGGTTTGCTGTTACCGTCTGTAGCCAGGGCCATGGCAGTCACCGTGGCCAACGGTATGCCCTTATAGGCAGGTCCGAAAATGATGTCATAATCCAGCCCACTGCGTTCTATCGCGGCGGCATAGGCCTTGCTTAGTTGAAGTAGGTCGTCGCCGGTGTTGAACAGCCCCGCGTTAAAAAAGTACGGACTGGTACGGCCGGATTTGAGCGTGAATTCACCAAAGCGAAGTACGTTCCGGCGAATGGCAAATTCGATGAAATTTTGCTGATAGTCGTGCATGACAAGGCTTCTGGCGGGTGTGGATCTTTAATTAGCGCGTAAAAACGGTATCATACACACAAACCGAATCAGGGAACACGTATGCGGGTAGTATCAATCAGCGTCAATGGCTTGGCCCAGGCCGTTGATAAAGGTTTTTTTGACTGGCTAGCCGATCAGGACGCGGACGTTGTATGCGTTCAGGATCACCGCATGCGCGCCTATGAGATTGAGGATTTCAATCTTATCCCGGAAGGCTACGAGGCTTACTTCATCGACGGCGAGAAGAATGAGGATGGCGGTGTTGGTATCTATACCCGCCATTTCCCGAAGGCCATCATGTATGGCTTCGCCAATGAGCAGGCAGACCGGGAAGGTCGGTTTATCCAAGCGGACTTCGACAAGGTGTCGGTCGCCTGTGTGCTGGCCCCGTGCGCCCTGGGTCGGGAGGAGGAGTTGCTCGGTGAGGACGACCTCACGGTGCTGGATCACAAGGATGAGTTCATGGATGGCTTCGGGCTGCACATGCAGAAGACCCTGCGCAAGCGACGTCAGTTTATCTTCTGTGCCAACCTCCAGACTGCCCATCATGTGACCGATGCCAGCCCGTTGTATCACAAACACGACTTTTCCGGCTTCCTGCCCCACGAGCGGGCATGGCTGGATCGTCTGTTTGATGAGATGGGCTGTATTGATGCGTTCCGGGAAATCAACAAGCAAAGCGGCCAGTTCACCTGGTGGCCGGAGCAGGCCGAGGGCGCCCGCCGTAATGCCGGAATTCGGGTGGACTACCACCTGCTGACGCCGGGCATCCGTAATACTATCCAGGATGGCTGGATTGATGACGCCACCCGTTTCTCGGATCACGCGCCGGTGATCATGGATTACGACATCGAAATTGGTTTCTAGGTCGGGGCAGGCATTGGCGTAGGGCCTTCTGCCCAGACACGCTGCGAGTACATCCCTGTACGCTTGTTTCTGGCCATCCATGGCCTTCAACAGTCTGGGCAAAAGGCTCTCCGCCAACGCCCAGACTCTGCGGTTCTGCTTTAACCTTCCAGCGCTGCCTTCTGAATCTCAAACAGCTGCTCAATGCCGTTCTTGGCCAGCTCAAGCATGCTGTCCAGTTCGCCTTTCACGAACGGTGCGCCTTCGGCGGTGCCCTGGATTTCGATGAAGCCACCCTGGTCGGTCATGATCACGTTCATGTCGGTCTCGGCTTCGGAGTCTTCCGGGTAATCCAGATCGACGACCGGAGTGCCTTTGTAGACCCCGACTGAAAACGCGGCGACCATCTGTTTGAGCGGAGATTTTTTCAGGCGCTTTTCGGCAACCAGGTGGTTCAGTGCATCCACCAGTGCCACGCAGCCGCCGGTGATGGCTGCGGTTCGGGTGCCGCCATCGGCCTGGATGACATCGCAGTCGATGGTGATGCTGTGTTCACCCAGAGCGCTCAGGTCAACGGCGGCGCGCAGGGAGCGGCCGATCAGGCGCTGAATTTCCACGGTGCGTCCACCCTGTTTGCCACGGGCCGCTTCGCGGCCCATGCGGCTGCCGGTGGAGCGGGGCAGCATGCCGTATTCGGCGGTGATCCAGCCTTTGCCTTCACCACGCAGGAATGGGGGAACCTTGTTTTCGACGGAGGCAGTGCAGATCACTTTGGTGTCCCCGAATTCCACCAGAACCGAACCCTCGGCATGGCGGGTGTAATTACGGGTGATTCGAACGTCTCTGGGTTGCTCGGGCGTTCTGCCGCTTGGTCGCATAGTGTTTCCTGAAGTCTGAGGTTGGTGTCCGGGCGCGCGTCCCGGTTGGTCGTATTTCGAAAGGCCAACGAGTATAACACGTCGATCAACCCTCGGCGGCTTTGGCTCGGGTTGCGCTCGCCGTCAGCGTTCCGAGACTGCTAAACTCGATGCTCATGCCATCAACCATGACCGGAGCAACCATGATCCGAAGTATGACCGCGTTTTCCCGAAGGGATGTCCAGGGAGACTGGGGTACGCTGACATGCGAGATTCGCACGGTAAATCATCGGTACCTGGAGCCTTCGTTCCGCCTGCCCGAGGCCTTTCGTGAACTCGAGAACCCGTTTCGGGAAGAGCTTCGCAAGCAGCTCAAACGGGGCAAGGTGGATGTCTCCATGCGTCTGCAGTCAGCCGATACGGCCTCCCAAAGCTTCGAAATCAGCGACGATATGGCGAAGGCGCTCAATGAGGCGGCCAATCACGTCAACCGGATTCTCGATAATCCTGCGCACATCAGCGCCCTGGATATTCTCCGGTGGCCCGGCGTCATGTCGGTGCCGGAACAGGATTACGGGCCGGCCCGTGCCGCTGCGGCCGATCTCTTCAAGGAAACGGTTCGCGAGTTGGTGAACGTCCGGGAGCGGGAAGGCGAGCGACTGAAGCCCCTGTTCGAGGACCGTCTGGCGACCATGGCCCGATTGGTGTCCGAGGTGCGTGAATTGATGCCAGAGCTGCTTGCGGCCCAAGAGCAGAATTTGCGGGACCGTTTCGAGAAGGCGAAGGTGGAACTCGATCCTGAGCGGGTCGCCCAGGAAATGGTGATGCTGGCGCAGAAAAGCGATGTCGCTGAAGAGTTGGACCGATTGGATGCCCACATCAGCGAAGTCACCGACACCCTGAAGAGCGACGATGCCATCGGTCGCCGGCTGGATTTCCTGATGCAGGAGCTCAACCGCGAGGCGAACACTCTGAGCAGCAAGAGCATCGACGCCCGGGTTACCCGTGCTGCGGTGGATCTGAAAGTTTTGATTGAGCAGATGCGCGAGCAAGTGCAGAACCTCGAGTGAGGTGCGGGCGCCGGCCGAAAACCGTATACTGCCGCGCTTTCCAGGTGCTGCTGCGGTTTCGGGTGGCCTTCTGAATACAGGCGTGTTGGAGTTGTTTATTCATGAGCCAGACAGTTGAGCAAGGTACGCTATATGTCATTTCTGCCCCTTCGGGAGCGGGGAAGACCAGCCTTGTGGCGGCAATGCTGCGTAATGACGAGAGGCTCGGGGTCTCGGTGTCCCATACCACCCGGCCCATGCGCGAGGGCGAGCAGGACGGCGTGAATTATCACTTCGTAAGTCGCGATTCGTTCGAGGCGATGATCGGGCGGGGTGAGTTTCTCGAGCACGCCGATGTTTTCGGAAACTACTATGGCACCTCTCACATCTGGGTTCGCGAAACCCTTGCCAAAGGTCGGGACGTGATTCTGGAGATCGACTGGCAGGGCGCTGCCCAGGTGCGCCGGTTGATGCCCGAATGCGTCAGCATCTTTATCGTGCCACCGTCGTCAGACGTTCTCCGGGAACGCCTGACCGGCCGGGGAACCGACGCCCCGGAGGTGGTGGAGCGCCGTCTGGCCGAAGCAACCGAGGAGTGCCGGCATGCGCTGGAGTTCGATTACCTGGTGGTGAACGATCAGTTTGAGGTGGCGCTGGCAGATCTGCTCGCGGTTGTCCGGAGTCAGCGCCTGCGAATGTCGGTCCAGCAGGATCGCCACGGTGAGTTGCTGCAAGGGCTTTCGCAGTAGGCCGGATGGCGGTTATAGCTGTATACAAATTGAACCGGCCGCAGTAAACTACTCGGTCTGCTGAATCAGTCATTTTATTTTCGGGGAAGTTATGGCACGAGTTACCGTTGAAGATTGTCTGGAAAACGTTGATAACCGCTTCCAGCTGGTGATGCTGGCTACCAAGCGTGCCCGTCAGCTCGCGACCAAAGGTGCGGAACCGATGGTGGCCGAAGAGAACGACAAGCCCACCGTGATCGCGCTGCGCGAAATCGCCGAAGGCAAGGTTGGTCGCGATCTGTTGAAGGAAGAAGACGACGAGTAACGTCGTTGCGGGTACAAATACGTACCCGTACCTTGGAAGCATTGAAATCTGGCCCCGCGCTTTTATAGTGTATCGATAGAACGTCGTTGGCAGGATCAGGAAGGACCCGGATGCGTGCATTCGGGTTTTTTTGTCCCTGAATTTCAAAAGTATACGGAGGCGCGGTGTCGGCAGAGGCTACGGTTGAAGGGCTTGCAAAAGAGCTGAGTACTTATCTGGATACCAGTCGCGTCAATCAGGTGCGGCGTGCCTACTATTATGCCGAGCAGGCCCACGAAGGGCAGATGCGCAAAAGCGGCGACCGTTACATCACCCATCCTCTCGCCGTTGCCCATATCCTCGCGGATCTGCGGCTGGACCATCAAAGCCTGATGGCAGCCATGCTCCACGACGTCATTGAAGACACCGGTATTCCCAAGGATGCGCTCTCAGAGCAATTTGGCGAGGACGTGGCGGAGCTGGTGGATGGTGTCAGCAAGCTGACACAGATCGAATTCCGGTCCCGGGCGGAAGCCCAGGCCGAGAATTTTCAGAAGATGACGCTGGCCATGGCACGGGACATCCGTGTGATCCTGGTAAAACTGGCGGACCGCCTGCACAACATGCGCACCCTGGGCCCCATGCCCTATGAAAAACGCCAGCGCATTGCGACCGAAACCCTCGACATCTATGCGCCCATCGCCAATCGCCTGGGCATGCATTCCATTTGCACTGAGCTCGAAGATCTCGGTTTCTCCTCCCTGTACCCGATGCGATCGAAATACATCTCCAAGGCGGTCGACAAGCTGAGGGGAAGTCATCGGGAAATCATTGACGAGATTCGTGGCAAGTTGCAGGAGAAATTGGAAGAGCGCGGGTTGCCGGGCCGGATTCTCGGGCGGGAAAAGCACCTGAACAGCATCTACAACAAGATGAAGTTCAAGCAGAAATCCTTCCACGAAATCATGGACGTGTACGCGTTCCGGATCATTACCGACACCGAGGATGACTGCTATCGCATCCTCGGCGCCGTGCATAACCTTTACAAACCGTTGCCTGGCCGGTTCAAGGACTACATTGCCATGCCGAAGGCAAACGGTTATCAGTCCCTGCACACGACCCTGTTCGGCATGCATGTGAACATCGAGATCCAGATCCGCACCGAGGAAATGGAGCACATCGCGAACAATGGTATTGCGGCCCATTGGATGTACAAGAACGAGCCGAGCAGCGTGACCAACGCCAACCAGGCCCGGGTGGACCGCTGGGTGAAGGGGCTGATGGAGATGCGCGAGCGGGCGGATGACTCCCTCGAGTTCATTGAGCACGTGAAAGTCGACCTGTTCCCGGACGAGATCTACGTATTCACGCCCAAGGGCAAGATCATGGAGTTGCCCAGTGGCGCCACGCCGGTGGACTTTGCCTATGCCATCCACACCGATATCGGCAACGCCACCGTCGCCTGCCGGATCAACCGCAACCTCAGTTCCCTGAGTCAGCCATTGCAGAGCGGTCAGACCGTCGAGATTATCACCGCCCCCGGCGCCCGCCCGAACCCGGCCTGGCTCAGTTTTGTGGTCACTGGCAAAGCCCGCAGCAGCATTCGACACGTGCTCAAGAGTCAGAAGCGGGCGGAATCCCTGGAGCTGGGCAAAACCCTGCTCAAGAAGTCCCTCAAGGGTTTCGGGACCCGTCTCGCCGATATCAGCGACGTTCAGATCCAGGCGGTGGTCAATCACAACCAGGTCAACAGCCTGGACGATCTGATCAGCGACATTGGCCTCGGGAATCGCATGGCCTACCTGGTCGCGCGTCAGCTGTTGACTGGCGCGGAATCGGAGCCCAGTGTCGACGTTGCCCAGGAAACCCACAAAAACGGTGACCACAGCCCCGTCACAATCCGGGGTACCGAAGGCCTGCTGGTTCGTTTTGCCAGCTGTTGCAAACCGATTCCGGGTGACCCGGTGGTTGGCGTGATGGATTCCGGGAAGGGCATGGTTATCCATTCCGACACCTGCTCCCGCCTGCCCGAAGACGATGAAGGGCGTGCGCGGTTAACCCACCTCAAGTGGGCCAAGGACATCACCGACGAGTTCTCGGTGGAGTTGCGGGTCGAACTCGAGCGTCAGCGCGGGGTGATCGCGGAAGTGGCCAATGCGGTGGCAATGGCGGATGGCAATATCGAGCGCATCAACGTTGAAGACCAGAATGCCAAGTTCAGCATTGTCAGCCTGGTGCTTCACGTGAATGGGCGCCGGCATCTGGCCCGCGTCATGCGCCGTGTCCGTAACATCCGCGCGGTCACCCACATCGGTCGTGTGCGCCACTGAGACGGACCAATGGCCAGTTGACAGCGGCTGCGCCGAGAGGTGAGGATTGGCGTTTTGAAAGAGAGGAATTCCCAGGTCATGACCAACAAATCCGTTATCCAGACTGAAAACGCCCCGCAGGCGATCGGCACATACTCACAGGCTGTAAAAGCCGGTGACACAGTGTACCTGTCTGGCCAGATTCCGCTGGTTCCGGAAACCATGGAAGTGGTTGCCGGAGACTTTGCCGCCAAGACACGTCAGGTGTTCGAGAACCTCAAGGCGGTGTGTGAGGCGGCTGGTGGTGAGCTCAAGGACATCGTGAAGCTCAACATCTACATGACGGACCTCGCTAACTTTGCCACCGTGAATGAAATCATGGCGACGTATTTCGAAGAGCCGTATCCGGCCCGGGCGGCCGTGGGCGTGGCCGCGCTGCCTAAGGGTGTGCCCATCGAAATGGAAGCGGTGATGGTGCTCAGCTGAGGCTAGCCGGCATCGTATGCCGGTCATGTGAGAAAGGCGGCTACGGCCGCCTTTCTTGTTTGGCTGTCGAAGATTACCGGTTGCCAATTATGGGACGGTAACCCTCCCTGAAACTCGGGTACCGAAACCGGAATCCGGTCTTGAGCAGGCGCTGATTGCTGCATCGCTTGCTGCCTGCCCGTCCACCTTTCCTGGCGCCTTCAACCGGCTCCGAGCAAGGCGTCTGTCGGCGCACCCATTGAACCACCTCGTCCAGCCGAACCGGCTCGCAATCACTGGCCACGTAGAGTTCCTGCAGACCTGTGCCGGACAGTGCCAACTGGACCAGGTGCTGGACGACCCGGGCGGCATCCTCTTCATGTATGCGATTGCTGAACGGGGCCGGCTTCTGCGGGTCTGTTCGGCCGGCAATGACCTCATCGAGGAACCGTTGTCTGGAAGGTCCGTAAATACCGCTGAAGCGCACTACCGTTGCGGGATGCCCGCTTTCCAGGGCTGTTCGCTCCCCGGCCAGAATCTTTTCACCGCTGAAGCGCACTGGTTGCGTGGCGCTGGTCTCATCGACCCAGCTGTCATCGTCCTGGGAGTAGACGCTGGTACTGCTGATAAAGATGAGTTGCTTGAGCGGCTGCGCCGCGACGACCGAAAGCAGGTTGGCGAGGCCAGTTACGTAGGCATCCTGGTAGCCCTGTTCGTCATAGCTGGCGGGCGTCAGGCAATAAATGACGACATCGAGGTTGTCGGGCACGGCCTTTTCCAGGGATTCTCGGTCCATCAGGTCAGCCTTGAGCCGGTGAATTCCGTCCGGAATCCGGTCCGGATTTCGGCGTAAGCCGAAGACCGTTGCGGAGTCGGTGAGCAGGCCGGCAATGGCGCCTCCGAGTTTGCCGCAGCCGGCTACCAGGACCCGGGGAGTGTTGGTACCTTCAGTCATTGCCATAGACAATTTCAATCCTTATGCTTGAACCCATAAATAAGCGAAACTTCGACCTGGACCCATTTGACCGGAGCTCAACATGACCCTCACCGAGTTACGATACGTCGTTACGCTTGCCCGTGAAAGGCATTTTGGCCGAGCTGCCGAACGCTGTCATGTCAGCCAGCCGACGCTCAGTGTGGCCGTCAAAAAACTGGAAGATGAACTCGGCATTCCCCTGTTCGAGCGCAGCAAAAGCAGCATTCGGGTGACCGAAACGGGGCAGCGCATCATTGAGCAGGCCCAGCGTGTACTCGACCAGGTCGGGGTGATCAAGGATATGGCCCAGGATGGCAAGAACCAGCTGAATTCTCCGCTGAAAGTCGGGGCAATTTACACCATTGGCCCCTATCTGTTCCCCCATCTATTGCCGGAACTGCGCCGCGCCGCACCGGACATGCCCTTGTACATCGAAGAAAACTACACGGCAAACCTGCGCCAGAAGCTGCGACAGTCCGAGCTCGACGCCATCATTATTGCTTTGCCGTTCGAGGAGCCGGAAGTCCTTACCCTGCCGCTCTACGATGAGCCGTTTGTGGTGCTGTTGCCGGCCGGGCACCCACTGGCCGAGAAGGATCAGCTGACGGCCGAGGAACTGGCGCAGGAACAGCTGCTGTTGTTGGGGCCGGGGCACTGCTTCCGGGACCAGGTGCTCGAATCCTGTCCGCCGCTGGTTGAGGCCGTTACCCGGCGTGTCGACGCCGCATCGCCATCCCTGGTGACCGAGGGCAGTTCGCTGGAAACCATCCGGCACATGGTTGCCTCCGGCCTGGGAATCACGGTTCTGCCACTGTCAGCCGCGACGGCCATGGATTATCACGAGGATATTCTGGCGGTACGGCGGTTCGCGCCTCCGGTGCCGTTCCGGACCGTGGCTCTCGCCTGGCGGGTGACCTTCCCGCGGCCAAAAGCGATCGACGTCCTGTCACTTGCTGCGAGCCAGTGCCGGGTCATTGAAAAGGCAAAAACAGATAAGCCAGCCGTGGCCGAAAGCGCCTGAGTTTCCCCATGACGTCACTGGATGACATTCCGGTCACCCAGCTCAAGGGTGTCGGCAACGCGCTGGCGGAAAAGCTCGCCAAACTGGGCATTGCGTCGCTACAAGACCTGCTGTTTCACCTGCCTCACCGCTACGAAGACCGTACCCGGGTAGTGCCCATGGGCAGTCTCCGGATCGGCGATGTTGCGGTGGCGGAAGGTGAGGTCATGAAGGCGGACCTGGTGATGGGGCGGCGTCGAAGCTTGCAGGTCACCCTCAAGGACAGCAGTGGCTTTCTGGTGATGCGGTTTTTCCACTTTAACGCCGCCCAGAAGAACCAGCTGACGGAAGGCGCCCGTGTGCGCTGTTTTGGTGAAGTCCGGCCCGGTCGCGCCGGCTATGAGTTCTACCACCCCGAATACCAGGTTAATCCTCCGCCCATGCCTGCCGAGGGTCAGGCGACCCTGACGCCGGTTTACCCCCTGACTGAGGGCATTCAGCAGCCCCGGGTACGCGGCCTTTGTCAGCAGGCGCTGGCGTACCTCCAGCGGTTTCCGATCCGGGACTGGCTGCCCCAGGCATTGCTGGCGGACTATCAGTTGCCGGGCATCAGTGAGGCCGTGCAGTTGGTGCATTCGCCCCCCGCCGACGCGCCGGTGCATCTGCTGATGGAAGGTCGTCATCCAGCCCAGCAACGGCTGGTGATGGAGGAATTGCTGGCTCACCAGCTCAGCCTGTTGCAGGTCCGGGAACAGATTCAGGCCCGTGAGGCCCTGCCCCTGATGCCCACCGGCGATCTCTCCGAGCGCTTTCTGGATTCGTTGCCATTCCGGCTCACTGGCGCCCAGCGCCACGTAATGACCGATATTCGCCAGGACCTCAGCCAACCCTTGCCGATGCTGCGACTGGTCCAGGGTGATGTGGGCTCGGGTAAAACGGTGGTTGCGGCACTGGCAGCCTTGCAGGCGATTGGCTCGGGTGCGCAGGTGGCACTGATGGCGCCGACCGAGATTCTGGCCGAGCAGCATTTCCAGAACTTCCGGGGTTGGCTTGAGCCTCTGGGTATCAATCTGGCTTGGCTCTCTGGCAAGGTAAAGGGTAAGGCCCGGCAGCAGGCCCTTGAGTCGGTGCGAGCGGGCACAGCCAGTGTGGTGATCGGCACCCACGCCCTGTTTCAGGATGATGTGGTGTTTGACCGTCTGGCCCTGGTGATCGTCGACGAGCAGCACCGGTTCGGGGTTCATCAGCGCCTGGCGCTTCGGGAGAAAGGGGTGGGAGCGAGACTGGCTCCCCATCAGCTGATTATGACGGCGACTCCGATTCCGAGAACCCTGGCCATGAGTGCCTATGCTGACCTGGATACCTCGGTTATTGATGAACTGCCTCCGGGGCGAAAGCCGATTGAAACCATTGTCATTCCCGACAGCCGCCGGGAGGATGTGATTGGCCGAGTGCGCAATGCCTGTCGGGACGGGCGTCAGGCCTATTGGGTCTGCACCCTGATTGAGGAGTCGGAGGCGCTCCAGTGCCAGGCAGCAGAGGTGACGGCGCAGGAGTTATCGGAACGGTTGCCGGATCTCAAGGTTGGGCTGGTCCATGGCCGCCTGAAGGCGGCGGAGAAGGCCGGGGTTATGGAGCAGTTCAAGAACGGTGAACTGGACCTTCTGGTGGCCACTACGGTTATTGAAGTCGGGGTGGATGTTCCCAACGCCTCACTGATCATCATTGAAAACCCGGAACGTCTCGGGCTGGCCCAGCTACACCAGTTGCGGGGCAGGGTGGGGCGAGGCGAGCAGGCCAGTTTCTGTGTGCTGATGTATCACCCGCCGCTGTCCAATAACGGCAAAGCCCGGTTGCAGGCGCTACGGGATAGCCAGGACGGTTTCGTTATTGCCGAGAAGGACCTGGAAATTCGCGGGCCGGGTGAAGTGCTTGGCACCCGTCAAACTGGCATGATGCAGTTCAGGCTTGCGGATTTCGACCGCGACAAGGGCTGGATTGAACCGGTTCGGGAAATGGCTCCCCGGCTGATGCCTGACCGTGCGGTGGTTGAGGCCCTGATCCGCCGCTGGTTGGGCGAGAAAATTCGCTACGGTGATGTGTAAGAATGCCCGTTATGCTGTCGGGTGAGAACGAAAGCGGTCGAAACAGGAATCTATGTCAAATTACCGGCGTTGATCTTGCCTATACTGACCCTGACTCTTCATGGAAGGCTGGATACCGGCCTGCAGCAATGAATGGAGCAAACTATGGAAATACCTGTCGCAGTTCAGCAAGCCCTTGGTGATTCCGTCTCGGGTGTGTCTCTGCGTAGTGCATGCCAGGCAGGCAGAGACCAGTTGCTGCGGATGATGTTGCTCAGCGATGAGGCTGGCAATCTACAGGTGATATGCCGCAAAGACGATTTGATTGATCTTGAAGAGCTGAACAAACATCTGGGTCGGGATTTCCGGCTCATTAAGCGCCGCGATCAGGTTCGTGTTAACCAGCGGGCGGGATTAACCACGTTGCCTGCCTTACCTTCCCTGACGGGGTGGCCAACCGTCGTCGATTGCCGCGTTGATACATTACCGGCCGTTGCCCTGGCGCTGGAAGAACAGAATCTGGCGATGGTGATACCCGGGGATGAATTCCGGGCCTTGACCCGTGACGCCGATCGCTTCGCGTTTGCTGTGGATCCGGCGTCAATCGCAGTCAATCTTGACGATCGGGGCCGCGACCGGGATCAGCTGCATTCCGCCATAAAGAAGTTTACCGGCCTGCGCATCCAGCAGCGTCTGGAAGACACGCTGGAATTACCGCCGTTGCCGGAAACGGCGCAGCGCATCATTCACCTGCGGGTCAACCCCAATGCCGTCATGGGCGACCTCGTGGATATTGTCGAGAGTGATCCGAGCCTTGCGGCGCAAGTGGTCAGTTGGGCGTCTTCGTCGTTTTACGCAGCGGCGGGACAGGTACGTTCTGTTCATGACGCGGTTTCCCGGGTCTTGGGCTTTGATCTGGTCATGAACCTGGCCATGGGGCTGTCGCTCGGTCGGGCCCTGAAGCAGCCCCAGGATCACCCGGAAGGTTACGTTGATTACTGGCAGCAGGCGATCTGGCAGGCCCAGTCTGCGGGCATCCTCGCCAGCATGATGCCACGCGGTGAGCGGCCTTTATTCGGGCTGGCCTACCTGGGCGGACTGCTGCACAACTTTGGTCATCTGGTCCTGGCACAGGTCTTTCCGCCCCATTTCAAGCTGGTCTGCAGGTCCCTGGAAGTCAATCCAGAGATCGATTCCTCGGTTACCGAGCACTATCTACTGGGCATTACGCGTGAGCAGATTGCAGCTCAGCTGATGGAGAACTGGGGCATGCCAGATGAAGTAACACTGGCCATTCGCTACCAGAAAAACCCGGCCTACGACGGCCCCTACAAGGTGTATGCCAAGTTGCTCTGGCTGGGGCGACAGTTGTTGACTGCCCGGGGTGTGGCTCTCGGTGCGGGAGATACCGTCAGTGAAGCGGTGTATGAGGAGCTGGGGCTTGATCGTGAACAGGTCGAGGCACAGTTTGACGAGCTGGTGGAGAACAAGAGCAGCATCATGGCCATGGCCGGAATGATGGGTCAGTAAGTTCCCCCTTCCCTTTATCCTGACCTCAAAAAAAGCCGGCCCTAAGGCCGGCAAGCTCACCCGCTTGTTGCAGAGTCGTCCAAACTTTTCAGGAGAAAACAACGAAGGACATTTGCCGTCGCAGAAGTAGGCAACGTCCTACCTTCAATTTAGCTGAAGGGATCAAAAAGAAAAGTCAATGGTTGGGGAGTTGAAGGAATGAGTTTGCCGTCAACTTTTCAGGTTTCCGGAAGTCGATGATTTATAGCAGTTATCGCAGTATCAGGTCGGACTGCCATTTACAAACCGTTACAAAAAATCGGTCCGACCAGTAGGTGAGTTGTCTTTCGCTATTCTGCGCTGAACTGGTGATGCCGAATGGCGGTGGCGGCACGGCGGATTTCGTCCGCATGGGTTTTTTCCACTTCAAAACGTTCCTTGTCCATCTTCTCCACAAAGCGCGCGTCCGTCGCCTGCCGGGCCCGATGGGTGGGCATATGTTCCAGCTTTTCATGGACTTCAAGGAAAATCCGGAACGGTGCCTGTTCAAGGAGTTCGGGAGCGACGTGATCCAGCAGCCCTTTTATCCGGAGGCACGCCTCTGAATACTCGACTTGCTCAGTCTCGACCGCCATCGCAATGACACGGATGCTGTCAATCATGTCCTCGCGGCGTTTCTGCTGGAAGGCTTCGGCCTTGAGCCGACGCCGGCGATTTTCGGCAAGGGTGCCGACCTGGCGGCGGATAAAGGCCAGTAGCAGTGTGATAGCAATCAGTCCTGCGATAATCAGGGTCCACTGCAGCCAGGATGGCATTCCGGTCTCCTCGTTTCAGGTCAGGCGCGTTTACGTTGTCGCTCGGGACGCCAGACTTTGACAGTTACTGACTGACCATTCAATACGGACGTCCCGACCAGCGGATCAATCTGCTCGTCACTGAGGACATCGTTGATGCTCGCACCGGCGTGAGCGGACGCAACAGACTGGCCCGTGCCCTCACGATTGTGACCCCAGCCATGGGGAACGGAGACAACACCCGGCATCAGGTCTTCGGTGATTTCCACGGGAAGAATGATCTTTCTGGTCTCGGCGGTGATTTCCGCCGAGTCCCCGGCCTGGAGGCCCAGCCGGCTCGCATCTCTGGGGTGAATCATCAGGGTGCATCGATCCTTGCCCTTAACCAGGCGCTGACTGTTGTGCATCCAGGAGTTGTTACTGCGCACGTGGCGTCGTCCAATCAGCACCAGCGAGTCGGTGACCGGCTGCGCCAGGCGTTCATGCAGGCGATCGAGGTCCTGAAGGTAGCGTCTGGGTGCGAGGTTGATCCGTCCATCGCGGGTGAACAGGCGGTCCGGTAACGACGGCTGCAAGGGGCCAAGATCCACGCCATTGGGATTATCCTTCAGCGCCGCCAGTGACAGGCCTTTGGGCAGTGCCTGCCAGCGCCGGTTCAGCGGACTGAGCTTGGCCAGGCCCCGAAGAGGATGGCGCGCAGGCAGGATATCCATCACCAGATCGATGGCTGGCTGAGCCAGTCCGCGAACAGGGCCGACGTCGGCACCATAGGGGCCGGTTCTCAACAGCAGGTCCAGGATCGGGTCCGGACCGATCTGTTTGAAGGCACGCCATCCCAGTTCTGACCGAAGTGGAAGGCGTCCATCTTTGCGCCGTTTCTCCAGGCGATGGGCGAGTTCCAGCAGGATCTGCCAGTCATGGCGGCTGTCGGGGCCTGCGTCGAACAGGGGGCCACTGTACTTGGCGAAGTTACGCACCGCGAACATGCTGAAAATCAGGTCGTAATGGCTGCGTTCCAGTGCCGCGGTTGGTGGCAGGATGACATCGGCGTGGCGGGTTGTCTCGTTCAGGTAGTAATCCACCGAGACCATGAAATCGAGCCCGCTGAAGGCCTTTTCCAGGCGTTTGCCATTGGGGTTGGACAGTACCGGGTTGCCCGCGACGGTGACAAAGGCGCGAACCTGGCCTTCCCCGGGGGTCAGGATTTCGTCCGCCATAGTGCTGGCCGGGTATTCGCCGGCGAACTCGGGCAATCCCTTGACGCGACTGTGACGTTTGCCGAAATGGCCGTTCTGGCCCGCCATAGCGCCAAGGGTGACCAGATCAATGGCGGGCTGGGTGAACATCATGGCACCGGGGGTATCCAGCTTTCCCGTTAAGATGTTCAGGCAGTAGGCGAGCCAGGTGGCCACCCCGCCATAGGCCTGCGTGCTGGTGCCCATGCGGGTGTACAGCGCGGCCTTGGGCGTGTTGGCCAGTTGTCGGGCAAGATTGCGGGTGTCTTCAGCGGCAATGCCGGTGTGGCTGCTTACCGCGTCCGGGGTAAACGCCAGCGAAGCCAATCGCAGGAGATCGGTGTCTTTGGCCAGATGCTCGGCGGGCCCGAGGTTGACCAGATCCTCTTCAAACAGCGTATGCACCATGGCCATGAGCAGGAAGGCGTCGCTGCCGGGCCGAATGAAATGGAACTCGTCAGCCAGCTTGCCGGTTTCGGTTCGTCTGGGGTCGACCACCACCAGCTTGCCGCCCCGGCCTTTCATCCGTTTGACCCGGCCGCGGAAATCGGGAACCGTCATCAGGCTGCCATTGGAGGCCATGGGGTTGGCGCCGATGCAGAGGAACAGATCGGTGTTGTCGATGTCCGGAATCGGGAAGAGTACCTGGTGCCCGAACATCTCCAGGCTCGCCAGCATGTGCGGCAGCTGATCGTTGGAAGTCGCCGAAAACCGGTTCTGGGTTCCGATGGCCCGCAGGAAAGGCATGGTCGCCACCAGCGAACCGTGATTGTGCACATTGGGGTTGCCCAGGTAGACGCCCACGCTGTTGCGGCCGAATTCCTTTCGGGTCTGATGCAGCTTGTCTGCCACCAGCTCGAACGCCTCGTCCCATTCCATTTCCTGCCAACCGTCGTCGGTTCGCCGGACCGGCTTGCGTAGCCGGTCCGGATCCTCGTGGAGATCCTGGAGAGCGACGGCTTTGGGGCAGATGTGCCCGCGGCTTAACGGATCCTCTTCGTCACCCTTGATGGACGCAATGTGGCCATCCTTCATTTCTATCGCAACGCCACACATGGCCTCGCAAAGATGGCAGGTGCGGTAGTGAGTGCCGTTCTCCATGGATGCTCTCTCCTGGCAGGTTATTGTTCTGAATAAGGGAGTTTCGTCGCGCAACCAGATTAGCAGGAATGCACAGGGATGGGAAAATGGCCGGGCCCGGCTTCGGGCATAAAAAAAGGCCAGCTGCGAAAGCTGGCCTGAAAGGCAAGGGCCTGAGGTTATTGCTGGGCAGGAATTTCCTTTACCGGGTTGGAGATGAAGTTGAGATAGACGCCCTGGGGAGGAATCTTGAGGGGCAGTTGCACGGCCTTGCCATTTTCATTTGCCAAATCCTCGCAGGCATCCAGGCCACCACCGGTGAAGATCCCGCCGAGGCAACTGATGAAGCCGACAAGCCCGGTAGCCCCGTCACTGCTCCCTGCAACATCCACGGTAATGAATGGCGTGTTGGTGTTGCGCTGTTCAATCTGCATTCGTCCATCATCAAAGAAAGTGATTTCTCCTCTCAGGTTTAGCGTGAACGGATAACTGAACAGGTTATGGGCAAGCAGATCTCCAAGCGGCAAGTGTAGATTTGGAGCATCGAGCATCAGTTCTGCCTCGGTGCGAAACTCCGGACGGCCGTTGTCGTTTTCCACGATCAGACCCTCAACCAGGCCCATGGGATTGTCCTCAGTTGGTTGTCCATACCGCATGCGAAGAATCTGGGGGCCAGTGACTGATTCCGATGGTCCAAGCAAGTTGTACCACACGGTCGCGGAGGTGGTGACCAGCATTGTCGGGTAGAGCAGGACGCGTATGTTCCCGGTCGGTTCGCCCGTTACTGGATCGATCTCAGGGCCGATGATTTCGGTGTTTAGGCCGTAGGTTTGATAAATAAATTTTTCATCGGGGCATTCCTCCCCCTCATAGCTGCATCCCACTCTGGCATTGGCCTCCGAACCACCATCGTTGCCCAGGACAACCGCATTGCTCTTCATGAGGAGCTTCGCGGCGTTCGCGGGCGATGCGTAACTCAAGACATTTCCGTCAGGGTCGGTTTCTTCGGCAACAGCGTTGAAGGGCTCAATGGCTTCGTCAACGATGAAGTTCGAGTTGGTATCCCGGATCGGGAGGTTTCGGAGAGGGGTGAAGACCGTATCGGTGGCGGTTGTGCCACGGAAATAGATGGCCAGGGGTTGCCCGCCATTGTCGGTTGGGTCCAAAAGCAAATCCGTCTGCAACGCCATTCCGTTTTCACCACAGATGACGGTGGTGCAGTCGCCGTTTTTGGCAGACACCATGGTATAGCGATAAAGACTGCCTGCCTCCCAGGGCGTATCCGGGTAGAAGCGAATTCTCTGATTGTTCTTTTCCAGACGACCGGATATTTCCGCCAGCACGGACTCGTCTTCATCCACTTTCTGGACAATAAAGGTGTCGTTTTTTCGAATGGTTTCGAGATCCATTGATTGGGAGAAAACCACCGTGATTGGTCGGTCCGCCGGGATGGTGGTTACGGGCAGAATGTCCCGCGTTTGGGGGTTCCCGTCGTTATCCTTTGGAAGCTCGCTTCCTTCCTCGCTGAGTTTGTCGATGCAATAGCCATGTTTGTCGTCGGCCAGTTGTCGACCTTCGGTAACGCACGGGTAACCCGGATAGGTCGTCAGTGCGAAAGGAGAACTTTGAGTGACCGGCGCCGCCTCATTTTCGATTGGCTCAAGCTCGAATTGCAGGCTTCTGGTTGAAGCCGGGTTGCCGGCCAGATCGATCAGACCGTCGACCTGAATCGTATACTCTGAGCCGTGCCTCAGGCCTCCGGCCGGGTTCAGGACGATTGCTGTGCCATCCAGTTTTGAGTCGACGTCCTCAAGCTGTACACCATCCTCAAACAGGGTTACGCCGTATGGGACCGACTCCGGATCCAGCGGCTCATCAAAGTTCAGAATCACCGGGTCGCCTGGCCGCTGCATGGATTGGCGCGTGGCCGGAATGGCATCGGCGGGGCCGGGCATCCAGCTCACCAGTTGCGGGCTGGTGGTATCCGGTGTTCTCAGTTGCTCTGCATCAAGCGCGGAATCGGCGTCCGTGGCCGCTTCGATCCGGAACGCAATGGTGGAATCGGTGTATTCCTGGCCCAGGAGTTCCGGCTCGACAACGCCAATGGCGTCGATGGTCAGCACCCCCTCCTTCACGATGGCAATACCGCTGAGTTCAACGCCGAGCAGATCCTGTGACAGGGACGCATTCGGTTGTGCCTCCTCGGTGTTCATGGCCACATCCATGAACAGCTTCACATGGCGCGGAGCACTCAGATCATCGGTGTAAGGGTTGGGGCTCAGGTAGCCGGTGGCGTCGGAGAGCATGGTGACATTAATGTCACCGGTGGTCTGCAGCTGTCCGGTCCTCGCGTCCATAATCGGCACAGTGCCGTTGATTTTTACGTCAAGACTGCTGCTGGTCAGGATGCTGCCCTTGGGAATCCGGAGGGGAAGGGGTTCATCCGCCGCGAACGAAGGGGCGTAGGCAAGTTCCGCGAACAGTCCGCCGGTCTGCTGCGACGGGCCCGCCACACCCTGGAGCACGGAGTTCAGGGTAACCCCGTTGATAATCTGGCCATTGAGAACGGACGTTTGGGCACCGGATTCGCCGCTACCGGCCAGTAACCCGGAACCGATCACTTCCTGGTACAGGACCACGGTGGGGCTCGTCTCTCGGGGGGTAAACTCCTGGCTGAAGTCCAGTGCTCCCGAGCCGGTGTGGCTCGGAAGCCCCTGAATCCGAAGGGTATAGGTTTTGCCTGCAGTCAGGGCATCGGCCTTGGTCCCGCACATCGCCTGTTCTTCAACGGTACATGGATCCACCGTGATCCGGCGACCATCGACCAGCACCGTGGCCGGTACCGTCTCACCTGCGGCATCCTCCAGCCTGATCTGGCCGCCCATGGCTTTCCATTCCGGATGCACAGGCTGGGTCAGCGTGAGCCGGAATGTGGAGAAGTTCATGGGCTGGAACTGGTTGTCGGGGGAGGGAACCAGTTCGGCGACCGCGAACTCAGGGGTCATGTTGTCGAGGCCTGCGATACCGGTGAAGCCGCCGCGAGTCGAGAACTGGATGCCTTCAGCGCCGTGGGCATTCGGAGTGGTGATTTCCCGGGCACCTTCGGCGAGCAGGGGATCGGTGAAGGTCACGGAATAGTCGGTGCCCGTTGTCAGCTCAGTGGCCGGCGTCAGCTTCAGGCTTTGGCCGCCGTCTACCTTGGTGACGGTGAAAGCAACGGGACTGGTCCCGTCGGTGACCAGGATTTTTTGCTGTAGGTCGGCTTCCTCATCTGAAATGGCATGAGAAAAACGAACAATGATGCTGGCGGCGGGACTGATGCCCGCCTGGCCATCCGCCGGATAGGAGTAGAACACCAAGCCTGGAGTGGCTGGCTCGTTCATGGCTTGTTCTTCGCCGCCACAGGCGGCGAGCAGCATCGCTGGAATCAGTGCCAGAGTCTTGTTGTATTTCATGGCAGAACCTCTCCTCAGAACTTCAGGGTGATGGAGCCGCTGATTACATGAACGTCACCGTCGGCGGTTACGTCGGTTTCGTTACCGTCGTAATCGACCAGGGTGAAATCCCGCTCCTGGAGCTGCTGGTACTGATACCCAATGTCCAGGCGCACCGGGTAGGCGAGCAGGCGGGTGCGGTCGTAGGTGGCACTCAAGCCCAGACCCACGACGATCTTGTCGGTATCCAGGTAGTTGATCTCGGGGTTGCGGGTGGACTTCAGGGGGGATTCCTCGTACGCGACGCCGGCACGAACGGCAAAGTTCTTGTTGAGGTCGTATTCCGCGCCGAGTCTGGGGATCAGGATGTCATCGAATCGGATGCGGTCACCGGGAGCGGCGGACTGCTGATCCTTGATAGTGTCACCGGCGAACTCGTCCTCCAGTTCCGACCAGTTCTGTTGCTCAATAGAGCCGCCCACACGCCAGTTATCGCCCTGGTATTGGGTGCCGATCGCCAGGGTCTCGGGCTGGAACGAATCAATAGTCGATACTGCCAGGCTCAGGCCCGGGTCCGGAATGGTCTGGGTCACAATGATGTTGGAATCGATGGCGGTGGAGGCCGCAGACTTGGTCCGATAGGTCAGCCCAGTTTCCCAGCCATCAAGAAAACAGTCGGAGCCGGGGCAGAAGGTGCTGCCCAGATCAATGTTGGTGCCCAGAATGGTCTTGAGTGACGGCTCGGCATTGACCGACAGCCGCTCGCGGCTGGTTTCACCACCGAGGGTCGAGACGGCATCCAGTTTGGCGGCCGCTTCGAGCGTGACCCGCACGGAAGCGCCGGCGGAAATGCCACGCCAGATAGGGGTGGCGCCCCCGATATTCAGGAACAGGGGTTCCTTGCCGTACTGCAGAAACTGCCCGCTTTCAGTGGTTTCCGAACTGAAGGCCAGCATCTCCTTGCCATATTTCTCGACACCTGCAATGAAACCGAGGTAGATCGGATGCTTGAACCGGGTCAGTGAACCGAGGTTGGTCTTCATGCCGATGAGTACGTGCTGACTGGGGGAATTAGAGAGCACGTCGCCGTCGGCATTCGGATTGGCTGACCGCAGCTCCTGTTCGGCATGAAGGATGCCCGTGGTCAACTCGCCCCGGGTGTCCTTGGTGAGATAGGCCGGGTTGTAGTAGGTGGCGGATACCTGATCGTTAAACATCGACAGCGATTGCGCGGTCGCAACGTCGACCGGCATAACACCATAGGTAGTTCCGAGGTTGCCCATACTGGCATTGGCTGACATGGCAAGGCTGGCGGATATTGTTGCAGCGGCAAGGGACATCGCCCGTACTGAAAACCGGGAGGTGGAAACCATTGATACACTCCATCATCTCGTTGTTTTTATACGCATGTCGTTGGGCCGGAGCGGAATCACGACTGGTACGTTTGTTCAGTTTTAGTGTATGGCGCTTGTCTTATCAGGACTTTGGCTTGTTTGACACAGCTTGGTGTCTGCAAAACCACGTGGGCATAAGAGGTATTTAAAAGTTACCTGAAAACAGGGGGTTAATTGGCGAATGCATGTTTCGTTTTGTATGGGATTGGTGTGGTTCCTTGCCGGGAATGTGAGATGGCGCAAAACGGAAAAGGCTGTAATGCGCCTGTGTCAGCCTGTCGAGAATCTTTACATCTCTCAGGCTGATGGTTTTTCAGATTCGATTATCACCCTGAATTCTATCCGTTAATGATTTCTTGGCGTGAACCGTGCAGTAGTAAGGCAAATGCGCGAAATCACTCGCCTGAACTTCTTGGGTGGTATCAGTGAGGACTCGCTTGCAGGGCCTGTATTTCACAGGATCAAGCGTTTGGATTTATTAGTCCCTACTGGGAGAGATAAGGATATGAAGTTAATCGCAAAGTCTGTGGTTCTGGCTGTGAGCCTCGCCTGGGTTGGTTCGGCTTCGGCCTATATGATCGGTGCGGAGGATGTTGGCGGTGCGGACACCTTGCTGGGGCAAACAGACGATCTGAATGCAAACCCCGCCGGCACCTGTGGTTCCGGAAACAGTCCGAGCACCGAGTTGTGCTGGATCAATAACCTCCTCTCGAGTCTGGGCGAGAGCTCAACGACTTATGAGGAAGGAGATAAGGTCGAAACTCAGTCATACACTACGGTTGACGGTAGCTCAAGCGTCATAGCCTTTGCACTGTCGAGCCCTACGGGGCTGTTCTTTATCAAGAATGCCGGGTGGTACGGGCTTTTCGAGAACAACCCGGACCGGAACTGGGCGGTGATCGACACGTCACTCCTCTCAGCCGGATTCAATCTGCCCAGTGACGGATTCACAATCAGTCATGTTGCGCCGATCGGCGGGACCGTCGATGTAACGGAGCCCGGCACCCTGGCCCTGCTGGGGGTTGGCCTGTTCGCTTTAGGTTGCAGGCGTCGATTCAGGAAACACTGACCCTGACAGGCAGAGAACCGAAAGCCCCGGGTTCCGGGGCTTTTTTATGCCTGCTGGATTGCCTGCCGATAAAGCCTGTTCCGGCGCACATGAGTCGAGCTATATTAGGATCGACTGAGCGTTGCTGAATGGCTTTCAAGATGTATTCAAGGAAAAAAAGAGTTGGATCTCCGCCCGCAGGCGTAGTGAGGCGTTTTTTGTGCGGGGCAGCTATCGCTGTAATTGCAACGTTGGGTTTCGTCACTCCAAGCTTTGCTGACTGCACCATGACCTTGCGCTGGGACGATGATCCACCCTATTTCATGGATCATGGCGGGGAGGTTATCGGTATTGATGCCGATATCAGCCGGGAGGTGATGAGGCGATTGGGATGCCGTCTTTCACTGGTTAAGTTGCCTTGGGCGAGAGCGCTGTTGGAGTTGCTGCAGGGGCGGCTGGGCATGCTTTCTGGAGCGTATCGTACTCCGGATCGGGAACAGTACGCGTACTACTCCAGCGTGGTTGGGCTGGTTTCTCCCAATATCCTGTTCACTCGCCAGTCGGATAAGACCGAGTTTGAGTTTGCCGAGCTTCGGGAGGTCTTGGGTTCGGGGTTCAAGCTTGGGGTACAAATCGACGTTTCTTACAGCAAGGAATACGACGCCCTGGTCGGAGACCCGGCTTACGAAAAAAATCTCGAGTATGTATCCCAGCGTGAATTGCTTTGGAGGATGCTCGCTCGTAACCGGGTTGACGGGGTGATTGCCAACGAATTGACGGGGTTGTACGAAGTTCAGAAGCTAGGGTTTTCCAGTCTGATCGGTGCAAGCTCGATCGTGGTCTCCAACGAACCCGCGTACTTTATATTTTCTAAGAAGTTAGTGACGCCCGAGTTTGTAGAGCGTTTCGATCGGGCGCTCCAATCCATGCTGGATGACGGTAGCTTCCAGGCGATCGTTCAACGCTATGTTTGTACTTCGGCCGCAAAGAATCGGGCAACGCAAAACGACCTTCAGCTTCGGCCCCTTTCTTGTGAGCCGCAAAAGGAAAGCTGAAACAAACGTGCGGATTGGCGCAACGCCCTGAAAGGCCGGGGAAGCCGGCATGGTAGTGAAACCATAAAGTGGCCGCGCTTTGTAACCATAAAGTGTCCGAACCTAAACAAAAGCGAACATTCGAGTCATCCCATGATCGTTCCCTCCAGGCCAAGCACTGTTGCTTCATGGAGTATGATTGGGGGAAAAAGTCGCAGACGTCAGACGATGACACGGAAAGGAAATTAGGCCCCGGATAAGCTACTGTTTTATGAGCTGTGCACCATTCGCAGTCTGAAATTAGTTGCCTGCCTATTTTCCGTTGAGACGCCAGGAAAGCGAAATCGAAGTTAAGTATGGATACTCATCTGACTTGTCTCTCACGACGATTGTGTTGCCTGGTTCTTTTGATTCTGGTTGGCGCGGGGTGCTCCTCGTTAAAGCCGATTGAGCGGCCACCAGAGTACACCGCTCCTCCAGCACACACCACATTTTGGGACGCTGTCGACGCCTCGGCCTCTATGAGCTGGCATTCCTTGCTTGATCATGGGCCCACGGCATTGGACGTGCGACTTAAAGCCATCGACAGTGCGTCTGAAAGCATTGATTTACAAACCTTTCTTTGGTTCTTCGACACCTCAGGTGCGATGATTCTGGATCATATTGTCCGAGCGGCGGATCGGAATGTCACTGTGCGGATTCTCGTCGACGATACCTTTCTGGTTCATGAAGGCGAACTGCTTCTGGCGCTCGCTGAGCACCCGAATATAGAGTATCGCGTTTTTAATCCGTTCAAGCGTCGCTCGGGAGGGCAAGTGACGCGCCAGCTACTCAACCTATCGGAATTCCGACGGCTCGATCACCGAATGCACAACAAAGCCATGGTGGTTGATAATCGGGTTGCAATCGTAGGTGGTCGGAATATCGCGGATGAGTACTTTGGCCTGAGCGATACCTTTAACTTTCGCGATTTGGAGTTGCTGCTTGGCGGCCCAATCGTTCAGGAGATCAGCTCGACGTTTGATGACTATTGGAACGACCAATGGTCGTTCCCGATAGAGACGCTGTCCCATAAAAAAGCATCACAGGAACAACTCGCCGAAGCCCGGCGCGTCACCGACTTGTCGCAGCATCTGCATGTCGAAATGCCGGTCGAAGACCTGATGGTTATGTGGCGAAAAATTATCAAGCAGGCAGATACGGGCAAGACCATTCTCTATTCGGACTCGCCGCCCAAGGACAACCCCAAGAACCGGGAAGAGGAACCGATTCAGGTAGCGAATGAACTTATCACTCTTTTCGACGCTGCCGAGTCGGAGATTCTGATTGTGTCGGCTTATCTGATACCCACTCCGGATCTTGAGGGCGCGGTGAAACGCGCTCTCGATCGCGGTGTTCGGGTGCGCATACTGACCAATTCCATCGGATCTAATAATCATCTGGTCGCCCACAGCGCGTATCGCAATCACATCTACACTCTGCTCGAGATGGGGGCGGAACTGAGTGAGGTGCGCACAAATGCTCGCGACCGAGAACGCTACATGCTGACACCGATAGGCCGCAAACAGCTGGCTTTGCATGCGAAGGCCTTGGTGATCGACGACGACAAGGTGTTCATCGGCAGTGCAAACCTGGATCCACGTTCATTGCGCATCAATACGGAAATGGGGTTGCTCGTCATAAGCAATCAGTTCAACAAAAACGTTCGTGAGGCGTTGGAAGGTGACTTCTCGACCGCAAACGCGTGGCACCTGGAGCTGCGGGAAAACGGCAAAGTCTACTGGGTGGCCGATGATCGCACCCTTGAAATCCAGCCAGCCACATCGTTGATGCAGCGCATCGAAGATTGGTTCTTCTCACATTTGCCGATTGAGGGCGCGCTCTGATGCTGGGGACAAATTTCCCCATCACCAGCACAAACAACTCCAACCTTCGGTTGGCCCCTGTTGTGGGCGCTTATCGTTCTTTCCGAATGTCTGCTTTTTGACCCGCTACCTTCCCTGGTTCCTAAACAAAAGCGGACATTAGCGCCTCTCACCTTTGGGGTAATTCGACCCCCGAATCTGCTACTGATTGCCTCTCTTGATAACGCCTTCGAGAACGCTGGCTATACTTTCCAAATGATTAACTCCAGCAAACACTAATCCGAGTAACAAAGGCGGAGGCCCCCACAATGACGCCAGTAAAAAATTTTTCGGTGATCGTGCTGATTAGCTCTCTCGCAACTACCTTCGCCTGGGCAAACGAGAGTGTTAAACCGAACGTCGTGTTCATGATGATGGACAACCTTGGCTGGGGAGAAATTGGCGTCTACGGTGGTGGAGCGCTTCGCGGTGCGCAAACCCCTCGCCTCGACACGCTGGCAGAGGAAGGCGTCCGACTTCTGAATTTCAATGTAGAACCCCAGTGCACACCATCCAGGTCCGCATTGATGACTGGGCGACACCCAATTCGATCGGGAACAACCAAGGTGGTTTGGGGGTTGCCTTATGGTCTCGTTGGGTGGGAGGTCACAATAGCGGAACTGATGTCGGAGGCGGGTTATCGCACTGGCATGTTTGGAAAATGGCACCTCGGTGATCAAGAAGGCCGCTACCCGACAGATCAGGGATTCGATCAGTGGTACGGCATCGCAAACACCACGGACGAATCGCAGTACACCTCGCAGTTTGGCTACGACCCGGAAGTGGTTGAGGCACCCAAAATTGTTGAAGCAGATCGGGGCGAAGCACCTACGGCCGTCAAAGACTACAACTTGACGACTCGGCCGATGATTGACCGGGAACTGACTGAACGGGCAATCGCGTTTATGGAAGAGGCCAGCGCCGATGACGCCCCGTTCTTCGTTTATCTGCCCTACACCCAGTCTCACCTACCCGCCATACCGCACCCTGATTTTGAGGGGAAAACAGGAAATGGCCGATGGGCGGATATGTTGGCGGAGGTGGACTACAACGCTGGCCAGATTCTGGACGCGATTGACAGGCTCGGACTGAGGGACAACACCATCGTCATCTGGACAAGTGACAACGGCCCGGAGGAGGCCCCGAACCACTTTGGGACCGCAGGCTATTGGCGTGGTTTCTATTTCACCACCCTGGAAGGCTCGCTGCGAGCGCCGTTTCTGATCCGATGGCCAGGCCATATTACTGAGGGCATGGTTAGCAATGAGATTGTCCACATGGTTGACATACTTCCCTCCTTGGCGAGCGCAGCAGGATATAAGGTTCCCGAAGACAGGATGATTGACGGGGTGGATCAACTCCCGTTCTTCACGGGGCAGACAGAGCACTCCGCCCGGGAGGGATTTCCAGCCTACAACGGCAACCGTCTTCAATCGTATAAGTGGCGGAACTTCAAGGTTCACTACTGGCAACAGGACAGCATGTTCGACACTCCGGTCGCCCATAACTTCCCGAGAGTGCACAATTTACTTAGGGATCCCAAAGAACTGTTTGGGATCGCCGGCGGGGCGAACAATACAGGCGCTCAGAACCTGACGTGGGTTTTTCCTGCTGTCACCGAACGAATCCTAGAATTCCAAGGAACGCTAAAAGAGGAGCCCCCGGTGCCGTTCCCTGCGCCAGAACCATACCAACCGGTGCCAGAATAGCGAGAAGGGGACCCACATTCCCAAGCCTCAAAAGCGCAAAAAATTAAGCGATGCCAGAGGTCCGGTGAAGGAGCCATTTCGTAAAATTCAGTTAGGTGGGAACTCACGTTCTATTTTTGATTACTCACCAACCTCAGACTAGCCTTCAGGCTGGAGTTCTGAAAAGTAATCGTTCCTGACCGGATAGCGTCCTGACCAAGGATTGGAGCAGTCATTCGGCAGTGTCGGAGAACGGCAGCTGATTGAATGCAGGAGATTCAGGATGAATATGTGCTTCGAACGCTCGACGAAATACTTCTTAAGTTTGGTTTTGCTGATGGGGCTCGGGTTACCAGCCCTTGCGCAGGAAGGTGACAAAGAGAAACCCAACATTCTCGTGATCTGGGGAGACGACATCGGCGTTCACAACATCAGCGCCTACAACCACGGGATCATGGGTTACCAAACCCCTAATATCGACAAAATTGCCAGCCAAGGAGCCCTTTTTACTGACGCCTACGCACAGCAATCTTGCACTGCGGGCAGAGCGTCTTTCATTTTGGGACAACACCCATTTCGCACTGGCCTGTTAACCATCGGAATGCCAGGGTCGTCCCACGGGATTCCTGATTGGGCACCCACAATCGCGGACATGGTGAAAGACCATGGCTACGCAACTGCTCAGTTCGGCAAAAACCATTTGGGTGACCAGGACAAACACCTGCCCACCAACCACGGTTTTGACGAATTTTTCGGAAACCTTTACCACCTGAATGCCGAAGAAGAGCCAGAGAGCTACTACTACCCCGACAACCCTGAATTTCGTGAGAAATTTGGTCCCAGGGGAGTCCTCCGGGCCTCAGCCGACGGTGAAATTGAAGATACCGGACCGCTTACTCGCAAGCGCATGGAAACCGTCGACGAAGAGTTCTTGACCGGCGCCCTTGATTTCATTGACCGTTCTCATCAGCAAGATGAGCCTTTCTTCCTCTGGTTTAACGCCTCCCGCATGCATGTATGGACTCACCTGAAGGAAGAGTCTGAGGGAGTGACCGGCATTGGCCTGTATCCCGACGGCATGGTCGAGCATGACGGGCACGTTGGGCAATTGCTGGAGAAACTAGAAGAACTGGGAATCAGTGATAACACCATCGTCATCTACTCCACCGACAACGGCGCGGAAACAGTAACCTGGCCCGATGGCGGCACTACACCGTTCCATGGCGAGAAAGGCACCACCTGGGAAGGTGGTTTCCGGATACCGCTGCTGGTTCGCTGGCCTGGAGTCATCGAACCGGGCAGCAAAATGAACGGCATCATCAGTCACGAAGACTGGTTTCCGACCTTTGCAGCCGCTCTCGGCGAGCCGAACATTGTTGAGAAGGTCAAGGAAGGCCACACCATGAACGGCAAGGAATGGAAGGTTCACCTCGACGGTTACAATCAACTGCCTTACCTGTCCGGTGAAGCCGAAGACAGTGCACGGGAGGAAATCTTCTATTTCGACCAAGGGGGTAACCTGAACGCTGTACGGGTGCAGGACTGGAAGATTCACTTTGCTGTATTGACTGGCAATATCACCTCGGCTGTCCGGGAAATACCTGCGTGGCCCAAGGTGATTCACCTGAAGGCAGATCCGTACGAAAAAGCCTGGGAAGAGTCCGAGCTTTACCTTCGTTGGTATGCGGAAAACACCATGTGGACCTTTGTGCCGGTGCAGGAAAAACTCAAAGAGTTTTTCTCCACATTCGAAGATTACCCCTATCAGATGGGCTCCTCGCTCACCGCCTCTAACCTGGGTTACAACACCCTTCGAAATGAAGAGCTGATGAAGCGACTTGAAGAGGCCACCGTCCAGCCCGCAGGAAAGCAATGACGTTGAGCCGGCGGGAGCTCAGGCTCTCGCCGGCTACCTGAACGCCTCTTCCATGGAGAAACAAAAAATGGCGCTAACACTGCGTTCGTCAGTTTGGTCTATAACTGTCGCGGCCTTGGTACTGGTCGCGTTCGCCCATTCCACCCAGGCGGACCCGCTGCCTTCGTGGCAGGACTCTGACTCTAAGACCCGAATCGTGGATTTCGTGGAGTCCGTGACCGACCCGGAATCAGATTCCTACATCACGGCCAGAGATCGCGTGGCCGTCTTTGATAACGACGGCACGTTGTGGGCTGAAAAACCGATCTATTTCCAGTTACTTTTTGCCATTGACCGGCTTCAGAAGATGGCCAAGGAGGACCCATCGATTGCCTCTTCCGGTGCCTTGAAGGCAGCCGTTGAGGGCGACCTCGAAGCGCTGTCTGCCAGCGGTCACGAAGGTCTGTTGGAGATCATCACTGTGACTCACTCCAACATTTCCGCTGAAGACTTTACGGAAGAAGCCAGGCAATGGCTGGAGAAAAAGCACCCGGAGACCGGTCTGCGTTACCGTGACATGGTCTACCAACCCATGCTGGAGCTGCTTCGGTACCTGCGGGACGAGGGGTTTCAAACCTATATCGTCTCTGGAGGTGGGCTTCACTTCATAAGGGCCTTCGCCGAGGAGGTTTACAACATTCCCCCGAACCAGGTCATCGGCACTACCTTGAAAGCCAGCTATCAGATGGTGGATGGAGAGCCGGCTATCATGAAAGAAGGACAACTTGCTTTCCTGGATGACAAGGAAGGCAAACCGGTAGCTATCGACACCAGAATTGGAATTCGTCCGGTTATCGCCGTAGGAAATTCAGACGGCGACTTCCAGATGCTGGAGTGGTCAACTTCAGCCCCCGGGGCAAGCCTCGGCATCCTGATTCACCATACAGACGGAGAACGGGAATGGGCTTATGACCGGGACAGCGCTGTTGGCAGTCTTGAACGTGGCCTGGATGAAGCCAGCAGCAGAGACTGGCTACTGGTGAACATGGAGCAGGATTGGGAGCAGATATGGCCAGTTCAGCCATGACCCCGTGGCAACAGGTTGATTTACTGAGGAAACGGATGGGCGAGGCCATTATCGGCCAGAAAGCAGTGATTGACCGATTGCTGATTGGCCTCCTCGCGAACGGCAACCTGCTGATCGAGGGCATGCCCGGACTCGCCAAGACCCGTGCGGTTAAAGCACTGGCCAAAGGGCTGGAGTGCGAATTCAGCCGCATCCAATTTACCCCCGATCTCTTGCCATCCGATGTGACCGGCACGGACATCTACTACCGGAATGAGTCCGGCGGCGACTTCCGGTTCGCCCAAGGCCCCATCTTCGCCAACATCGTACTGGCCGATGAAATCAACCGAGCGCCGGCGAAGGTTCAGGCGGCGCTGCTGGAAGCGATGGAGGAACGTCAGGTGACGGTGGGCGGTAACACCCATCCAATGCCCCCCTTGTTTATGGTGATGGCTACTCAGAACCCAGTTGAACAGGAGGGGACATACCCCTTGCCTGAGGCCCAATTGGACCGATTCCTGATGCATGTAAACATCACATACCCGCCTGTGGAGGATGAGGTCGATATCATCCTGCTGGTTCGCGGTGAAGAAACAGCCTCAGCGGAGGCGGGAGCGCACGACGCGACGACTACCGGCACGACTAAACCTCCGGCCGAAAACCAGATACCGCAAGCCGCGATTTTTGCCGCGCGCCAGGAAATTGCTCAAATCCACGTCGCTGAGCCCATGGTCCGGTATATGGCCGATCTCGTAAATGCGTCCCGATACCCGGATGCCTACGGTCCGAACCTGAAACGTTGGATCGACTGGGGCGCCAGTCCGCGTGCATCCCTGGCGCTGGACCGTTGCAGTCGTGTGCATGCCTGGCTCAACCAGCGCGACTATGTCGACCCACTCGATGTCCGAGCCATAGCGCCGGAGGTTCTTCGCCATCGACTGGCCCTAAGTTACGAAGCGCAGGGTCAAGGTGTGTCCGCCGATCAACTCATCGGCGAGTTGCTGGAGCAGGTAGCCCTGCCATAGGAGCATTCATGCCTGGTGATCCCGCCCGCGCTCGAGCAAATGTTGCCCGAAAACCACCCCAACAGGGCCAGGGCGACACTCGCATTCACGTCACCTACCGTAACCTCTTGGAACTGCAATATCAGGCCAGACAGCTGTCTTTCCTTCCTCGCCAGCCTAGCCAGTCCGTGCTAAATGGCCGCCATGGCTCCCGCATCAGAGGTCGCGGCCTCGACTTCGAAGAGCTGCGAAACTATCTCCAGGGCGACGATATCCGATCGATCGACTGGAAGGTGACAGCGCGTACCGGTGAACCCCATGTGCGAGTCATGACTGAAGAAAGGGATCGGCCTGCTTTGGTGGTGGTTGACCAGCGCATGACCATGTATTTCGGCTCTCGCCTTAACATGAAGTCGGTTACCGCGGCAGAGGCGGCGGCACTCGCAGCCTTTCGCATTCTGGATCAGGGGGATCGAATTGGCGGCATTGTCTTCGGCGATCAACACCTAGCCGATTTCAAACCAAGACGCAGCCGCGCCGCCTTGCACCGGTTCCTCATGGCACTGGCGCGGGCCAACAGCCTGCTCAGCGCCGATGCCCCGGATGTTGAGCCAGTTGAACTCAGCCGCGTGCTAAAAATGGTGCTGGGTATCGCCCCGCGGAATCATCTGATCATCGTTTTGAGTGACTTTGATACCCTAGGAGACGGCGCAGAGTTAATCGTTTCGGGACTAGCGCGCCACAATGACCTCGTTCTTTGCCCGGTCACCGATCCTTTCGCAGATGAGATCCCTGAACGCACGCGCCTATTCGTTTCCAATGGGGATTTACAGGCAGATATCGATGCCGGGGACACAAAAGTCCGCGCCCGACTCGCGTCGTTTGCTCAAGGACGAATGGCTGAGGTAATGCACTGGCAAAAACAGTTTGGCGTCTCGGTTATTCCGCTCACCGCGGCAGAAGCGACAGCCTCGCAATTGGCCATGCTGACCGGGGTAAAGCGACGATGAGTGAGACAGCTTCAGCACCGCCTGCCAACGACCTGGTTGCCCTGATGGGCCAGTTGACCGAACCATCCATGCCGGCACCTATTTCGATGTGGCCCGCCACCGCAGGCTGGGCTTGGGTTGGTACCGCAATTCTGCTCGTTCTAGCCTATGTAGTATGGCGCCTGATACGAGGGCACAGAACCAACGCCTATCGCCGTGCAGCTCTGACGCAACTTCGGTCAGCACCGCAGGATGTTGCTACGGTTTCGTCGATCCTGCGTCGAACCGCCCTGGTGGTTTGGCCGAGAAAGGATGTTGCGAGTCTTTGTGGACCGGCCTGGCTGGAATTTTTGGACCGAACCGGTGGCGATGGCCAGTTTGCCAACGGCCCAGGTAAAGAGCTGACAGACGCTGTTTACCGGAATAACGTGAGGCCTAGCGAAGAACTGCTGAATTTGGCCCGACATTGGGTTGCTCACCACTCTGCGCCGGAGTTGCCAAAATGATTGAGTTTGGTTTGCCTTGGGCGTGGCTGTTGCTACCGTTGCCGCTGCTCGCCTGGTGGCTTTTGCCACCATACCGGCAAACAGTGCCTGCTATCCGGTTTCCCTTTTTCAGACGCATCGTGAGTGTTGCGGGAGCTCAAGCTCGCCCGGGGTCGATTATCTTATCGCGCACCCGCTTTCAGGTTTTTTCTCTGGGGTTTGTCTGGTTCCTGAGTGTGTTCGCCATGACCCAGCCTGAGCGGGTAGGTCAGCCCGTGGAGATGACCAAGGCAGCGAGGGATGTCGTCCTGGCGATCGATATATCCGGCTCAATGGATGCGAGTGATTTTGAGCAACCGGACGGCAATACCACTCAACGCCTCGAAGGCGTGAAGTCAGTCGTTAATGCGTTTGTTCGGGAGCGGCAGGGGGATCGGCTGGCGTTAATTGTATTCGGTTCTAAAGCCTACGTTCAGGTGCCGTTGACGGAGGATTTGAGTTCCATAGAAAACATGCTGGAGCGCACAGCAGTGGGTATGGCTGGCCCTCACACCGCGCTCGGAGACGCCATTGGCCTTGCTATCAGGACTTTCGAAGCCAGTGATGTGGAGCAGCGACTGCTGATCCTGCTCTCAGACGGTACGGATACGGCCAGCCGCATGAGTCCGGTCAATGCTGCTGAGATCGCCCGTGACCGAGAGGTAGAGATTCACACAGTCGGTGTCGGGGATCCGGAAGCTCGCGGGGAGGACCGCGTCGATGTTGATACCTTAAAAGATATTGCTGCCCGGGCCGGCGGACAGTTTTACTTTGCCAAGGACCAATCCGCGCTTAAAGCCGTTTATGAACGCATTGATGAGCTGACACCGCGCAAGGTGGAAACACTATCCTATCGCTCAAGGGAGTCCCTTGCCCACATACCGATGTTGGCTGGTGCAATCTTAGGCGCACTAGCCTTGGTGGTGTTGCGATTTAATTCCAGAGGGAGCCTAACAGCATGAGCGATCTGGCTGTTTTGGCAAGTGCCTTTCATTTCATTCGCCCCTGGCTTCTTGTTTTGGTGCCCATGATTCTGATTGTGTGGTGGTTCGTCCGGCGTTCTGAGAAAAAACCAGAAAGGCCCGGTCGAGAGATTGCGGAACATCTCCGGTCCGCATTGACGGTTGGCTCGCAAAAAGGGCGCCGCTTGCGCCCAATCGACGGCGCGGCCGTAGCGCTAATCCTGCTAAACGTGGGCGCTGCTGGTCCGACATGGTCCCGAACACCTGAGCCCTTTTCAGCGAGCACATCGCCGGCCATCGTCGTACTGGCGGTGACAGAGAGTATGGCGCAGGCTGACGTGCCGCCGTCGCGACTTGACCGGGCCAAACAAAAGGTGCGGGACTTGCTGGATTTGCGCGCAGGGGCTCAGACCGCTCTGTTGGCCTACGCCGGAACGGCACATTTAGTCGTTCCGATGACTGAAGACCCCTCTGTTATGGTGCCTTACCTCGCCGGGCTCAGTCCCGACGTCATGCCCGAGCAAGGGAGCAGACTGGCTTTGGCATGGAACCTGGCCTTGGAGCTCATGACTGAGCAAAATATCGACGGCAGCATTCTACTGGTGACCGATGATGTGGATCCCGCTGACGCCGAGCAGATCAATGGGTCGCAGGACGCAGAACGGACGGTACTGCTGTCCGTTCTGCCGAATGACACAACCAGCAATCTGGACAATCTGAACGTGAGCCGGGTTGAGCTGACTCCGGACAAATCCGACGTTGCGGAAGTTGACCAACAACTGACTGCGGCGTACCGAAAAACCCTGCTCCAGAACACCGACCAACCCTGGCTTGACCAGGGCCACTGGTTCGCATGGCCTGCCGCACTGATCCTGTTATTGGGATGTCGTCGGGGCTGGACGATGAAATGGGGAGCCATGGCCGCCGCACTGTCGCTGATGCCCGTGTCCCACGAAGTGAGGGCAGAAGGCATTCGAGACTGGTTCTTTACTCTGGACCAACAAGGGCGTACGGCCTTCGAGGACAAGGATTTCGGGCTTGCCGCCAAGCGATTTGTCGACCCATTGTGGCGAGGGTACGCCCTCTACCGTGATGGACAATACGTTGAGGCTATACCGGTATTGGAACGATTAGACAGTCCTGATGCGGCCTTTATCCAGGGCATGGCGTATATAAAATCCAGAGGGTATCGCGACGGAGTTCGGGCGTTCGAAGCGGCACTCGAGAGAGATCCCGAATACCCCGGGGCTCGTGAAAATCTGGAACTGGCCCGCCAGATCGTGGACTACGTCGAACAGGCCCGTGAAGACGCCGATACGGGCGAGGAAAATCTTGGCGCAGACGATGTGGTTTTTGACAATGAGGCGAGCCGGGGCAGCGAAACTCAGATGGAGGCGGCGAATGCCGGTGGGGAAGCACTACTCAGCACGGATCAATGGATGAATACTGTAGATACCCAGACGGCGGATTTTCTGAGGCAGCGATTCGCCATTGAAGCTGCTTCCGGCCGCGGCAGGGAGGCAGAAGATTCACCATGAATCGATGGCCCGTAATACTTCTGATGCTATTGGTTAAGGAGCAAGCGTCCGCTGAGCATGCGCCCGTGTTGCGAACCGAACTTGAGCAAACGGTAGCGGTTCCCGGCCAACCGATTAGTCTGCGCCTCACCTTGCTCGTTCCTACCTTCATGCCCAAGCCGCCTGTCTGGCCTAGTTTTGAATTGCCTGATCTGATGGTACGTTTACCGGAGCGTGCTTCCGGCCCTACCAGCGATCGTGTTGACGGAGAAACCTGGTCTGGCATCACCCGGCATTACAGAATTTATCCTATGGCAGAAGGTGACTTCGAAATCCCTCCGCAACCGGTGCAGATCACCTTCGTCGAGCTGGACAACCAACAACCTACTACCATCACGATGAGTACAGAACCACTGAGTTTCTCCGGAAAAATCCCGGAAGAAGGAAAGGCGCTGTCGCCATTCCTGGCTGCAAGCAATATCACCATCGAGCAGCAGTTAAAGGGTGATGCTGAAGAGCTGAAACCCGGCGAGAGCCTGATTTGGACCGTGACAGCGCGAATCGAAGGCACTTCACCGATGTTTCTTCCCGATCTGATTTCCGACCTGCGGCTGGAAGGGCTGGCCGTCTATCCTGAGGATCCGGTTATTTCCGAAACATCCGACCGGGGCGTACTGGGTGGAACACGAACAGAACAGATCACGCTGGTGGCGGAAGTCGGTGGCGCAGGGGAGTTACCTCCCATCACCCTGCAATGGTTGGATCTCGACAATCAGTGCATCGAAATCGCAGAGACCGGCCCTGTTTCATACGCTGTAGATGGCCCTCTTGTTGGCACGGAACTGATTCGAAACTGGCGCCCGATAGCGCTCGCTGTCATTGCCGGGCTATTCATTCTTTTTTCAATGTTCTGGGCTTCACGCAGATTCAGCGGCCCTTTGAGGCAATTCGCTGCCAGAAGGAAATCTCATTACGAGACGTCTGAACTGCATGCTTACCGGGTCCTTACGCACGCCGTGAAGAACCGGAGCCGGACGAGGTTGTACCCGGCGCTTCATCACTGGCTAGGCTTCTTCCCGAGCCGAGAGGCAGAGGATCATGAACGCTTAAAGAAAACCCTGTTGGAGCTAGGTCGGCAGCACTATGGAACCGCTGATGCCAAGGAAGAGGATCTCTGGCTACATCTCAGTAAAATTTTGCGCGAGATGCGGCGCCACTTGAGGCACCGGTTCGGCTCTTACCAAGCTTTGCCGCCGATGAACCCGACGAACCAACAATAGACTCAGGCGACAAAGCAAACCGTTGGTTGAGAGCGTTTCTGATCGATCATGCGCATCTCTGGAGTTACCGAAATACCTTCCCCCTGGGAATAGAGCTCCCCAACTATGCGGACACCCCAAGGCCCCATACGGAGGTCCCTCTCTAGGCCGTGGTCACCCGTTCTCAATGTTCGCTTTGCGACCAGGGCCTACTCCGCCTTTGCCCCTCTGAGCCGCTTGCGGTTTAATGCGAATTCAAACTAATAAGCTGTTATTTGTCTGAGGGGTTGAACCGTTGGAAGTTAATAAAGACTCCTATCTAGAATATTTGCGAATGGCTAACCGCGGCGTCCTCGGTCCAATCAGTGGATTGGAAGGTCTGGAGCGTCGGCTCGTTCAGGAACTGGTTGCCGAGGGTTTGGTATCCGATTCAAAGGAACGCTTCTTGGCATCCAATGAGAAAAATCGGTGCTTCATTACTCCAAAGGGTGCCATCACGCTAGCTGATTGGGAGCGCGACATCCGAGAGGGCAAGTGGTGGTACAAGGCTGGGGTGGCATTTACAAGGTTTCTTTGGGTGTTGGTTGGTGTTTTCGCAACCGTGGTGGGTAAATACCTGATCACATAACCGAATATTCCAGTTCGTTCCGGCCCCAAGGGCCACCACCGGACATCTTTTTCTCCGCTTTGCTGCGTAGAGGCCGCCGCTGAATATTGGCGTTGATCAGTCATTCTGAATGTCAGCTTTGCGACCTTCGGGTTTGCGAGGCCTCGTCGCAGGCAGTCATCACTATTCTGAGCCATGCTTATAGGCCCTCACCCTTCGTAGGGGCCAAATCATGACCTTCTCTACCAGTCACTCTCCCTGGAACAAGGGAAAACGCGTCGGGCAAAAGCTACCTCTCAAACTCGAACAGATCTGGGCCATCCGCATTCGCTTAGAGATTGCTGAGAAAATCCGCGAATTGGCGATGTTCAATATGGCAATTGATTGCAAACTCCGATCCTGCGACATGGTTAAGCTATTAGTTCGAGATATTTCCAGAAACGGAGAAGTGCTGGAGCGTGCTCAAGTGGTTCAGCAGAAAACCAGTCAGCCCGTTAGGTTTGAAATAACGAAAAAGACACGTGAATCGGTCGAGGCGTGGATCAAGTATCGCGGACTAACGGGTATGGATTATCTGTGGCCGAGCCGGATCAGGAGGTGCGACCACATCACCACCCATCAGTATGCCCGGATCGTCAAGAAGTGGGTCGGAAGCATTGGCCTTGATCCCTCTGTCTACGCCACTCACACGCTGAGGCGTAGCAAGGCGACTTTGATCTATAAGCAGACCAAAAACCTTCGAGCTGTCCAGTTGCTGCTGGGCCACACCAACATGTCCAGTACCGTGCGATATCTTGGTGTCGAGGTCGAGGACGCTCTGGAGATAGCTGAGAGTATTGAGATCTGATTGGTGTAACGTGGTCCTTCGATCTTCGATCGTTGGGCGACGCAGCCGATTTCAGCGCCAGTCGATGATCATCCTGGGGAACCGATTACGGCCCTCCTATGGCTAAACAAAAGCGAACATTCACACCCCTCAATTTGAAGGCGATCAACGTGTCGCCCACTGCAAGACAACTAGTTTCGTTGGAAGACGGGAAAAGGGCTCATTGTTGGTACCGATTCCTTTGGTGATTGTAATGCGAATTATTATCAGTAATATACGCATGCATAATTACACCCACTGCTGGAGATCCCAATGCCAACACCCGGTCAATCATCATCGCCAAATCGACCTCCTCGCCTGAGCCTTTCCGCTGGTTCAACTTTTCTATCGGTGTTTTTTTTACCGACGGTTGCCGCGCCTACGATTGTGCAAGCGCAAGAACAAGCGCCTGCTCTGCTCCCCGGCATTGAGGTTACTGCTGATTGGCTGGGACCGCCGACGGAAGAATCCGAGAGAACCTACACCGGTGCCCGTTCCGTGGTCGAGGAAGAAGAGCTCCAGGATACTGGCGCGCTGAATCTGGAAGACGCCCTGCGACCGGTACCCGGTGTTACGGTGCTTGATGAAACGGGAACGGGAATCCTCCCCAATATCGGCGTCCGTGGTCTGAACCCGCTGCGTAGTGAACGGCTTCAGATTCTGGTAGACGGTTACCCAATTGCCATTGGCCCCTACAGTAACGTGGGCGTCTCACTCTTCCCCGTGACGCTACCGAGCCTGGAAGCCGTGGATATTGTCCGAGGCGGCGCCGCTGTTCATTACGGACCCAACAACGTGGGTGGCGTGGTAAATTTCGTCACCAAGCCGATTCCGGCCGAAACCTCCCAGACTCTGCGCGAGCGCGTGACCATCGCGGAGGAGACCGGCAACGTCTTTACTGATACCTATTACCGGGTCGGAGGCCGGGCCACTGACAAGCTCGACCTGCAGTTCCAGGCCAACGTCCAGCGCGGCGACGGTTTTCGTGACCACTCCGACACCGAAGTGGACAACCTCATCCTGGATGCCCGCTATTACCTGAACGACCGGAACGAACTGGCTTCTCAGCTGCAATACTACCGTGTCGATGCCGAACTTCCCGGCGCCCTTACGCCAGAAGCCTATGAGCAGGATCGCACCCAGAGCCAGCGCCCGTACGATGGCTACGAAGCCGATATGAGCCGCGCCACCTTCACCTGGACGTACACCCCAGTCGACAACGTGGAATTCCAGTGGCGCAATTTCGTGCACGACGCCGACCGCACTTTCTTCTTCGGCCAGAACCTCAGCGGCACTGGCCACTGGGCGGACCCGGGCCTCGATTCGACTCACGTTGCGGATTCGCCCCGGCTGTTCACCGTGTTAGGCACGGAGCCCCGGCTCGCGATCCGTCATGGCCGCCATGACATTACCCTCGGCGCGCGATTTGTCAGTGAGGATGTGGAGTTCGACGTCAACCGCCTGGAACTTTCCTCCGGTAACCGTTCCGTGGCACGTGACTGGCACCTGGACACCCGGGCCATGGCCTTCTACGTCAGCGATACCGTGTCCTTCCTGGATGACCGCCTGACCGTCACGCCGGGTCTGCGTTACGAAGACGTTGATATGGATTTCCGCGACAACCTCAGCGGCAACACCGAGGAAAACAACGCCGAGGAGTTGTTGCCGGGCCTGACCGTGGGTTATCAGGCGTCTGATGATCTGTTTGTCTTCGCCAACAGCCAGCGCTCGCTGGTGCCCGTGCAGATTGCCCAGACCACCCGCGAGGGTGCGGTTGCCAATGAAACCGCCTGGAACCATGAGCTGGGCGCACGCCTGCAGGTAACGCCGGACCTGTTCTCTTCCGCCACACTGTTCCGCATCGACTATGAGGATCAGATTCAGTTCAACCGTTCGAACAGTCGTTTCGAGAACCTGGGCGAAACCCGCCACCAGGGTATCGAACTGGCAAACCGCTGGAACGTTGGCAGCCAATGGGAATTGGGCCTGGGCTATACCTTCCTCGACACCGAACAGCTGTCCGGTGACAACGAAGGCAACGAGCTTCCGAATGCGCCAACCCATAAAATCAGCGCCGACGCGGTCTACACCTACCAGGCCTGGGACGCCAGCGTGAACTGGGTGTACGTGAGCGAAAGCTACAGCGATGCCGACAACACTGAAGAGGAAACCAGCAATGGCAGCGCTGGTGAGTTGCCGGATTACCACCTGGTGACCGCCCGGGTCGGTCGCGATTTTGCGGTGGGCGGTGATCGTGTATTGAACCTTGGCCTGGCCGTCAACAACCTGCTGGATGAGGATTACTACTTCCGGGGCGTGGACGTGAGCCCGGTTGGTCGAGTACCTCAGCCGGGCCGAAGCTTCATCCTTGAGGCCCAACTGGATTTCTGATGGCCTCACTACGGAAACGGATTGCAACGAGCCTGCTGGTTGTCCTGCTTTCGCCTGTATCAGGCTGGGCGGACAACCACACCATCCGGCTGACGGATGACCGTGGGGAAACCCTGCGGTTGTCCGCACCGGCCACCCGGCCCGCCGCAATTTCGACCTTCGGAGCCGATATTGCGCTGGCGCTGGATGTGGTGCCGGTTGCGGTTACCGACTATGGACTGCAGGGGGTGCCTGAGTACCTAGCGTCGCAGTTAAGCGGTGTTCGGGGCCTCGGGCCGAGACACCAGCCCAACCTGGAGGTTTTGTCGTCGGTCCAGCCGGACCTTGTCTTCGCCATTCGCCGATATACCGAGAAAGATGGTGACCAGATCGAAGCCATTGCCCCGCTCCTGGCCCTGGACCTGATCACCCTTCAGGACAGCCTGAGGGCAGTGGATTTGGCGGGGCAGGCGCTGGGCAAACCCGGAAAAGCCGCAGAACTCAACGCTCGTTTTCTGGAACGTGTCCCATCACTTGCCGAGCGCAACAAGCACAACTCAACGAAGACGGTGGCGCTGCTGACCAGCGGCAGTGAAACCCCCTTCATCTATTACAATCACTTCCTGCCGACGGCGCTGCTGGAACGCCTGGGCTTCGACAATGTCGGTGGTGAGCCGCCGAATCCCGACAGTGGCATTCCGCTGGGCTATCGGGTCAGTCTTGAAGCCCTGCTGGAGCTCAACCCTGACATCATTTTCCTGTTGCCGACGAGTCGTCAGCGCGCGTTTACGATGAATCCGATATGGCCCTATCTCAAGGCGGTTCGCACCGACCAAGTCTACGAGGTGTCGCAGTATTGGAAAGAGGGCGCAGGCCCGATTGCGCGGGCGCGAATCCTGGACGACATTCAGCGTCTGTTGCTGACGTCGGAACCGGAATAACCATGACTAACGATGCCACTCTGCGCCCGGCGGCCCTTTACGGCGCAATGGTCGCCTTCCTGGCGTTGCTGTTCGTCGTGGGCCTCATGATGGGCTCGCGCTGGATTTCGCCGAGCCAGTTACTGGTCGCCCTGGATGGCAGCAGCGATTTGCTGACACGCATCACCGTGCTGGAACTGCGCCTTCCGCGCAATTTACTTGGCCTTCTCGGTGGGGCAGCCCTGGGCGTTGCCGGTGCCGTTATGCAGGGTGTCACCCGGAATTCCCTGGCGTCCCCCGGTCTGACCGGCGTGATCGCATCCGCCGCCCTGGCGGTGGTGTCGCTTCGAACCCTGAGCTCACCAGCCGCCATGTGGCTGCCCTTGATGGCCCTTGGCGGAGGGCTGCTGGGTGGCGCGCTGACATTTGCCATTGCTGGTCGCCGGCAGTTACAACCCGAGCGCGTGGTGCTCGCCGGCATAGCGGTCACTTCGCTGGCCACCGCACTGACCACGGGGCTTCTGCTGGTATCCGGGGCGGAGGCGGCCGAGCTTTACTACTGGCTGGCCGGCAGCCTGATGGGCCGGGGCTGGTTGCAGCTACAGATGGTGCTTCCCTGGCTGCTGCTGCCCCTTTTCGCCCTGCTGGTTATGCAGCGCCCGTTCCGGTTGCTGCAACTGGACGATGATCTGGCCCAGACCATGGGGCTGGCCGTCGGCCGGTGGCGCCTGGTTTTTCTGCTGCTGGCGCTGTTGCTGGCAGCGGCGCTGGTCGCCTTCACCGGCCCGATCGTCTTTATCGGCCTGGTGGCACCGCACATTGCCAGGCGGATTATCGGCAACCAGCTCCAGCACTGGCTGCCCCTGAGCGCTCTTCTCGGCGGGCTGTTATTGCTGGCCGCCGACATCCTGGCCCGACAACTGGCCTTTCCCCAGGAGTTACCCGTTGGCATGCTGACCGCCCTGATCGGGGCCCCCTGGCTGATTTACCTGCTCAATTCTCGAATCTCACCTCGGAGCGCATAACGTGACTCTTCCGGCGACGACACCAACCCGGGCAAGCAACCCCGGCAGCCGGCCTTCAGGCTCCAGTCCTGTCGCTCGACTGTTTCTGGCCGGCGGGCTCGGTGTGGCCATTGTCCTGGTTGCGGGCGTCCAGTTGGGAGCAATCGACCTGAGCTGGGCCCAGGTTTGGGCCGGGCTGACCGGCGACGGTTCGGAACACGTTCAGCGGGTGATCTTCGAATTACGTTTGCCCCGCACCCTGACCGGTGTCCTGATTGGCATTCACTTTGCCCTGTCGGGCTGGCTGTTACAGCTGCTGAGCCGGAACCCCCTGGCAGAAGCCGGCATTCTCGGCATCTCCGCCGGTGCCAGCCTGGTGGCGGTCGTCGCCTTTATTATCGGTGACTGGCTGGTGTCCAGTGCCAACCCCTATGACAATACGTCGTTTGCCTTGCAGTATCTGCCGCTGTTTGCCATGGCGGGCGGGCTGGTAACCGCACTGGCGGTGTACTTCCTTGGCATGCGCCATGGCCACCTGTCGCCCGTCAAAATGACCCTGACCGGTGCGGTGATTGCCGGTATGTTGCACGCTCTAACCACCGGCGCGCTGGCCTTCTGGGGCCACGCCCATACCGAACTGGTCGCCCAGTGGCTGGCCGGCTCGTTGTACGGGGTCGAATGGGACCATCTGCATACACTGTTACCCTGGACGTTCATCGGGCTGGCCGGTGTCGCGCTGCTCGTGCGGCCTCTGAAAGTCATGCAGCTGGACGATGAGCACGTTCGCACTCTGGGGCTGGTCCTGAACCGCTGGCGTGCCTTCGCCCTGCTGATTGCGACGCTACTGGCGGCCAGTGCCGTCGGGGTGGTGGGGCCCGTGGGCTTTATCGGCCTGTTGATTCCCCACATCAGTCGTAGGCTGGCCGGGGCCAATCTTCCGGCCCAGCTGGTGTTGTGTGTGCTGTTGGGGGCGGTGCTGGCCGTGCTGGCAGATTTACTCGGCCGAACGCTGTTTTCTCCGTACGAAGTGCCCGTAGGCGTGGTTTCCGCTGTCCTCGGCGTCCCGTTTTTCCTGTATCTGTTATCGCGTCAACCCTGAGGCCCGGACTCTCCATGTTACGAACCGAGCATCTTTCACTGGCATATGGCGACAAACCGGTCGTCGACAACGTCTCGCTGGCCATTCCCGAGGGTGGAATCACCTGCCTGCTGGGCCCAAATGGGTCCGGTAAGAGCACCCTGCTAAAAAGTTTTGCCGGCCTGCTGCCACCCCGGTCGGGCCAGGTGTTCCTGGACAACCGGCCGGTTGCCCAATGGGACCGGCGCCGACTGGCGCTCAGGCTCGCCATGCTGCCCCAGAAACCGATTGTGCCCGATGGTATCCGGGTTCGGGACTTGATTGCACTGGGTCGCTTTCCCCACCGGAAATGGTGGCAAAGGAACCTCACTACCGACGACAACACCACCATCGACGCCATGGCAATGACCGGGGTATCAGAACTTGCGGAACGACCGGTGGAAGCGCTCTCCGGAGGGCAGCAACAACGGGTCTGGATCGCCATGGCACTGGCCCAGGAGACGGATATTCTGCTGCTGGACGAGCCGACCACGTTTCTGGATTGGGGCTACCAGTTGGAAGTATTGGAGCTCTTGTCCACGTTGAACCGGCAACACGGACTGACCGTGGTCATGTCACTCCATGACCTCAACCAGGCGGCGCAGTTTGCGGACCGGGTTGCGGTGCTGGCTGACGGTCAGCTCGATACGATTGGCAGCCCTGCGGAAGTGATTACTGAGTCTCTCGTTAACAGGGTATTTCGGGTGCATACAAGCATCACTGCGGGGAGGGAAGGTCGTCCGTTTTGCACCGGATTCGCAGAATCGGCACAAAGCCGACCCAGGCAATGTCATCACTGTACTACTACCTCTTAAATCAGGACTTGTAGCCACCACCCGGGCTCTATCCCGTTACTGCGGACACTCGTAAAAAGAGGCTGGACTTCCCCCTCTGTTCGTAACACCCGAAAGTACAATATGGAGGCCTATCAATAGGCCATGATCGCCCGTTCTGAATGTTCGCTTTGCGACCTTAGCGTTGACTACGCTTGGAAAGTGGCCAAAACGGCCAAGTTATGGTTTCAATAACAGCAGTTGTTTAGAAGCTAGAGAATGGTGGGCCCAGCTGGACTCGAACCAGCGACTAAGGATTATGCGAGCCTTGTCGATGAGCTTTTAGGACCACATTGACGCTCACTAGCCAACAGATCAGAGACTTAGGTCTGTTAGATTCCACGTTTAGCCACTCAAAACCACAGGTCCGTCGACACTTCGTTGACGCCGTGATGCCAATTCACAAGTCGTCTTAAACTCGTTCTCGATCTCAATATTCGTCTTCGATTAGGGCTTCGTACTGCAGCCACCTCAAACTGCGCAGCTCTCCCTGCGTCTTTCCCGTGAAAAAGGCCAAAGTATGCGGGTTCGTCCTGCCTTTTTTGATTTGTGGAATAGTGTGGAAGGCTATAGCATCCCAGCTACACAAGGAGACCAAATTTAAGTGCGAGGTTCGAAGTAGCATGGGATTCAACCACCATCGTAATTTGTCGTTGATGCTGGAGGATATGGAGCGGGTTCCGCCGCAGTTCGCACCCACCAATTTTTGGCAAAGTGGCCTGAGAGATATAGTCGAAGATATACAAACGTTCGGATTTGAAAAGTTTAGAGAACATAAGTCCGCGGTCAAGTTCTATGCTCCGATGTTTCGGCCCGGGAATGGTGAATTACGTATTCAGCCACTCTTGAACCTTTTGATAAGTCTTCTAAGAAATCTAAAAGGGGAACAAAAGGCAAAGCTTGCTGACTCTTTGGAGGGTCGTGATTCGGCTATGAATGAGTACTCGCTTTATAGGGTGGCGACCGATAGCTGTGCACTTCAATCTATACCAATAGGCGAAGTGAGTGAGAGTGTAATAGCGGGAGGTGAGTATTATTCATTTGATGGCAAGTTTTATAGCAGATCCATGCTTAACTATCTTAGGGCACTCACGTACCTAAACTCTCTGACGAAGGGTGATCCCATTGACTCAATTATGGAAATCGGCGGGGGCTATGGCACTCTCGGCGAAATATTTTTGAGCTCCAGTAATGACAATTTTTATGTAAACATAGATATCCCGCCCTTGGCCGCAGTATCTGCTAGTTATTTATGCCGAGTTTTTGGTGAAGATCAGGTGCTGATATACGAAGAAAGCAGAGATTTAGAAGTAATAGATTTAGACAGCCTTAGGAAAAAGTATAGGGCTGTTGTCCTATGTCCCTGGCAGTTGCCCAGAATTACAGGAAGCGTCGACCTCTTTGCTAATTTTATTTCTTTCCAAGAGATGGAGCCGGACGTTGTTGAAAATTATTCAAAGTTGGTTCAGCCCTTAATAAAGAAATACCTACTGCTTCGTAACAGTGCCAGTGGTAAGTCAATTGCGAAAACTACAAATGATCTAGGAGTGTTGGAACCAGTTACGACAGACTTCATTATTGAGCTATTCAATGATTTCCAAGTCTTGGGTCGTGAATCCAGACTCTACGGGTATGAGAATCGAGCCGGCACTTTTCGCTCTGAGGTATCGGTATCGAAAAGAAAAAGCTAGTTTTAGTTTGGGTCAGTCTTTTTACGTTTGTTGCGTGGATGCTACAAACAACAAAGCCCGCGCGAGGCGGGCTAAGTCATTGAATTCGCGGTGCCTGGAGGCGGAGTCGAACCACCGGCATGGGGACTATCAATCCGCTGCACACGCACCGTAGAAAACTACAGTCCTGCACAACCAATCACCTACGAAATCGGGCCTCCACAGATTGCTACTCTGTTTCGCTAATGCGTGGACACTTTGTTGACACCGTTAACGGCCCCATGCATCCAAGGTTCTACGCAACCGCTATGCGTAGTAAGGTACGTCACTCTTTTGAATCCTGACGTATCAAGGAAGATGAATGCACATCAAATGGAAGTTTTTTCCTCTCGTATTGTTCTTTGCCCAGACTGGTTGCGGCGGAACTGGATCCGGAGAATCCAATCTCGAACCATCGACTGCGGCCGGTGACAACAGTTTTAAAGTTGAGTCAGTTGATGCTCCGGTATGTTCGAATACAGTAACCGACTTGCCCGGCTGCTGGGTGTCCACCTGTGAATCTATAGAACTTGAGGACGGCGATTTTGCCTATCAACGCACTGTTATTTCGTTTGCGGAATCGGGGGTACTACGCCATTACGGACAGCGTTTCGATAATGCGAATTGTATCGGTCCTGAAGTCGATACCAAGCATGTTTTCACAGATATAAAGTTTGAGCTTCTCCCACGTGATGAGTCAGTGGATAGCTCGCTTGTTGATGGGCGCCGTGCCTTTACCTTCGATTACGAAGCTTTTGGTCTTTCTGAAGATATCGGTCCGAGAGGAACGGTCTATTCCCTGGACTCGGGGCTTCCTTCAGGAAATCAGCTTTGTTACGACACCTCGGTTGTCTCCATCTACGGAAGTTCGATTGGCTTTCATCCCGATTCGCCCGCTTTAGGAACTGTGGTCACCTTTGGTGACTATTGTCTTACGCAGTTAAATCAGCCATGAAAGTTGAGAAGTCAGTAAGTAGCGGCAACGCCCTAGGAGCGTATTTTACGAATTGAGTGACGGGCATGGAGTGGACATGGATGTTTTGAGTAAGCCTGCATAAGCAGGCTTTTCACTGTTGGTAATCTTGATTCACGTTGTTTCAGCTAGGCAGAAAAATCTGCTGGACCTCGTCTTAGACTAAAAAATTAAAGGGTATGGAATGCATCACCATAACGATTCAGCACTGAAACTACGGTTGGATTTACAAGGACTCCGAGCGATTGCCGTCTCAGTCGTTTTCCTTGCCCATGCTGGCGTAGTTGGTTTTTCTGGTGGCTACATTGGAGTCGATCTTTTTTTCATACTCTCTGGTTTCCTGATTACAGGCGTTTTGTACAAAGAGTACGAGGCAAGCGGACGATTGAATGTCCTGGCGTTCTATAGCCGACGTATCAAGCGGCTTTTACCAGCAATGGTATTGATGATTGGCCTCACCTTGCTCGCCAGTTTCGTGCTCTTGCCGAGCTTCCAGGCCAAAGCTCAAGTAGGTTCAGCTCCATTTGCCTCCTTATGGCTCTCAAATTTTTACTTCAGCTTCAACGAGCTTGATTATTTCAATGAATTAGGCCAGAACGACCTTTTTCTGCACACATGGTCGCTGGGGGTCGAAGAGCAGTTTTATCTGATCTGGCCATTCTTGTTCCTTTTGCCGACGTTCTTTCTGCGAGGAAGACGGCCGGCAGAGGTCAATCTCCAGAGGCATATCGTCCTCGGGCTTGCACTGGTTTTCATCTCAAGCCTTGCACTTTGTCTTTATTGGACGAAAAATAGCCCGCTTCTTGCCTTCTACCAGATGCCCTCCCGGGCTTGGCAATTTGCTTTAGGAGCCCTGTTGTTCTTTGGGGTATATCGTCCGGAGTTTCGACGAAACCAAGCACCGAATAAGCTCGCAGGCTTGCTCCTATTGGCCATTGGCACAGTGGCAGTCGCGCTGTCTGTACACCTTTATAACGATCGAATGCCTTACCCTGGTTGGGCTGCTTTACTACCTTCTTTTGGGGCGGCGCTAATAATTTTGGCGGGCTCCCTGATTCCGGAAAAGAGAAACCCGCTTGCCTGTGGACCGTTGGTTTGGCTGGGAAATCGATCATACAGCCTTTACCTGTGGCATTGGCCTGTCCTGCTCCTCTTTGAGGCCATCTACGGCAGCCTGACCGTTGAGTTGATTGGTGCCGTCACCCTGATAAGTCTGGTTCTGACAGAGATCACCTATCGATTGGTTGAGAGGCCTTTCTGGAAGGGGAGGCTAAGCTATTTCGCTCCTAAGAAAATAGTTCAGTGCGGAGCTCTGGTGATGCTCGTGGCTCTTCTGGGGAGCTTTCATGCGGCAAGACAGCCTTTAGTCGATGATGGCTTCAGCGACCAGTGGCGCGCAGACTACCCCATAATATATTCGATGCCATGCGATTCATGGTTTGTTCATAACAAAGTTCAGCCTTGTGAGTTCGGAGCGGAAGACGCCGAAAAAACCGTAATGTTGCTGGGTGACAGCGTCGGTGCGCAATGGTTTTCACTTATTGGGTTGCCTTACCTGCAGCGAGATTGGCGATACATAGTTCTTACCAAGTCATCGTGTCCAATGGTTGATCACCCCTATTTCTATGATCGGATAAAGCAAGTCTATACAGTTTGCGAGGAGTGGAGAGAGAAGATCTTAGAGCGCTTACCGGAATGGGAGCCAGATGTAGTTGTGGTCGGCAGCGCTTCCACCTACGGCTTCAGTGACCAGGAATGGATATCTGGAAGTCAGCGCGTTTGGAAGGAAATTCGAAGTACGGGCGCTCAGGTCGTCGTTTTGCCTGGAACTCCGACTTTGGGTATCGATGCACCGAGCTGTATTAAGCGAGAAGTTAAGAGCAGAACAACGGATATAGCAGGCGCCTGTAGTAGGGATCAGTCTGATGACGAGGCATATCGAGTATCCGAACTCTTGGAGGTCGCAGCCTCGGACATGCCAAACGTTGATGTGCTCGAACTCAACTCCGTGGTCTGTCCGTCAGCTATCTGCTCCGCGATGACTGAAGAGGGCATTGTGGTTTACAGAGACAGCCAACACCTTACCGATAGCTTTGTCATTAGTATCACTCCCAAGATACTGCCTCAGCTTCCAGAGATCTCGGTTGAAGACCCATCTTGAGGCAAACAATTGGCGGACCAGGTCCAGCTAGGGCAAGAGTAGCTGGACTGCTTTAAATGCCGAAAATTTGGTTTCGTCTTTTCGTAAACATCCCTGTTTTAGATGCACCGCTGCTAATGACGGCGTTATACGCTTTAACAAGGAACCTAAAATGAAACACCGATTGATCATCAGCGGGATACTGATTTTGACGTTGACGGGATGCGGAACGGTCAACACGGTAGTGTGGGGAGATGCCGTCACAGTCCGAAATCTCAAGCAATCCGAGACGAAGTGCGACTCGATTCCCCGAGTGTACAGTGGAGTTGCCTATGATTTTTGTAAGCTGAGTGGTGAGCCAGCTCCAGTTCACACCTGGCGCGCAAGCAGCGGCACTCCAGGTTCTATTATCGATATGTTGTTCTCAGGCATCTTAGACACGGTAGCCTTGCCCTACACGATTTATCGACAGAGTCGAGATGGCAACATCTCGATCAGGTAGAGCACAGCCAACCTATTTAAATGGTTAGGAACAACGAAAGGCGCTCATGGAACTCAGAGAGTGAGGATCGAATGGGAGATATGGATGTTTTTAGTCGGCCTGTGCGTGCAGGATTTTTACTGGTGGTGATCTTGTTTCAAGGGTGTTCAACACATTCCCATGAAAGGACCGCGCACCAGATGAAAGTGAATCGAGATATGGCCAATTCATGGCGTGAACATGGTGATGAAAAAGTCGCGAGATCCTTTGAATCGCGCAATAGAAAATTGGCTGAAGAGCGTACGGATAATTATGGCTTTGTGGATTTCCTTATAGATATCTTAATCGACGGCTAATGCCTTCTGATTGCCAAATGGCATCGTCATCTCTTACGGAGGCGATTAGAAAAAGGGTTCTACCCCTTTTCCACGGACGGTTTTAAAACGGCTGTGGACTTACCCCGGTCTACTAGACCGGGGTAAGTCCATGCCTCTTTTTAGGTGTGTCCGCAGTAACGGGGTAGAACCCTTCGGCTAGGTCCACTCAGAAATATCTGAAGTTTCATTGCTTAGTGTGCTTGTATGCTCGATGGATCTGGAACAATAACGTAAAGCATAAGGAAAAAACGCCAGTCCAAAATACCTCCATCTTTCCTATTCCATACCACCAGGTACCACTCATTACCATTGTTAAAATCATGGCAGTCGCCGACAAAAAACCAAAAAAACCGAGGCCTGTCGCGGATTCAGAAACGAAATATTCCACAAATTTTGAATCATCTGGGTCGGACTTAATGTTTTTGATTCGGTCCCAACCTAAGTTTCCCCAGATTACGCAAACTACCAGATAGAGAGTTTCTACGCCTGATTGGAATAGAAAGCTATTGTCATATATGAAACGCAGGAGGCTTTCCTGAATCGCCTGTAGCTGCTCGTATTGGCTGTAGTTGTCGCTCCAATCGCCCTTGTTTGCCAGGTCATGCATCTGATCGAGCTTATACTTGCAGATCCAGAGGGTAAAAAAACCCACGAAGTAGTGGGATAAAATGTAGAGCTTGCTTATGTGCGACCGCACCTGCTGGTTTGGGTTAGCGGTTCTGTCGGAAATCCAGTCGTTTAATTCATTATATGTGGATACAAGCTTAGTTATCATTTTTGGTTTTTAGAGGGCGTTGACGTTTGGTTGACACTTCAGCTCAGAGAAGAGGGTAGGCAGATTGTAAGTGCTTGAAAAATGGTGGGCCCAGCTGGACTCGAACCAGCGACCAAGGGATTATGAGTCCCCTGCTCTAACCAACTGAGCTATAGGCCCGTGCAGCAAACAAGTGCTGTTTTGAAAGGTATTTCCTGATGGGGAAACAGAGCGGGCGCCATTATACCGGTGAGGTGTGGCGCCCGCTACTGTTGTGGTGATTATCCCTGGGGATTGCCCTGATCGTCGATGAAGCCGCGCAGGTGATCGGAGCGGGAAGGGTGACGCAGTTTGCGCAGTGCCTTGGCTTCGATCTGACGGATGCGCTCCCGGGTAACGTCGAACTGCTTGCCGACTTCTTCCAGGGTATGGTCGGTGTTCATCTCGATACCAAAGCGCATGCGGAGGACCTTGGACTCGCGGGCGGTCAGGCCGGCCAGAACCAGGCGGGTTGACTCGCGCAGACCTTCGGCGGTGGCGGAATCCACCGGCGAAAGTGCCTGAATGTCCTCGATGAAATCACCCAGATGGCTGTCTTCATCATCGCCAATCGGTGTTTCCATGGAGATCGGCTCCTTGGCGATCTTCAGGACCTTGCGGATCTTGTCTTCCGGCATCTCCATGCGCTCACCCAGCTCTTCCGGGGTCGGTTCGCGGCCCATCTCCTGCAGCATCTGGCGGGAGATGCGGTTGAGCTTGTTGATGGTTTCGATCATGTGCACCGGAATACGGATGGTGCGGGCTTGGTCCGCGATAGAGCGGGTAATGGCCTGACGAATCCACCAGGTGGCGTAGGTCGAGAACTTATAGCCACGACGGTATTCGAACTTGTCGACGGCCTTCATCAGACCGATGTTGCCTTCCTGAATCAGATCCAGGAACTGCAGGCCGCGGTTGGTGTATTTCTTGGCGATGGAAATAACCAGACGCAGGTTGGCCTCAACCATCTCTTTCTTGGCGCGACGGGCCTTGGCTTCGCCGATGGAAACACGACGATTAATTTCCTTGACGTCGGCCACGTCCAGATCCACTTCGGTCTGAACGTTCTGGATACGTTTCTGCAGACGAATGATTTCGTCAATGCGCTCGACCATTGGCGCCGCGTAGGGCTTCTTGCTCTTGGAGATCTTGTCGGCCCAGTCGAGGTTCACTTCGTTGCCCGGGAACGACTTGATGAAGTCCTTGCGCGGCATTTTGCAGTCGCGAACACAGATCTGCATGATCGCCCGCTCGTTCTCGCGCACCAGGTCGTTGGTGGAACGGACCACGTTGACCAGTTCGTCGAATGCCTTGTTGGCCAGTTTGAACGGGGCAAACACCTGTCCCAGTTCGTTCAGGGCTTCCTGGGTTTTCTTGTCGGAGCGGCCGTGTTTGGTCAGCGCCTTGTCGGCGGCGGCCAGTTTTTCTTTCAGCAGCTCGAAGCGCAGCCGGGTCTCTTCCGGATCCGGACCGCTTTCGGTTTCTTCTTCTTCATCATCGTCGTCGTCAGACGAGGCATTATCGCTGGAGCTGGGCGCCGGCGTTTCTTCACCCATGAACGGCTCGGCGTCGTCCGGGTCGAGAAAGCCGGTCACGATGTCACTGATCCGGCCTTCGTTCTCGATGATGCGGTCGTAGGCCTGGATAACGGTGCCGGCGGTGCCGGGGAAGTGTGCAACGGCAGCCATGACGTCGCGAATGCCTTCCTCAATACGCTTGGCAATAACGATCTCGCCTTCACGGGTCAGCAGTTCCACGGTACCCATTTCCCGCATGTACATGCGGACCGGGTCGGTGGTGCGACCAGCGTCGGTTTCTACGGCGGCAAGCGCAGCTGCAGCTTCGGCGGCAGCCGCTTCGTCAGCGGTGGAATCGCCCTCGGTCATCAGCAGGGTATCGGCGTCCGGCGTTTCTTCCGTGACCTGAATACCCATATCGTTGATCATGCGAATGATGTCTTCGACCTGATCCGGGTCGGCGATGTCTTCCGGGAGGTGATCGTTTACCTCGGCGTAAGTCAGGTAACCTTGTTCCTTGCCTCGTGCAATGAGGTCTTTCAAACGTGATTTCTGCGAATTGCCTGACATAGACACCCTGTGAACTCGCTTTTTAGAAGGAAAAAAAGTTAAACAGCCATTATAGCTGTCGCTTAGTTGCACTGCCACCGAATGGTTAGATGGTGATCAGTGCGTCAAGTTTCAAGTGCTGTTAGTCCTGAGTGCCACTACTCAGGGCTCTTAATTCTTTCCGTTCCTCGGTTGTGAGGTTCGAAAAATTGCGCAATAGCGCCGCAAGGCGCTGCTGGCGCGATGTCTCCTCATTCGGGCTCAACAACTCCCGTGCCGCCGCCAATGTGCTCTCCCGGGCCGGAATGTGCTCTATCCCGTCGAACAGATGGAAGAAGCGGTCCCGTGACTGACTGTCGAGAGCCAGGCAGCGCACCAGGGTTTTACGGTCCCGGATTTCCTGCTCCTGAATCCAGCTGGCGAAGTTCCGGGCCTGACCAAACTGGCGTGAGCTTCTCGACAGTTCGATCACTTCAGAGGCCATGTCCGGCGCTTCCAGCAACGCCAGGCACAGGATGCTGTCTTTGCTGAGTTTTACGTCAATGCGTTCTTCAGTTACCCGGTCCCTGCGTTCACCCTTCCATTGGCCACCCTGGTTCTTCTGGCGGTTCTGCCACTGGTTCCGACCACCGCACAGGCGCAGCATTTCATGCCACATGGCATCCCGCAGGGTGCTCTTGGGCATCTTGTTCAGCAGCGGTTCAACCCGCGCCCGCAGTTCTCCCCGGTGTTCCGGCAATTGCAGGTCCAGGCCTTCACTCTGCCGGTCAAACAGATACCGGGACAATGGCGTTGCCCCGTCGATCCGTTGCTGGAAGGCGTCCGGGCCTTCCTTGCGAACCAGTGTGTCCGGGTCTTCGCCCTGGGGCAGCATCAGGAACTGCAGGTGCATTCCGTCCGCCATCAATTCAAGCGCGTTGTCCATGGCGCGATCCGCCGCCCTGAAGCCGGCCTGGTCGCCGTCGAAGCAGAACACAATATGCCGGACCTGCCGGAGAAGGGCAGTCAGGCTGTCCTGGTTCGTTGCCGTGCCCAGGGTCGCAACGGCGTAGTGAATGCCGTGCTGTGCCAGGGCAATGACATCCATATAGCCTTCGACAACGAGCAACTTGTCCAGTTGCCGCAGCGCCTGCTTGGCTTCAAAGAGGCCGTAGATTTCCCGGCTCTTGTGGAATACGTCAGATTCCGGGGAGTTGATGTACTTGGCCTTGTCGTCCCCAAGGGTCCGTCCGCCAAACGCGATGGTTTTACCGCGGCTGTTACGGATCGGGAACATGACCCGGTTGCGGAACAGATCCCGTGGCCGCCCGTATTTGTCGGAAACCGTGCCGGTCTCGACCAGCGGCCCCTTCAGGTCTTTGCTGGCTGCATCAAACAGTGCCGTTCCGGCTGCCGGAGCGTAGCCGATCTGGTACTGCTGGACGATCGCGTCATCCAGTCCTCGTTGTTTCAGGTAATCCCGCGCGTAGGCGCCTTGCTGACCGTTCAGCGCTGACTGATAGAAGCGATTGGCAAAATCGAGGGCGTCCGTCAGTGTCCGGGCCTGCTGGATTTCCTGCTTGGCCGCCTGGTCGTAGGGCACCTCGAGGCCCGCGCGTTTGGCTAGCTCCTCGACTGCCTCCGTGAAGCCGAGGCCCTCGAATTCACGGATAAAACTGATGGCGTCGCCATGGGCGCCACAACCGAAGCAGTGATAGAAGCCCTTGTCCGGTCTTACATTGAAAGACGGAGTCTTCTCATCATGAAACGGGCAGCAGGCCTTGTAGTTGGCGCCGGCCTTCTTGAGAGTGATGCGTGAACCGATCAGTTCCGCCAGATCCAGACGATCAAGCAGGTCTTCAACGAAACGTTGAGGGATCAGTCCACTCATGGAGACTCCAGATCAACCAGGACTAGTCAGGTTCGGCCATAGCCAAAAATGCCGCCGAAGCCAGGCCTCGGCGGCATTTTGTGAGTCGCTCTGTGCAGCCTGCGGCTGGACAGGCGATCAGTGCTTTGCAGTCAAGCGGCGTCGGTCAGAACTTAGTACAGACGCTCGAACTTGCGCTGTTCCCGCTGAAGCTTCTTGAGATGACGCTTAACGGCAGCGGCTGCTTTGCGCTTACGAACAGCGGTCGGCTTCTCGTAGTGCTCACGACGACGTACTTCGGAAAGTACACCCGCTTTTTCGCAGGAACGCTTGAAGCGACGCAGTGCTACGTCAAACGGTTCATTCTCTTTCACTTTAACAGCTGGCATTCGGAAATCACCTACCTGATAGATTCGGTTTCAATTTTGTCCGTCTGGCCAGGCCAGACCGGTTCGATCCCTGGTCAGATTGGCTAAAACTCGACCAGTGCATATTTTAGGGCGGCAATGATAGCGCCTGCCTTATGGCGAGGTCAATGTTTGTTCGATGAATCTGACAGGGCGTTTCGGGTTTCTGCTAAAATGTTTCTCCCTTTTATTATAGTCCATCAATGTGGTCCGGACATTATGCTTATTCTCGGTATTGAAACGTCCTGCGACGAAACCGGCGTGGCGCTGTATGACAGCGAGCAGGGACTGTTGGCGCATGCGTTATTCAGTCAGATTGACATGCACGCGGATTATGGCGGCGTGGTCCCTGAGCTTGCCTCCCGGGATCACGTACGAAAGTTGCTCCCTTTATGCGACCAGGTTCTGGCCGAGGCCGGAAAGACTCGGGAGGATATGGACGGCATTGCCTACACCGCCGGTCCCGGCCTAATCGGGGCGTTGATGGTTGGTGGCTCAGTGGCGCACTCCCTGGGGTTCGCCCTTGGGCTGCCGGTGTTGGGGGTTCATCACATGGAAGGGCACCTGCTGGCGCCCATGCTGGAGGACAACCCGCCTGCCTTCCCGTTCGTGGCCTTGCTGGTTTCCGGCGGGCATACCCAGCTGGTACGCGTCGACGGTATTGGGGCCTATGAAATGCTGGGCGAGTCCGTGGATGATGCGGCGGGGGAAGCCTTCGACAAGACCGCAAAAATGCTGGGTCTGGATTATCCGGGCGGGCCTCGGGTTGCTGCCCTGGCCGAACAGGGTGTGGCAGGGCGCTACCGGTTCCCGCGACCGATGACGGACCGGCCGGGACTGGATTTCAGTTTCAGCGGCCTGAAAACCTTTACTCTGAACACCGTAACCGCGGCCCGCGAGGCCGGTGATCTCAACGACCAGACCCGTGCCGATATTGCCCTGGCGTTCGAGTCGGCGGTGGTCGATACCCTGACCATCAAGTGTCGTCGCGCGCTGGAACAGACTGGCTGCAAAAGGCTGGTGATTGCTGGCGGTGTCAGTGCCAACCGGCGATTGCGGGCTGGGCTGGAGAGCATGGCGGCGAAACTGAAGGCCGGTGTCTTTTACGCCCGGCCCGAGTTCTGCACCGATAACGGCGCAATGATTGCCTACGCCGGAGCCCAGCGGCTGAAGGCGGGGCAGCAGGATGGCGAGCGCATCGTTGCGGTGCCCCGCTGGCCCATGAATACCTTACCGCCTATCACCGAGCCGCGCTCTGCAGGACTGGTGGACTGAAGGCTGTCCTTAAAACCCCGTTTCCCGACCCTGTGCCAGTCGAATCAGGTTGTTCCGGTGGCGAACGACAATCAGGATCGCCAGAAGGCCAAACAGGGGCAGGGTGCTCGGTTCGAGGAAGGCGCTGATGATCGGTCCGCTAATGATAGAGATCAGGGACGCAAGGGCAGAAATACGCCAGCGCCACATAACAAGCAGCCAGATTGCGGCCATCACGAGGGTGGTCACAGGGGCCAGTGCCAGGCCGGCTCCCAGCGCCGTTGCCACACCTTTGCCGCCCTTGAAATGGTAAAACACCGGGATCATGTGCCCGGTTACCGCGAACAGGGCGACCATGGTCTGTGCCATCACCGAGAGCCCACTGGCGTGAGCCAGCCAGACCGGCAGCCAGCCCTTGGCGGCATCCAGCATCAGAGTCGCTACGGCTGGTGGCCAACCGCCGGTGCGGTAGACATTGGTGGCTCCGGGGTTGCCGGAGCCCTGGGCCCTTGGGTCCGGCAGTTTCCATAGCTGGCATACCGGCAGGGCAAATAGCACGGAGCCCGCCAGGTAGGCTGCGGCACAAAGCAGGACGGTTACAACCGGGTCGCTGGGCAGGTTCATGGTGTCGGCTCGAAGGCGAAGACGTCTCAGGGTGTTGTGTGCGAAAATGCCGGCCCTGAAATCGCAGGCCAGCGCTAACACAGTATCCGCTGGTTGTGTGTTATTCAATCAGCAAAGAGTGGAATACTCCGGGAGTCCTTTTGGCAGACAGTGTGCTCATTGAAGGTCTGGTGGTCGAGACCGTTGTCGGTGTTTACGACTGGGAGCGAAAGGTTGATCAGCGACTGCTGGTCGATCTCGAAATGGCCTGGGACAACCGGATTCCGGGGGCTTCCGACGAGGTGGATGATGCCCTCGATTATGCCGCCGTCAGTGAACGGGTGGCTTCCTGCCTGACGTCGCTCAAGCCCCAGTTGCTGGAGCACGGCGCTGAAAGGCTTGCGGCGGAGTTGCAGGACGCGTTCGGCATTGCCTGGCTCAGGCTGACGCTCAGAAAGCCCGGAGCCGTGCCGGCGGCGCAGGCCGTGGGGGTTCGGATTGAAAGGGGAGCGCGCTAATGGCCGGTGAGGTCCGGGTATTCATCAGTATTGGCAGCAACATCGACCGGGAACGCTACGTCTCTGCGGCCCTTGATGCGCTCAAGGCCTGGTTTGGCGAACTGGAAATATCGCCGGTTTATGAAAGCGAAGCCGTGGGCTTCGACGGGTCCCCCTTTCTGAACCTTGTGGTTGGGGTGACTACCGCCCTGTCGGTTGGCGAACTTTCCCGGTGCTTCAAACAGTTGGAGGCTGATAACGGACGTCGTCGCGATGTGCCGAAGTTCAGTGCCCGAACCCTCGACCTGGACATCCTGACCTACGGTGACCAGATCGGACAGATCGACGGCGTGGAGCTGCCTCGCGGGGAGATTCTCAAGAACGCCTTTGTCCTGAGGCCGCTGGCGGATATCGCGCCAGAGGCTGTGCACCCGGTGTGTGGCAGGAGTTACCGGGATCTCTGGAACGACTATAACACCGGGCAGAAGCTCTGGCCCGTGGACTTTATCTGGCAGGGTCGCCGGATATCACAGGCCGCCGGCTGAGCGGAACAGGTCGATCAGATGGTTGGTCGAGCTGTCACTGTCGGAACTCGGACCACGTTCGCCCAGCAGGCGCGGAAGTATGCCCTGGCCGAGCTGCTTGCCCAGCTCCACGCCCCACTGGTCAAAGGAATCTACCCCCCAGATCACGCCCTGTACAAAGGTGCGATGTTCGTACAACGCGATCAGGGCGCCGACCGTTTCCGGCGTTACCTTCTCCATGATCAGCAGGTTGCTCGGCTTATTGCCGGGAATCGCTTTATGGTGGGCCAGTCTCTCAACCTCGGCATCTGCCAGCCCCTCCGCTTTCAATTCTGAACGGGCTTCCGCCAGGGACTTGCCGGTCATCATCGCCCTGGCCTGGCTCAGGCAGTTGGCAAACAGGTCGGCATGATGGGTGGCGACCGGATTGTGGGTCTTCAGGGGAATAATGAAATCTGCCGGTATCAGTCGGGTGCCTTGGTGGATCAGTTGGTGGTAAGCATGTTGGCCGTTTGAGCCGGTGCCGCCCCAGATGACCGGCCCGGTTTCATATCCCAGTGGCTCGCCTGCCTCGTTCACGCTCTTGCCGTTGCTTTCCATGTCCAGCTGCTGAAGATGGTCCGGAAGGCTACGCAGGTAGTGATCGTAAGGCAGAATGGCGTGGGTGTTGGCGCCCCAGAAATTGTTGTACCAGACACTCAGTAGTGCCATCACCACCGGAAGATTCTGCGCCAGTGGGGCGTCCTGAAAATGCGTGTCCATGGCATGGGCGCCGGCCAGCAGCTTCCGGAAGTTGTCCATGCCAACGATCAGTGCGACGGGCAAGCCAATGGCAGACCACAGTGAATATCGGCCGCCCACCCAGTCCCACATGGGGAAGACATTGTCAGCGTCGATGCCGAAGGCTTCAGCGGCTGGCACGTTTGCGGTCACGGCCAGGAAGTGTTTGGCGATGGCTGATTCGTCGCCGCAATGATCCAGAAACCACTGTCTTGCCACCGCGCTGTTTTCGAGGGTTTCCTGGGTGCGAAAAGACTTGGACTGAATCAGGAACAGGGTGGTTTCGGGATTAACCCGCTTGAGCGTTTCGCAGATGTCCGTGCCGTCGATGTTGGCCACGAAATGGCAGTGCATGCCTTCCTGCCAATAGGGTTGCAAGGCCTCGCTCACCAGCTTCGGCCCAAGATAGGAGCCGCCGATGCCAATACTGACGACGTCGGTCAGGGCTTTACCGCTGTATCCGGTTCGGGACTGGTCCAGCACGCTGGTCACGAAGGTTTCCATGCGGTCCAGCGTTTTCCGGACTTCGGCAACGACATCGACGCCATCGACCATGATGGCCGTGCCACCCGGGTGCCGGAGGGCAGTGTGCAGGGCCGGGCGGTCTTCCGTGCTGTTGACCTTGTCACCCCGGAACAGGGCATCCCGACGATCCTCCAGTCGGCAGCTTCGCGCCAGTGCCAGCAAGTCGTCCAGGGTATCGTCGGTGATCCGGTTCTTGGAGAAATCGAGCGACAGGCCGGCACCCTCAATGAAGTACCGAGTCGCCCGGTTAGGGTCCTCCGCAAACAGCTGGGTCAGGGGCTTGGCCAGCTGCTGCTGTCGCTGCCGTTCCAGTGCCTGCCATTCCGGGCTGGAGGTCAGCTTGCTCGCGGTGTCGGGCATCAGAACATCCTTTTTCTGTGGGTTTGCTGAATTACCGTGTGATGGAAAGGTTGTCGATCAGGCGAGTGGTGCCCAGAAACGCAGCGGCCAGCAGGGTGACTTCGGTGTCCTCTGCGCTTGCCGGTTTTAGGGTCAGACTGTTCACGATGTTGAAGTAGTCAGGGCGCATGCCAGCGTTGCTAAGCTTGTTCCGGGCCTCATCCTCGAGAGTGGCGAAATCCGTGCGGCCACCGGTCAACTCGCGGGCAGTTTCCTGCAGGGTCTGGTGGACCGCTGGCGCAATTCTGCGTTCCTCTGCCGAAAGGTACCCATTTCGGGAGCTTTTTGCCAGGCCGTCGTCCTCGCGGACGGTGGGGGCGCCAACCACCTCGACTGGCATCATCAGGTCCCGGACCATTTTCCGGATCACAGCGAGTTGCTGGAAGTCCTTTTCGCCAAACACGGCAAGGTCAGGCTGGACCATGTTGAACAGCATGGTCACCACGGTAGCCACACCTTCAAAATGCCCCGGTCGGCTGGCGCCACAATGGCCATCACTGACCTCGGGTACTATTACCTGGGTCTGTTGGGCCAGGCCTTCCGGATAGACTTCATCGACCCCGGGCGCGAACACCAGGGTATTGCCTGCCGCTTCGAGCTGTTCCTGATCCTCGGCCAGGGTGCGAGGATAGGTGTCCAGATCCTCGCCCGCACCGAACTGCATCGGGTTGACAAAAATGCTGGTGACGACCACGTCGGCGGCCTCGGCCGCTTTGCGGACCAGCGATATGTGCCCCTCGTGCAGGTTGCCCATGGTTGGAACCAGGCCGATGGTTTTGCCCTGCTGCCGGTAGCCGCGGAGAATGGTGCGGAGTTCTTTTAGGGAATGTACGGTTCTCATGCCTTGAACGTGTGCTCCTCGGCGGGGAAAGTGCGCTCGCGTACTGCGGAAACGTAGGCGGCAAGGGCTTCCTGGACCGAATCGGTTTCGGCCAGAAAGTTTTTCACGAAACGGGGTTTCCGGCCGGTGGTCACGCCCAGCATGTCGTGCAGCACCAGGACCTGTCCGTCGGTGTCCGAGCCGGCGCCAATACCGATGACCGGGGCTTTCACTGCCTGGGTGATGCGGGCGGCGAGGGGCGCGGGTACGCATTCGAGCAGGATGATGTCGGCACCGGCCGCTTCCAGGTCACAGGCGTGCTCGATCATCATTTCTGCCGCCTTTTCATCACGTCCCTGGACCTTGTAGCCGCCGAACTTGTTGACGAATTGCGGAGTCAGGCCCAAGTGGGCGCAAACCGGGACGCCCCGCTCACTCAGGGCATTGATGGTGTCCTTCATCCAGTCGGTGCCTTCCAGTTTGACCAGGTGGGCGCCGGCGCGCATCAGTTCGGCGGCGTTCTCCAGTGCAGCATCCACTGTGCCGTAGGTCATGAAGGGCATGTCGGCCATGATCAGGGCGCCGCGATTGCCCTTGGCGACACAACTGGTGTGGTAAACCATCTGGTCCATCGTGACGGGTAGAGTGCTGTCGTGCCCCTGGAGAACCATGCCCAGGGAGTCTCCGATCAGGATGACATCGACACCCGCCTCGCTGACCAGCTGGGCAAAGGTGGCGTCGTAGGAGGTGAGAACAGAAAAGGCTTCGCCCTTTTGCTTGTATTCCCGAAGGGTATTGATGGTAACAGCCATAAAATCCTTGCCTTGTGGGTGGATGGGCCAAGACCGGGCCGGGGTCTGCCGGCGTTCAGTGTTAAGGGTAATCCGGGGGTATGTCTGAGGCAATAGTAGCACGAACCCCGGCGAGGATCGGGGCCTCTGTCTTTCTGTCCGGGCCAGTGTCAGGACGGAGTGAAGGGATCCCTGGTAATCGGGGGTAGCTTTCGCAGCTGGTTGTCGGGACAGTGCTGGCGAAGTGCCTTGATGGCCCGACCATCCGGTAGGGTCAGGTCCGGGTTCAGGTCCAGAAGGGGTTGGAGTGCGAAGTCGCGGTTCGGGAGTTCCTTGTGGGGAACGGTCAATCGTTCGTCCGCGAGGGTCCGGTCACCAAAGACCAGCAGGTCGAGGTCCAGGGTTCTTGGGCCCCAGTGGCGAAGTCGTTCCCGCCCGTGACGCTGTTCAATCGACTGCAGATGATCAAGGAGAGCGTGAGGTGCCAGTGAGGTGCGCAGCCAGACTGCACCGTTGACGAAATCCGGTTGATCCTGGGGGCCAACGGGGCGGCTGGCGTAGAAGGGGGACTGGGCAACGAGCACGGACTCCGGCAATGTTGCCAGTGCCGCCACGGCCCGTGCGAGCTGCGCCGCCGGATCCTCGAGGTTGCTGCCCAGGCCAATGAAGGCGTCCGTCATCATTGCTGGGCGGGTCGTTTCGCCGGTGGTTTGCGACGACGCCGACGCTTCTTTGGGGCATCGCTACCCAGTTGCGACAGCATGCGTTCCTGCCCGCGCTCATCGGTTTGCTGGAACTCGGTCCACCATTGTCCGAGGCCAGGCTCGATTTCGCCGGCTGCCTCGCGCACCAGCAGGAAGTCGTAGGCCGCCCGGAATCGGGGGTGGCTCATGGTGGCGAACGCACGCTTGCCCTGACGCCGCGGCAGTCGCATCTGCAGTTCCCAGATTTCCTTCATGGGGCCGGAGAAGCGTTTGGGGATCGACGTGGCCTGGACCTGACGGCCGATGACCTTGCCAATGGCCGCGTGCAGTGCGGGCTGGACTGGATCGCCATGGTCCTGCCGGCGGGTCCATTCTGCCTGCAGGGCGGGCCAGAGCATGGCCGCAAACAGGAAGTAGGGGGTAACGGACTTGCCCTGGGCAATGCGGGCATCGGTGTTTTGCAGCGCCTTGCGGATGAGCTCATCCGGTTCGCCGTTGTCGATGGCCCGGACGGTTTCGGGGAATAGCGGCGCCAGCAGGTTGTAGCGGGTCAGGAGGTCGTAGGTCGCTTCACCCTGGCCGGCTGAAAACAGCTTCAGCACCTCGTCAAACAGGCGCGCCGGCGGAATGTGGGTCAGCAGGGGCGCGAGTTCCCGGATCGGGGCTTCGGTTTCAGGTTCTATGTCGAAGTCTAGCTTTCCGGCAAAGCGAATCGCCCGGAGCATGCGTACCGGGTCTTCCCGGTAACGGGTTTCCGGATCGCCAATCAGCCGGAGCTGTCGATTGCGAAGGTCCTCGATACCGTCGGCGAAATCGATCACGGTAAAGTCGCGAATGCAGTAATAAAGGGCATTAACCGTGAAATCCCGGCGCAGGGCGTCCTCTTCCTGGCTGCCGTAGACATTATCTCGCAGAAGCAGCCCGTGTTCGCTGGTTCTGCGGTCGTCATCCGGCGTATCGTCGTCGGCCTGTGTGGCGTTTCCGCGAAAGGTGGTTACCTCAATCACCTCGCGCCCGAACACGACATGAACGATGCGGAAGCGGCGGCCGATCAGCCGAGAATTGCGGAACAAATCGTGAACTTCTTCCGGCGTGGCATTGGTGGCAATGTCAAAATCTTTCGGTGTTCCGCCGAGAAGAATGTCTCGCACCCCGCCACCAACAAGGTACGCCTCGTATCCGGACTTGTTCAGTCGGCTAAGTACTTTTTTCGCCGGTTCGCTGATTGCCGACCGGGAGACGTTGTGCTGGTCGCGCGGAATTTCCCTGCGTTGATAGGGGCGGGGCTTTTTGTTTCCGCTGCCGGGAATGAAAGAACGGAGTTTTTCGACGAGTCGTTTAGGCATTGAAATCCGTGGTTGCGATGAGCAAAAACCGAGAGTTTAACGGTTTGCGCAGGATTTGCCCACGTCTGGCCGGGAAAGTGTTGGTGAAAAACCGGACGGCCAGATAATCAAAAGGCGGATCCGTTTTCACGAATCCGCCCTGAAAGCGTTGACGATCTGCATTGTTGTTGTTGTTACCGGGATTTTTCTTGATTTTTGTACCCCACTGCATGTCCCCAAAATTGGGGCATCTCAGCAGCGCAAACGGAAAGCTTTGAATACATAGAGCGGTTAGGGACATCGAGTGAGTCCGGGGTAGCTGCAGTGTCGCCTAACGACGATTCTTCTCTACATCTACAACTCACACGTGCCGTGGGACCACTAAAAAGCAAAGTACCCAAAACACTCAGTTCGCTCACGTTCTATATTTGTTTTTGTTGCTGAACGTTTCCTGCAGCTTTTTGTTTTTGTTTTGGCGCTGCGTTGTCACTGTTGTTTTTGTTGTCGTGCGCTTAATAGTTTGCAGTCCGTGTGCCAGTTTTTGGATTTTGTTTATTAACAGCACCTTACGAATTTGTAGGTCATAAGTGTTACCCCGTACCCAACCAAAGTGTTACTCAGGTCACGTTACTTCTACAGGGAGTGTTACCGTGAGGAACAGCGAGGTAACAAATGAGTTTGAGTTCACCCTTTCGAGGGGGTGGATGTCCAGATCGGGTAGCGCCCCGACCTGGAATTCTCAGTTGCCGGAGGATTTTTTTCTGGGAATTCCGAGGCGCTGCCTGCGTTCCCACAGGGATTTCCGGCTGATTCCGAGTTTCTGCGCCAGTTCGGTTTCACTCATGCGGTCCTGGTTTTCCAGGACGAAGTGCTGAAAGTAATCTTCCAGCGACAGATCGTTGCCGGAATCGACATCGCTGGTGCGGGTCTGTTCGTTGTTGCCTTCCACCAGGGTTTCCGGAATGTGCTCGTCACTGACTTCGCTGTCCAGATCAAGCAGTGCCGGCGTGATGACATCGCCATCGCAGAGAATGGTGGCGCGTTCAATGGCATTTTCCAATTCGCGGACGTTGCCGGGCCAGCGGTGGTGTTCCAGGGCGCGCATGGCTTCGGGGCTCAGGTTGAGGTTTGGCTTGCCCATCTTCTCACTCTGTCGCGCCAGGAAGCGCCGGGCCAGGCCGAGGGTGTCACCCGGGCGCTCGCGCAGGGGCGGTATGCGGATCTGCATGACGTTCAGCCGGTAATACAGGTCTTCCCGGAATTCGCCGGTCCGCGTCATGGCTTTCAGGTTCCGGTGAGTCGCGGCAATCATCCGGACGTTGACGGTCTGGCTTTGGGTTGAGCCCACCTTGCGAATCTCGCTTTCCTGCAGCACCCGGAGCAGTCGGGCCTGTGCTTCGGCGGGCAGCTCTCCGATCTCATCCAGGAACAGACTGCCGCCATCGGCGGCTTCGATCAGGCCGGTCCGGGCGGATACCGCACCGGTGAAGGCGCCTTTCTCATGGCCGAACAGCTCGGATTCGATCAGACTTTCGGGGATGGCGGCGCAGTTCACCGAGATCAGCGGCTTCGCGGCCCGGGGGCTGAGAAGGTGGAGCGCCCGGGCGGCCAGCTCCTTGCCGGTGCCGGATTCGCCCTGAATCAGCACCGTGGTCTCCGTGGGTGCGACTTTGCGGATGAGGGTGAAGACCCGTTCCATGGCGTCGCATTGGCCGAACATGATGCTGGCCGGATCACCATTTTCCGGTGCGGAGGACGAACCGCCTTGCCCCTCGGCTTTATCCGAGCTTGAAGGTTGGCGGGCCAGGATATTTTCAACCGCCGCCAGCATTTCATCGTGGTCAAAGGGCTTGGCGATGTAGTCCACCGCGCCCATTTTCATTGAATCCACCGCTGACCGCAGGCTGGCGTAGCTGGTCATGATCAGCACGGGGGTGTTGGGCGCCCGGTTGATCAGTTCGGTGCCAGCGGCGCCCGGTAAGCGCAGGTCGGAGATGATCAGATCATAATGTTCCGGTTCGAAATTCTGCTCGGCCTCTTCTACCGAGCCGGCATCGGAAACCTCGTAACCGGAATGCTGCAACAGCTTTCGTACCGCTGAGCGAATAATGTCTTCATCTTCTACGATCAGAATGCGAGGCATATAAGTTTCATGACCTTTCGTTCTGGCTGATGGGCGTAATGCCGGTTTCCGGTTCGAATGCGGGCAGTCTCAGGCGTACACAGGTCCCCCGGCCGGAGGCGGTCGGGCTTTCCACCTGAACGTTGCCGTAATGTTCTTCCACGATACTGTACACCAGAGACAGGCCAAGCCCTGTACCTTTATTCGGTGCCTTGGTGGTGTAAAACGGCTCGAAGATATGGTCGAGTTGATCATCGGGAATGCCGGAGCCTTCATCGATGACTTCGATAATAGCGGAGTAGCCGTCGCCGTTTCCACTGACCCGGATGGTGCCGCCGTCCGGGGAGGCGTCCCGGGCATTGGCCAGCAGGTTGACGAAAACCTGGACCAGGCGCTGTTCGTCGCCCAGGACCTGGAGGTTGGTCGGGCAATCGTTGATGAAATGGATGCGCAGGCCCTTGTCGCTGAGCGAGAGAAGGTTAATGGATTCGTCCACACATCGGCGGATGGTGACTGGCTCGTAGCGATTGGCCTGGGCATGGTTGCCGGTTCGGGCGAAATTCATCAGTGATTGCAGGATGGTTGAAATCCGGCGGGTCTGTTGTTGAATCTGGTCTGCGGTGTCGAGAATGTCCGGGTTGTCAGTTTCCAGTTTCAGGTTTTGCGCCAGGGAGGAAATGCCGGTCACCGGGTTGCCGATTTCATGGGCCACCCCTGCGGCCAGCCGACCAACAGACGCCAGGCGCTCGCTGTGCATCAGTTCGTCTTCCAGCAAGCGGGTTTCTGTCTGGTCCTCCACCAGAATGATGCTGCCGCCTTCGGGATGATCCGGGCCGCTGAGCGCCGCCTTGTGCAGGTTCAGCCAGTGGGGTTTGCCCCGGAGGTCGAGACGGTGCTTGTAGCGGTGCAGTTCCTCGCCCCGGTTAAAGTCGTCCAGCAGCAGGTGCCAGTGTTCGGGCAGGGCCAGCAGTCGCGCACCGACCACGTCGTCGGCGGTAATGCCGGTCAGGTTCTCCATGGCGTGGTTCCACATCAGGATTTCGCCGTCCTCGCCGACAGAGCAGGCGGGAATAGGGAGGTTTTGCAGGGTCTGGCGGTAATGGCGCCGTAGGTTGTCCAGCTCCCCGGCCAGGCCGGTCAGACGGTTCTGATACTCACCCAGTGCCCGCTCCACATAGCGGATGTCCTGTGCGGTACCGCCTCGGGCCATGGGTTTGAAACCCAGGTGGCGTTTGACCATGTCCCGCGCAACGGAGGGACCCAGCAGGCCGGAGAGGTTGATCTCCACCTGGTCCCGCAGCCGGCGCAATTGGTAGGGGCGGTACTCGACATTCGGCAGCTTCAGTTGCGCCAGTGCCCGCTCCACCTCGCGCTTTGCCACGCCAAAACCCAAGGGTTCGGCCAGTTGGCGGGCGAACTCGGTGGACGATGACGCCAGCAGTTCCCGGCGCTGAGGGCGGGACAGAGCTCCCATTGAACAGGCCTGGGCGGCACTGGCCTCTTCGCCGGTACTGGTGCTCAAAATCGAAATCAGGCCAAACACCGTGACGTTGGCCGTCAGGCTGACAAAGACAAAGATATGCCAGTTGCTGTAATCCGGGATGATCGGGGCATTCAGCAGGGCCAGCAGGTTGGCGGTGTGGGCGAACGGCAGCACCAGCGTGATGATCCAGATCGCCAGACCGGCCACCAGGCCGGCGATCAGTCCGCGGCGATTGCCTTCCGGCCAGTAGATGACGCCGAGCGCGCCGGGCAGTAACTGCAGCATCCCCGAGAGTGAAATGATGCCGAGGATAGAGAGGTCGAGATTCTTGCCCAGGGTTTCGTGGAACAGCAGCGCCAGGAAGATGATGACGGCAATCAGCAGGCGCTTGATCCACTGCAGCCAGCGGTAAATGTCGCCCTGCTCGCGCGGCGTCTTCAGGGGGAGCACGACATGGTTGAGCACCATGCCAGCCAGGGCAAGCGTGCTGACGATCATCAGGCCGCTGGCGGCCGACAGGCCGGCAATGTACATGAGCAGGGTCAGGGCAGGGCTGCCAAGCGCCTGGGCCGTTCCCAGGGTGTAGAAGCTCGGGCCGGTTGCAACGGCCAGTTCCTGGCCGCCCCAGAGGATGAGGGGAACCGGCAGGCCAAGGAGCAACAGGTACAGGGGTAAGCCCCAGCTGGCCTTGGCCAGCGCCTTCGGCGACGGGTTCTCGCTGAACGTCATGTGGTACATGTGGGGCAGAACCAGGGCGGCGGCGAACGACATCAGCATGAGTGCACGCCAACTGCCATCGTCGACATTTAGGGTCATGGTCGTCGCGGGCGAACTGTTGCTGAGCAGCCAGGCATCCAGGCCGTCCATGCCATCGAACACGCTGAACAGGATCACCCCGCCGAGGACTAGCAGAGCGACCAGTTTGACCAGGGAGTCGAAGGCAATGGCCAGTACCAGGCCCTGGTGATTCTCGGAGGTCTGGTCCCGGCGGGCACCAAACAGCATGGCAAACAGCACCACGGTGAGACTGAACATGACACTGATGACGTTGGGTGAGGTGTCCGGTGCGAGAATGCTGGCCGACGTCGTGACGGCCTGTATCTGCATGCTCAGCAGGGCCAGAATGGCGCCGCCGGAACACAGGGTGACCAGGGTGCCTGCCCACTGGCTGCGATAGCGATAGGCGAACAGATCGGCAAGGGAGGTCAGCTGGTAAGCCCGACCGATGCGCAGTACCGGGTTCAGCAGGACCGGTGCCAGCAGGAAAGCACCGCTGATGCCGAGGTAATAGGCAAGGAAGCCGTAGCCGGTCTCCGCGGCCACGCCGACAGCGGCATACACCGCCCAGATGCCGGCGTAGACGCCGAGGCTGAGGGTGTACACCAGTGGATGCCGGACCCAGTTCCGGGGCAGCAGGCCCCGCTCGGTAATCCAGGCGATGCCGAACAGGATAACGAGGTAGAACAGGCTGGCGAAAAGCAGCCCGGCGGCGCTAAAACTCATTGGGGTCCCGTCGCCATTCCAGCCAGAAACCAATAGCAATGAGCCCGGCCCAGATTGCGTAGGGGCTGTACCATGCGTTTCCCGGCGAGGTCCACCAATCGAGGATGTTCGGCGAAAAAATGTAGATGGCCAGGACCAACAGGAAGACCAGACGGTAGATATACATCAGACATGCTGTCCGCACTGAGGTTTGTGAAAGGCTTTATACCATGTCACTTACCTGGATGTCAGGTGGATGGCCGCCCGCCGCCAATGCCTCACACCCCAGTCCAGAATACTTTCGACGCCCCCGCCGGCGAGTGTTTCGGGTGGTTCCTGGCCCAGGGCAATGAGCGCCTGAATCAGGTTCTCCTCCGGTTGGTCGTCATTGAGCGGTGGCGCATGGGTCTGTTTGCTGAGTTTCTGGCCCTGTTCGTTGAGGATCACGGGGATGTGCAGCCAGCCCGGAGGCTCGGCGCCCAGTGCCCGGTATATCTGTTGTTGCTGGGCGGTCATGTCCAGCAGGTCGGATCCGCGCACCACATCGGTGATGCCCTGATCAATGTCGTCCACCACCACCGCCAGCTGATAGGCGTAGAATCCTTCCTTGCGGAGAATGACCGGATCATCCACTTCCGCCGTCACAGTCTGGACCTGGCGGCCAAGAAGCTGGTCCTGCCAGTGGCTCTGTTCGTCTTTGAGGGCGAAGCGAATGGCGAAGGGGCGGTCGCCGGGCGTGATGCGACCGTCACGACAATGATTGGGGTGGCGGCCGCCGTGAAGCTTCAGCTCCTTGCGCGAGCAGACGCAGCGGTAGGCATCGCCATTGGCAATCAGATGCTCGATAGCCGCCTGGTAGGCAGGGTGTCGCCGGGACTGGAAGCGCACGGGCTCGTCGGGCAGGAGTCCATGACTGTCGAGACTGCGCAGTATCTGGCCGGTGGCTTCCGGTGGTTCGCGCAGGGGGTCCAGATCTTCGAGGCGGATGAACCACTGGCCCTGATGCTGGCGAGCTTCGAGGTAACTGGCCAATGCTGCGACAAGGGAACCAAAATGCAGAGGCCCGGTTGGGGAGGGGGCGAAACGACCCCGGTAACGTGGTGTTGTCATGGGTAGTCAGTCAGCCGGCTGCCTGGAAGAGGCCGTGCCGGCTGCTGGCGGTAGCCCGGCTCAGATGCCGGTCTGGCGCTCGCGGATCTCGGCCAGAGTTTTGCAGTCGATGCACAGGGTGGCAGTCGGCCGTGCTTCCAGACGGCGGATGCCGATCTCGACGCCGCACTGATCACAGAAACCATAGTCGTCCTTGTCGATGCGGTCGATGGTCTGATCGATCTTCTTGATCAGTTTGCGCTCGCGATCGCGGGTACGCAGTTCCAGGCTGAATTCCTCTTCCTGGGTTGCGCGGTCGCTGGGATCCGCGTAATTTGCTGCGTCTTCCTGCATGTGGTGCATGGTGCGGTCCACTTCTTCCATCAGCTCCTGCTTCCATTGCAGCAGCAGATTCTTGAAGTGCTCCAGCATTTCGGCACTCATGTACTCTTCACCCTTTTTCATTTCGTAAGGGGTGAAGTTAGTAAAACGTTCGCGTGGTTGTTCTGCAGTGTTTGCCATTGAACCCGGCCTCTTGTTTGTACTTCACAAGAACGGTTTGCTCTCCTCCGCTTGAGCCCCCGTGGCTGAGCGGATGTACCCTGGATAAAGCATTCGTCCTGAAACGGGAATTTGCGGAAAATAGCAGATTAGTCACGGGGGTGCCAGCCTTGTGACAACTACTTTTGTACGGAGATCACATGAACTTTCCAGAACCTTTGGTTGAGGGGCGTCTGATACGCAGATACAAGCGCTTCCTCGCGGACGTGCGCTTGCCGGACGGGAGTGAGGTTACGGCTCATTGCCCGAACACCGGCTCCATGCTCGGGTGTCAGCCGGAGGATGCGAGGGTCTGGTTAAGCCGGAGCGACAATCCGAAGCGCAAGCTGCAGTTCACCTGGGAGCTGGTTGAAACGTCGCCGGGCGTGCTCGCCTGTATCAATACCGCCCGTCCCAATGCCCAGGCCCGTGCGGCGGTGGAGGGTGGCCGTGTCGCGGAACTCACCGGCTACGGCAGCTGCCGGTCAGAAGTGAAATATGGATCGGAGAAGAGCCGGATCGATCTGCTGTTGTCAGGGCACGACAGCGAGCCGGATGCCTGGGTGGAAGTGAAGAACGTTACCCTGTCCGAGGACGGGCAAGGCTTTTTCCCCGACGCAGTGACAACGCGGGGGCAGAAGCACCTGAGAGAGTTGATGGCCCAGGTGGCTGAGGGCGACCGCGCCGTCTTGTTCTTTGTGGTGAACCATACCGGCATTGAGGCCGTGCGCCCGGCCGACCATATCGACCCGACATACGCCCAGTTGTTGCGAGAGGCCTGTGATGCCGGTGTCGAGGTGATTGCCTATCGGGCCAATCTTGCTGGCGAGGATGGTGACCCGACCGGCGCCATGAGCCTGACCGATTCGGTACCGGTCATTCTTGAAATCTGATCTGAATCTCGCCGTTTTCAATCCGTAGATCGAGGGCGGTCAGGGCGTCGCCCTGACAAGGGCCTGCGATGCACTCGCCGGTACCGGGCTTGAACAGGGCCCCGTGGGTGGAGCATTGAATGAACAGCTTGTCGGCATCCATAAACTGGCCGGGCATCCAGTTCAGTTCAATGCCCAGATGAGGACACTGGTTAACGTAGGCCCTAGGTTCATCGCCGTGCAGGAACACGAAACCGGTCAGCGGCATGGTCCCGGGGTCCGCATGCGGGCGCTGGATGCGAAATTCCACAGTCTGTCCTGAGGCCAGTTCACCTTTTTGGCAGACTGGCTGCCAACGATTCGTAGCCTTCGCGGTCGGCACTTCATCCTTTCCCATTCATCCGCCTGCCGGTCAACGCGGGCCGAAACCAAAGTGCTGTCGGATCCGGTCGGCGACCGCCTCGGCCACGTGTTCCTGATCCGTATGCAGGTGGATGGTGTGGCTGCGTTCCTCGGCAGTCAGTGGCTCAAACCAGCTCTGCTGTTCGTCCATTAGCGCCTCGGTTGCCTCCGAGGCATCGTTCGTCCGGTTCCGGATCCATTCCCGGCGCAACGCTTCCGGAGCTTCGCAATGCAGCAGGGCGAACGGCACGGCCTGCTCCTCGGCGATCGCGGCGAACAGGGAACGCTCCCGCTCCTTCAGACAGGCGGCATCGATCACAACCGGCAGGCCGGCGGCGAGCAGGTGGCTGGCAACGTCCGCCAGGCGCTGATAGGTTTTTTCAGTGGCTTCCGGGGTGTAGAGGTTGCCTCCGGTCGGGGATTTGCTGTTAGCCAGTGGCCCCAGACCGTGTATCCGCTTGCGCTCGACATCGGACCGCAGTCGAATCAGTCCCAGTTCGCCGGCCATGGCAGAGCAGACGCAGGATTTGCCGCTGGCCGACAAACCGGTGGTCGCCAGCAGGTAGGGGGTGGGAATGGTGCTGTAATCCTCGGCCAGTTGGGCGTAATCCCGGTAACGCTGCATCAGCCCGGCTTTCTCTCCCTCGCTCAGCGACGGGTTACCCATGGTGAACAGCGCAATCTTGGCCCGGACCATAGCGCGATAGGCCTTGTAGAGCGGCAGCAGCGGCAGTGCTTCGAAATCGTCCCGGTATTCCAGGTAGGTGTTGAGTACCAGATTGGCCAGGGCGTGCTCGCGTCGGGATTCCAGGTCCATCAGCAGAAAGGCCAGATCGTTGATCACATCAATCCAGCGGAACGGCTCATTGAATTCGATGCAGTCGAAGACCGTGACCTTGCCGCCAAACCGTGTGATGTTCGCCAGGTGCAGATCACCGTGACACTCACGAACCAGGCCATTGGCCCGGCGCTGGGCGATCAGGTCGCGATGCCGTTCAAAGGTGGTTTCGGTCCAGGCTGCCAGGTTGTCCAGCTGTGCCAGCAGCTCCTTGTCGTCAATCATCGGACGAATCTGGTCGAAGTTCTCCTGCATGGCAGCGTAAACGGCTTCCGGCGTACCCAGGGGCTTGTCAGTCGGCACCGTGGGTAGCTGGTCGTGGAATTCCGCCACTTGACGGGCCAGGTCCGTCAGCAGGTCCGGTTGCAGGCTACCCTGTTCCTGCAGTCGATCGAACAGCTGGTCCTGGTCGAACTGGCGCATTTTTATGACGTACTCGAACGCCTCTCCGGTTCCCCCAAGCACCGGCTCTTCCGGAGTTCCGGTAATGGGCAGGACTTCCAGGTACAGCGGCTCGGCCAGGCGGCGGTTCAGCCGGAGTTCTTCCTCGCAGAAATGCTTGCGGCGGGCCAGGGTCGAGAAGTCGAGAAATCCGAAATCCATCGGCTTCTTGATCTTGTAGGCATAGTCACCCGTGAGAATAACCTGGGAGATGTGAGTCTCAATGATCTGGAATCCATTGGCCGGATGATCGTAAAGCTCCGGATTCTGCAGTGCCCGAACCAGCATTTCTGGGGATGTTTCGCTCACGGTGTTCTCCTAAAGTTCCCTGAACCCATTGAATTTTTACGGACCCATCATAGCGGCCAGATTACAGAAATAACACACAGTTGGCCTGCCTTTAGGGTGAATGCCTTCGCTATAATCCGGCCATGAAAAAATCTAGCTCATCTTCCAGATCACCCAGGAAATCCCCCCGAAAGTCTCCGAGGAACGGGCGCCGCCCATGGTTCTGGCGGTTTGTCTTTCGCTTCGGTGCCATAGGACTCGTTCTGCTGGCCGGCTGGACAGTCTATCTTGACGCGGTTATCACGTCGCGGTTTGAAGGCCGCCGGTTTGAAGTGCCCTCCCGGGTCTATGCCCGCCCACTGGAACTCTATGACGGCGCTGGCATCAGCTCCGGTGCCCTGGAGCGTGAGCTTCAGCTGTCCGGGTTTCGCAAGGGGGACGGAACCAATGCCGGCACCTATCGCCGCAGCGGCGGGCATTTTGTCATCAGCACCCGAGGGTTTCGTTTTCCGGACGGCAGCGAGCCCAAACGTCGGCTGGCGCTCAATATCTACGGAGACCGGGTAGAGGACTTCTCCGTGCTCAGTGGCGAAGCCTCGCCCATCGTGCGCCTGGAACCGGCTCAGATCGGCGGAATCTACCCGACCCACAAGGAAGACCGCATCCTGGTACAGCTGGAGGAAGTGCCAGCCCTGCTTCCGACTACGCTCATGGCGGTCGAGGACCGAAATTTCTACGACCATTTTGGCATCGCGCCGCTCTCGATAGCTCGTGCCATGCTCGCCAACATCCGTGCCGGCCAGATTGTACAGGGCGGCAGTACGCTGACCCAGCAGCTGGTCAAGAACTTTTTCCTGACCCGGGACCAGACTCTGTTGCGTAAGGGCAACGAAGCTCTGATGTCGATCCTGCTGGAACTACATTACGAGAAGGGCGACATTCTTGAGACCTACCTGAACGAGGTGTATCTGGGGCAGGCAGGGACACGCAGCATCAATGGCTTCGGTCTGGCCAGCCAGTTTTATTTTGGCGAATCCCTGAAAGAGCTGAACGTGCATCAGATTGCCCTGCTGGTGGGCATGGTGAAGGGGCCCAGCTATTACAATCCCCGTCGCCACCCGGACCGCGCCACCGAGCGCCGGAATCTGGTGATCTCGGAGATGGAGGAGGCGGGCCTGATCGACTCCGTGCGGGCGGCTCGCGCCCGGGGCATGCCACTGGGGGTGAGCGCGAAGCCCTCCTACTCGGAGAACCGTTACCCGGCCTACATCGATCTGGTGCGCCGGCACCTGGCGCGGGACTACCGGGAGGAGGATCTTCGGAGTGAAGGGCTGCGCATTTTCACCACCCTGAACCCGGCCATTCAGTACGCGGCCGAGTACGCGGTGACCGACACCCTGCCCAGGCTGGCCAGTGGTGAAATCCGTAAATCGCTGGAGGCCGCGTTGGTGGTCACGGCCAAGGACAGCGGCGAAGTACTGGCGCTGGTGGGCGGACGAGACCCCCAGTTCGCCGGGTTCAACCGGGCCCTGGATGCCAACCGTCCGATCGGTTCACTGATCAAGCCTTTCATCTACCTGTCAGCGCTGGAGCAGCCGGACAGTTACACCCTGATCACCCCGGTGCTGGATAAATCCTTTGCCCTGGAGTTTGACGACGGCCGGCGCTGGGAACCCAAGAATTACGACACCAGGGAGCGTGGCGAGGTTCCGTTGCACGAGGCCCTGTCCCATTCCTACAATCTGCCGGCGGTGCGGGTGGGTCTTGATATCGGTGTGGATGTGGTCAAGGAAACCCTGCAGGCGTTCGGGGTCGCGTCCAGCATCTCCGAGTACCCGTCCATGCTGCTGGGATCCGTTTCCATGAATCCGGTGACCGTGGCGCAGATGTACCAGGGCCTGGCGACATCCGGCTTCAATACACCCTTGCGGACCATTCGTGAGGTCACCGACCCCGGTGGGGAGGCTCTGTCCCGTTACAGCCTGGAGGTTGATCAGGTGGCGGATCCTGCGGCTGTGCATCTGGTGCAGTATGCCATGCAGGAAACCATGCAGGAGGGGACCGGCAGGTCGGCGTACTATACCCTGCCGAAGAAGCTTACCCTGGCGGGTAAGACCGGCACCACCGACGACGGTCGCGATTCCTGGTTCGCAGGTTTCAGTGGCGACCTGCTGGCGGTTGCGTGGGTCGGCCGGGATGACAATGGCCCGACCTCACTCACCGGTGCCAGCGGCGCTTTGCCGGTGTGGTCCCGATTCATGGCCCAGGTTCCACAACACAGCTTCTCACCGGTTGTGCCGGACGGTGTCAATTATCACTGGGTCAACAGTGAGAGGCAGGCGCTGACCGACGAGTACTGCGACAATGCCCGGCTGGTGCCACTGATTGCGGGCAGCGAACCCGCTCAAACGGTGTCGTGTTCTGGTAACCTGCAACGTCGAATTCAAGGCTGGTTTGAAGGATTGTTCCAATGAATACGCGTTTTCTGATATGTGCCGGCTCAATGGCAGCGCTGCTTGCCCTGGCGGGCTGTGCGTCGTCACCGGGCGAGTCGATTTATGTGCCCGCTGGCGGCGAGGCGCCAAAGGCGCCGGAACCACCCCGTACGAGCAGCGAACCGAAGGAGTCGCCGGTCTGGCGAAAAAGCGAACAGCCGGAGGTATCCGAGCCGGCGGAATCCAGCCCGCGCACCAGTTCTCCGAGTTATCGGGATTCTGGTGAAAGCCTGTCGCCGGCAGCGTTGAGCCTGATCCGGGAAGCGGACAGCCTGTTGGCCCGGGGTGATGCTCCCGCGGCTATTGCCCGGTTGGAGCGGGCGCAGCGGATTGCCCCCCGCTCCGCCGAAGTCTACTTCAAGCTTTCCGAAGCCTATGTCGCCAGTAATCAGCTGGGAACGGCGGAACAGTTCACCCTGAAGGGGCTGTCACTGGCTGGCAACGACACGCAAATGCAACGGGCGGGCTGGCTGTTGCTGGCGGATATCCGAAGGGCCCGCGGCAATGTGGCCGGCGCTGATCAGGCCGAGGCGCGAGCGGCGGCGCTCTAACAAAAAAAAGCCCCTGACGGAGCAGGGGCTTTTTTAGCCGAGGCGTATGCCGATTACTGAATCAACGGAATCGGTTCTGCCGTTGTCTCAGTGTTTTCAACCACCGTGACGTTCTGGGTGCCCTGGAACTCCAGCGCATCGTCGGTCTCGTTGTCATCCAGCTGGCAGCTGTAGCTGATGGTGTACTCGCCGGCGGTCAGGAAGGCCGCGGTGTAGGTGTGCAGGCCCTCCAGATCCTCATCTGCGACCGGGACGGCCATCAGCGGGCCGGCCTCTTCACCGTATACATTGATATCGGTCGGCGTCACATCCGCCCCTTCATAAACGTAGACGGAGCCTTCGTAGTCTGATGCGCAATCCTGAGTCTGACTGAGGGTCACGTAGTCCACTTCGCCCGTGATTGAACCCACTTCCAGATTGTTGACCAGACGCAGGGACGGTTTCAGCAGGTAGTCTGCCAGCGATTCGCCCTGCGGGTTCACGATGGATTTTTTCACATCGAAGTCGATGGTGAAGTCGGTGGTGGTGTCTGCAGCCACCAGGAAGTCGCCTTTCAGTTTCAGGCCGCTCTGTTCGCCAGAGGGAACCGCCAGCGTTTTCTGCACATCCGGCTGATCCTTCAGTGTCAGGTACGAATTATCGGTATCCACGAGAAGGCGGAGCTCGGAGTAGGGGCCTGCAGGCACTTCTTCGTCGGTAATCAGTGGCTCGCTGACGCCACCTTGAAGGTCCAGCAGGTTCCAGGTCTTGGTCTCGTCGAACGTGAATTCGACCCATTTACCATCCTGGGGTTTCATGGCAAATCCGGTAAAGGCCACGGTCACGTTGGAGAATTCCGTGGCCGGAGCGTCGGTGACATCGAAGGAAACCGTGCCGGTTGAACCTGAGCCATCGCTACCACCGCCACAGGCGGCAATACCTGCAGCCAGAGCTGAGACGGTGAAAAAACGGATGGAACGCTTCATATAAACCCCCTTGGTTTATTGCTTGGTTTTAGCCGATAAGAATCGCTTGCTAACACTCCCATTCACGATCGCGAAAACCGGGAGGTTCCGCAATTTTTGTTAACATTTGCTCATGGCCCCGTCATCAAAGCCCGTCCGGCGCGTTGGGTGAATGCAGTCGCGGGGTAACTGTTATAAACTGCCTGGCTGAATGAAAACCACGCAGGTAGTACCGGTTTTGGCCCTAATTCCTTTCAGGCTCTCTAAAACCCGGCGTTTCGAAGCGCTTGTGCAGCCCCATCTTGAGGTGATGTACCGCTTTGCCTATCGTTTGGCTGGCCAACAGCAGGATGCCGAGGATCTGGTGCAGGACGTGGTGGTCAAGCTTTATCCCCGGCTTGATGAGTTGGAATCCGTTGACCAGCTCCGCCCTTGGCTGAACCGGGTGCTCTATCGACAGTTTATAGATCAGGTCAGGCGGAAGGGTCGACAGGGTGATCGCCCGCTGAGTGAACTGATGGATGGCGACAGCCACGCCGACTGGATGGATAGCCTGGAGTCGGACGACGAGGGCCCCGACGCACTTCTTGAGCTGGAGCGGTTGGGGCCGGTACTGGATCGGGTTCTGACAACGCTCGCACCGGACCAGCGCACCTTGGTGTTGTTGCACGATGTTGATGGCTGGCGCCAGGAGGACATCGCCGAGGTTCTCGACATTCCGCTGGGGACGGTAAAGTCCCGCCTGCATCGATGCCGCGCGATGCTACGAAAAAAATTGCAGCGGGAGCTGGAACCTATTCCCGGATCCGGGCGTCTAGGTGAGTGAGGTAATGACTATGTCCTGTCGGGAAATTCGTGTAAGCCTCGCCGCTTACAGTAACAATGAGCTTTCTGAAACACGCACCGAAGAGATTGCGCGGCACCTGCGTACCTGTTCGTCGTGTCGGGTCAGGCTGGAGTCGGAGCAGGCTCTGACGGGAGCGCTCCGGCGGCAGGCAGGCATTCCGGCACCGTCCGCGGGTTTCGAAGCCCGGGTGCTGGACGCCGCGACCGGTCGGTCTTCCGGGGCAGGAAGTGGCTGGAGTCATACGGTCCTGGGCGGCGCGGTAGCGGCGGCCCTGGCGCTAGGCATTGGTCTCGGGGTTCTGCTGGATGAAGGCTCGCCGGTCTCAGAGATGCCAGTGGCAGTCAACGAGCAGACCGGCGAGAGTCAGTCCGTGAGTGATCCGGCGGGGATTGGCCAGCCGACAGAACGAACCGTCCGTTTGGCCTTCCGCTCCGGCGAGCCGCTTGAGGACGTCACCCTGACCCTTGAGCTTCCGCCCCACGTGGAGCTTGCCTCTTTGCCAGGGCAGCATGAGCTGAGCTGGAAGGTGAGTCTGGATGCCGGTGAGAATGTCCTGGCGCTGCCGCTCAAGGTCTTGTTCCCCGGTTCCGGGGAGCTGGTGGCCAGGCTCGACACCGGTGATCGCCAGAAAACCTTCCGTGCCGTTATCCCGGATTCCGAGGACGCTATGACTATGAAAGAGGGGCCATCGTCGTGAAGTACCGTAGTTTGGTAACTGCTGTATTGCTGCGCGTTTTTGTCTTGGGCGCGGGATTGACCGTGTCCCTGGGCGTTGCGGCGGCCAATGATCTTGATGTCACCATGCGCATGGTTCTGGATGACGCTGAATTGACGGATTCCGTTGTCCGCGAGATTGAGCTGCCCATGGCAACCCCGTCCGAACTGCAACGGGGTCAGTCTGCGCCGGATCTGGACTCAGCGAAAGAGGCCCGGGACAATGGCCGGGAGTTCGGCCAGTCGGTCGCAGACGACGCGCGTGGCGCCCGGGGGAGTGTTGACTCGGTGCGGGAAAAGCCCGACCTGCCGGACAAAATCAAGGCTCCGGAAAAACCGCAGCGCCCTGAGATTTCCTCTGATGCAAAAGAACGTGCCCAGGATATCCGAGGCAAAACTCCGCCCGGTCTGGACCGTTAATCCAGGCAATCAAGTCTGCGGTTCAAGGGTAATCTTGCCTTTTTTTAGTGCCCTCCTTGCTATACTCTCCAGCGTTGTCGCCCGGTAGCGCTGGTCTTTCCTTCCGCCAGCCTGCTGATCCATTCGCTGATCCGGAGAGTACCCTTGCTGGCATTTCGGTTCACCCTACTATGCTGGCTGTTTGTTGTGGTGCCCTCCTGGACCGCGGCATCTGAACGTGGCTCTTCGACAGAGACGTTCAGATTTGGCGTCGAGCAGTTCCAGTCTGGCGACCTGGAAGGTGCCCGCAAGTCCTTTGAGGCTGCACGTGCCGGAGGTCTCAGGTCGGTCTCCCTGACCTACAATCTGGGCGTGGTTTACTATCGACTGGGCGATTATCAGTCTGCCGAGCAAACCTTCCTGGAACTCCTGAATACAAAGCATGAGGCCCTCGCCAGTTACAATCTCGGGCTTGTGGCGCTGGAACAGGGCGATGAATCCGGCGCGAAGCGCTGGTTCGCCCGGGCAACGACTCCGACTACTCCGGAAAAGCTTCGGGCACTGGCTCGCGTCCAGCTGGAGAAACTGGAAGGTAGGGTGCACGAGCAACGCAGCCCGGGACCAGGCACGGGTTATCTGCTCGCTTCCGCCGGCTACGACAGCAACATTGCCGGTCTGCCCGACACGTCAGCCAGCAGTGAAGGTGGTCTCTTTGGTGAGCTGCTGGCCGCCGGCTCGGCTACGGCGGGTGCCCTGGGCGACGGCCGGTTAAGCCTCGGAGGCGTAGCCTATGGTCGGCATTACCCCGCCAACGATGAATACGATACCTCGCTTCTCCAGGGAGAACTGATCTGGTCACGGACACTGGCGTCGGTGGTGCAGGGTGCCAGTGTCACCGTGAGTCAGTCCTGGTTCGATGCCGATGCCCTGGAGCGCCGTTACGGTCTGGAGGGTTTTCAGCGCTGGTCTGCTTGCGGCGGATTGCTGAAATTGGCCCGGTGTTCGGTCGCGCTGGCGGCAGCGCACGTTGATGGCGGTGCCGGTTTCGAGGGCTACGATGGCGAATGGTACCGGCTGCGCTTGTCAGCAACCCGCCGTTTCAGGGGTTGGCTGCTGGACGGCGACTACCGGTGGGAAGTTAATGACCGGGAGGATTTTCAGGTCGGTGACCAGTTTATCAGCGTGTCGCCCAGCCACCACACCCTCGAGTTGAGCGCACGATATCGGATCCGTCCCGATGTGCTGGTTGGCGGGACCGGCGCCTTCCGCTACAGCCGGTTCCAGGATCCCCACGTGTTGTTCGAGGGCAATGCTCTGGTCAGCGAGCGTCGGGTCGATGGCCGTATAGAGGTCGGTATTTTTACCGAGAGCCGACTCAATGATAGCTGGCTTGTTCGAGCAGAATGGCAGGTACAGGACAATGACAGCGGAATTGACCGCTATGACTACCGGCGCTACACCCTGATTGGGTCTCTGGAAGGGACGTTCTAGCCCCGGCAATCAGCCGGGGCATGTCAGGAAAGGCTCAGAGTCCGGTGTTTCTAAGCCGGTTGGCGTGCTGCTTGAATACCGACTTGGGGTCGGTCTCAAACAGGCTGTGCAGTCCCAGAGCCTGGTTCACCTCATCCAGATGGTTCATGAAGTAGTTATCCCGGATGACTTTGCCAAAATGGTTGCTGCAGCGGCCCACCAGGCCGTCGTTCTGACTGAACCCAAACGCAAGACTGGTGGTCCCCAGCAGCGCGTCGGAGGGATCAAGAACGTTGGTGAGCACTCCGGTTCCGCCCCAGGAATAGAAGCGGACGCCGTTGGCGGAATGGGCGCCTTCACCGCAGGAGGTGGTTGGCATACCGGCCGGAGCGAAGCGGTTGAATTCGGCGCTGCCCTGCGTGGTTAGGGATTGAAGGCTGGAGCGGAGATCCTGGTTGTAGCCGCCGCCGGACAGCAGGTCAATCAAACCACCCAGGGCATTGCCCAGCGACGCCGCGAGGCTCTCGGCTGAAGAACCGTAGATCAGATCCGCCACAGGCGACCCTTTGTGGGGGGAGCCGACGGAGGTGACCGATGCCACCAGATCTGGCCTCACCCGGGCAATGTAGCGGGCTGTCGGGCCGCCGTGGCTGTGGCCGATCAGGTTAACTTTGCCGTACACAGCGGCAATGGCCTGCACCTGGGGCAGCAGGGCTTCGCCCCGGGCGATGGTGCTATCCAGGGCCGGCACCTGCGTGGTGTAAACGTCCGCACCGTACTTGCGAAGATCCTCTGCCACGCCATACCAGTAGTCGACTCCGGCAATGGAATCGAAGCCGAACATGCCATGCACGAGCACAATCGGGTAACGGGTGTCGGTGTAATTCGAGGGAGTGGAATCCCACCACCAGGCGGCGGAGGGGGCTGACCACGCGACCGCGAGGGCCAGAGCCATTGCTTTGATCCAGGGTTTCATTGTCGTTCCTACAGTTTGATGTTGTGTTTGTTATTCAAACTGCGGCTCAACCTAACGGGCTGCTCCAGAGACTGCTTCTCTTACTGCATCTGCCTGTTTGGACAGAAAAAAAGGCTTCCGTGCGCTGACTTCGGTATTGTGATTGTTAGATTGTTGCCGTCAGAGCATCTCTTACGAGATCCGGCTATAGTTTGGCGCGAGCGCGCGCAAGTCAATCTCCGAACAGGCACAATAGTCGGCGGCGCGGTCAGGCTGTGACGGGGATCACCCAGTTGGCCCCGCATGACACGCTATTGTCCGTGTCATCGAGGCCGGGTTGGGAGATTTATGGGCTGGCGGTCAGAGCGTCGCCATCACCTTGCGAGCGGCCTCGATCGTATGCTCAATATCGGCGTCGGTCAGTGCCGCGGTGGTAAAGCCGGCTTCGAAGGCCGAGGGTGCCAGGTAAACCCCCTCTTTGAGCATGCCCTGGAAGAATTTCTTGAAGCGTTCGACATCGCAGCCCATGACCTGGTCGAATCGGGTGATGGCTTCCTCGTCGGTAAAGAAGAAGCCAAACATGGCGCCCGCACTCTGGACAGCCAGCGGAATGCCCGCGGCGTCGGCGGCGGCCTTGATGCCATCGCGTACGGCAATGGTTTTTTCCGTCAGTCGATCGTGGAAGCCCGGTTCGGAAATCGCGTTCAGGGTGGTCAGTCCGGCGCACATGGCCAGTGGGTTGCCGCTCAGGGTCCCCGCCTGGTAGACCGGTCCGAGGGGCGAGATATGCTCCATGATTTCCCGCTTGCCACCAAAGGCGCCGACTGGCAAACCGCCGCCGATGACCTTGCCAAGGGCGGTCAGGTCCGGGGTGACTCCGTAGAGTTCCTGGGCGCCGCCCAGGGAGACCCGAAAGCCGGTCATCACCTCGTCAAAAATCAGCACGGTTCCGTGCTCGTCGCACACCTCACGCAAGCCTTCCAGGAATCCCGGAACCGGCGGTACGCAGTTCATGTTGCCGGCCACGGGCTCAACGATGATGGCGGCGATTTCATCGCCCATCCGGGCAAAGGTTTCACGCACACTGTCGATGTCGTTGAAGTCCAGAGTCAGTGTGTGCTCGGCCAGGCTGGCGGGAATGCCGGGGGAGTTCGGTACGCCCAGAGTCAGGGCGCCGGATCCGGCCTTAACCAGCAGCGAATCCACATGGCCATGGTAGCAGCCCTCGAATTTGACGATCTTGTCCCGGCCGGTGTAACCACGGGCCAGTCGCACTGCGCTCATGGTGGCCTCTGTGCCGGAGTTCACCATGCGAACCAGGTCAATGGAGGGGACCAGTTCGCAGACCTTCTTGGCCATTTCGGTCTCAAGGGAGGTGGGAGCACCGTAGCCGATGCCGAGGTCCACCTGGGCATGCAGGGCATTCTTGATGCGTGGATCGGAGTGACCAAGAATCATCGGGCCCCATGAACCAATGTAATCGATGTAGCGGCGGTCGTCCTCGTCGTACAAATACGCGCCCTCGGCGTGCTTGAAGAACACCGGGGTGCCACCCACGCCGCGAAATGCCCGGACCGGGGAATTGACGCCGCCGGGGATGTATTTCTGGGCTTCTTCGAACAGGGTTTCGGAGTGAGTCATGGGTCTGTATTCCTGTTATCTGGAGAGTGAAAAAAGTGGATGATGTTGCTGGAACAGGCGCGTAAACGTTCGGGCGCGCCGTTCGATATCGTCGGGCGTGCCGCCGAACAGGCCGCCGACCACGGCCAGCATGTCGGCTCCGGCCCGGATCAAAGGTTCGCCGTTCTCGGCGGTGATCCCTCCAATGGCGGTGACCGGCCGGCCAAACTGCCGGGCCTCGGTGAGCACCGTCGGGGCGGCTGCCGGGGCGTCGGGTTTTGTACCGGAGGTGTAGAAGCGCCCGAACGCGAGGTAGTCTGCGCCGGCGTGATAAGCAATGCGCGCCAGCTCCAGGTCCGCGTGGCACGTGATCCCGATGATCGCGTTTTCCCCCAAGAGGTGACGCGCGCTCGCCAGCGTGTCGTCGGTTTGGCCCAGGTGCACTCCGGCTGCGCCTGAACGCCGGGCCAGGTCCACATCGTCGTTTATCAGCAGCGGAACGCCGGCATTGGCGCAGACGGCCTGCAGATCAAGAGCCTGCCGGAGCCGTTCCGTCGTGGGGGCGCTCTTTTCGCGGTATTGTACCAGAACCGCACCGCCTCGCAGTGCGGCTTCTACCGAGGGAATCAGCGTAGCCGGGGATGTCAGCTGGCTGTCGGTGATGGCATACAATCCCGGTCGCAGTGCCTTGGTCATCGTTCCCACGGGATACCCCGGTCGGGCACCGGCTGGCCCTTGCCGACCTCCAGCGCATGCAGAATTGCGCGGTTAACGTAATTCTGCGCCTGGGAGATCGCGGCTCGCTGGGACAGACCACAGGCCCGGCCAGCGGCGATGGCCGCGGCAAGGGTGCAGCCGGTGCCGTGGTATTCACCACCGACCCGTTCGATTTCCCAGGTCATCGGATCCGGGGCGTGGTTGAAGAGCGTGTTGGTGATATGCAGTCCGGTACCATGGCCGCCCGTCGCCAGGACCGATGAACAGCCTGTCTCCAGCAGCTGTCTGGCCGCCTGTTCCGGGTCCGCATTATCTCCCAGCATGGCTAACTCGATCCCGTTCGGGGTAATCATTTCAGCCAGCGGGAGCAGGCGCTGTTTCATGGCAGTGATCAGTTCGTCGTCGGCCAGATCGCCACCACCGGCGGCCTTGATGACCGGGTCAGTAATCAGCGGGATGCCCGGGTGTTCCCCGATAAATTCCACCAGCACATCAACAATGGCTGCGTTGCCGAGGGCCCCGGTTTTAATGGCGTGAATCGGTGCGTCGTCGGCAACGCACTTCAGCTGTTTGCGAATCAGTTCGGCATCGACCGCTTCGGCCCCGTAGACGTTGGTCGTGTCCTGCACGGTCAGGCAGGTCAATACGGGCAGGGGATGACAGCCCAGCGAGGTGATGGCCTGGATGTCAGCCTGGATACCGGCGCCGCCGGACGGGTCAAGACCGGACAAGATCAGTACCTGAGGTCGGGTATAGCGTTTGATGGCTCGACTCCTTAGAAGGGTTTAACAACGGCGAGGATCACGACCGCCAGCAGGATGAAAACCGGCAGCTCGTTGAACCAGCGGTAGAAAACATGGCTGCGGGTGTTGCGATCATCCCGGAACACCTTGACCAGGTGGCCGCAGTAGAAATGATAAACGATGAGCGCGGCCACAAGCAGCAGTTTGGCATGCAGCCAGCCCTGACTGAAATAGCCGGAAATATTGTAACCAATGAGCCAGATGCCAAAGATCAGGGTGGCGATCATGGACGGCGTGGTGATCCCCCGGTACAGCTTTCTTTCCATGATCTTGAAACGCTCTCGGCCGGCTTCGTCCTCACAGGCCGCGTGATACACGAATAGTCGTGGCAGATAAAAAATGCCGGCGAACCAGCACACCATGGAGATTATGTGGAAGGCTTTAACCCACAGCATTCATTAGTTCCCTCGGTATTGGTAGTAGCTTTCGATGTCCGTCTTCAGAACCACCCCGTATACGCGCTGAATCATCGGCGCAACATGCCGTTGTACATACAGGGCCTCGGCATTGTTTGCGTGGAATACATTCAGGGCTTCTTCAAGGGTGGCCTGGTACTGGACCGGTGCAATATCCCGTCGGTTCGCCGGGATGTCCATGAGGTCCACGGTCTCGGGAGCTTCGGTTCCTTCCTCGGCGGCCAGTTTCTCCGTGTCTTCCAGATACCGAGCCAGATCGACCGCAGGCAGCAGTGCGGTAGGCCCGCTGCTGCCCTCGACCAGTAGCCACTTTGGTTCTGACTTCAGGGCCTTCCTGGCCTCTTCGACAGTCAGGTGGCGTTCTGTGCGCAGAATGCTTCGATCCATGATGGCACCAACCGATACCCGACGCAGCGCCTGAATAACAGGTGAGTTCTGATAGCTCAGGCCCTGACTCTTCAGGATGGTTAGGAACAGGGACTTCTTGCCGAAAGCCTCGCTGGTGACCAAGGTGGAGGTGGTAATGATCAGCATGCCCGGGAGGATAATGTTGGGGTTGCGGGTCAGCTCCATCAGCGCCATCAGTGCCGCCAGCGGCGCCTGGAGTACGGCCCCCATCATGGCGCCCATACCCAGCATGGCATAGAACCCGACCGAGGAGGCGTGCTCCGGAACGATCTGTGCGCCGACCAGCCCCATCGCGCCGCCCAGGGTGGCGCCCATGAACAGCGTTGGACCGATGACGCCACTGGGCATGCCCAGTCCGAGGGTAAGTGACGTCACCAATAACTTGGAAGCACCCACGCCCAGTAGCAGCCAGAACCCCAGTTGGCCATTGATGGTGTCGTCGACCGTATCGTAGCCGATGCCCATGGTTTCCGGCATCAGGATAGCGAAGGGAACCATCAGCAGCCCCGCCGCTACTATACGGAGGATAACCGGGCGGTGGTGATAACGCCCCATGGAATCCACCAGTTGAATGAAAAGCGCCGCGGCGATGCCAATAATGACCGCGATGGCGAGGACCCACGGAATTTCCAGGAGGGAGTTCATGGTCAGGGGCGGTACGCTGAAGGCCGGCTCCGAACCGTAGACCGCCTGGGTCACGATCGCCGCGCTCACTGCTGCCAGGATGATCGGGGTAAACCCGGCGATGGTGTACTCCATCATCACCACTTCCATGGCAAAGATCACGCCGGAAATGGGGGTGTTGAACGAGGCGGAAATGGCAGCCGCACAACCGCAGGCCACCAGGGTTCGGATGCTGTTGTTGGGCAGCCGCATCCATTGGCCCATCAGACTCGAGAAGGCAGCGCCCAGGTGTACCGCAGGTCCTTCCCGCCCGGCGGACTGGCCGGATACCACCGTAGCCACGCCCGACACGAACTGGACCATGGCGCTGCGCAACGAGATGTAGCCCTGGTGGTAATTCAGGCGCTCCATGACATGCACGATTCCCACCTTGCGGTCATGAATGGCCAGGCGGTGCAGCATAACCCCCAGCAGCAGGGCACCGGTTAACGGCAACACGCCGCGGGTAATCAGGTTCAGCTCTTCGAAGGACTCAGAGTCCCCGCCGGGCAGGAAGTGTTCCAGTGGCCACTCAATGGCAAGGCGGAAAACCAGGATGACGCCGCCGGTGATCAGCCCGGATAGCAGTCCGAGCACCGCCAGCTGAGGCAATGCATCGACACCCGATAACCTGCGGCGGAACACAGGAATCAGATGCTCGGTAATCTGGTGCCAGAGTGTTTGCATGAACGCCGGAATTCCGGTTGGGTGCGATGAAGAGACGGAGCGTTTCTGACATCATTGTAACGACCGCCCCGCGGGCTGCAATAAGTCCTTGGTTTATCATGGTAGACTACGGCGTCATTCGTCCAAACCCTGATACGACGTCGCTGGAGAGAGTGGTGATTAAAGTAGGCATCGTTGGTGGCACCGGCTATACCGGTGTGGAATTGCTGAGAATTCTGGCAGTTCATCCGGAAGTTACAGTGAGTTGCATTACCTCCCGTTCGGAAGCAGGCATGCCTGTGGCCGACATGTATCCGAATCTGCGGGGGCATTACGACCTGGCTTTTTCCGAGCCGGATGCAGATGTACTGAAAGCCTGTGATCTGGTGTTCTTTGCCACCCCGCACGGCGTTGCCATGCGCATGGTGCCAGAGCTCATGGCGGCCGGTGTCCGGGTGGTCGATCTGTCGGCGGATTTCCGGCTGAAGGATCTGGAAGTCTGGGCCAACTGGTATGGTATGGCGCATGAAAGTGCCGAGTGGGCCGAGCAGGCTGTTTACGGCCTGCCGGAAGTGGCTCGCGCAGAGATTCGAAGCGCCCAGCTGGTGGCGAATCCCGGTTGCTACCCGACGGCAGTTCAACTCGGTTTCCTGCCGCTTCTGGAAAACGCTCTTGTGGATCCGGCCCGATTGATTGCCGATGCCAAGTCCGGCGCCAGCGGTGCCGGTCGGCAGGGCAAGATTGGCATGTTGCACGGTGAGGTCGGGGAGAGCTTCAAAGCCTACGGCGCTTCGGGCCATCGCCACCTGCCGGAGATTCGTCAGGGCCTGACCGGGGCGGCCGGATCTGCAGTGGGCGTTACCTTTGTGCCGCACCTGATTCCCATGATCCGTGGTATTGAGGCGACTCTCTATGCGGAGCTCAAGGATCCCGGGCAGTTTGACCAGCTTCAGGGCCTGTTTGAAGACCGGTTCCGGGATGAACCCTTTGTCGACGTGATGCCTTTCGGCAGTCATCCGGAAACTCGTAGCGTTCGCGGCGCCAACCAGTGTCGGATGGCTCTTCATCGCCAGGAACAGAGCAGCATCGTGATTGTCTCGTCAGTCATCGATAACCTGGTGAAAGGCGCCGCCGGACAGGCCATCCAGAACATGAACATCATGTTCGGTCTGAACGAAACGCTTGGGCTTGAAGCCCCGGCCCTGCTTCCTTAAGGCGCCGCCGTGAGTGAGGACCGCAAGCCGGAACAAGAATATGTCGTGATTCGCCATCGGCCGGGCTACCGGCTGCGGCGAACCGCCATTCTGCTGATCTTTTCGGTTGTTGCCGCCATTGCCGGGTACGCCACGGGGCTGGCCCAGGGAGGGTTTCGGTTTTCCAGTGTGGCGGCTTCCAATGATGTCCTGGAAGAGGAGCTGGACACGCTTCGGGACGACTACACCGAGGCGCGCCAGCAGGTGATTAACCTCGATCGGGGTCGGGTTATTGATGAGCAGGCGCTGAATCAGGCCCGAAGGACCATCGTTGAACTTGAAACCCGGATTGCTTCACTGAAATCCGACCTGACATTCTATAAAAATATCATGGCCCCCTCGGAGACCAGCAAGGGGCTTCAAGTCGACAGCTTCACGATGGCTCCGGATCGACAGCCCGGTGCCTTTGATTTCAAGCTGGTACTGACTCAGGTGGGCAATAACAAAAGCTACATTTCAGGTGTGGTGGCGGTGAACGTCATCGGCCTGCGCGACGAAGAGAAAGAAGTCATCGCCCTGCGCGACCTGTCTCAGGATATAGAAGACCTCGGCGTGAAATTCCGTTTCCGTTATTTTCAGGACGTGGAAGGTTTACTGGTGCTGCCGGATGGTTTCGAACCTCTCGAAATCCAGGTGGTGGCCCAGGCCGAGGGCCGGAAATCCTCACAGGCTGAACGAACTTTTGATTGGGATGACTTAACGGAGAAGTGACATGCTTGGAAAGAAAAAGCAGAAACCGCGTCGGCCAACCGGCCATTTCGACACGCTGATTTCGTCCCGTACCACGGTCCAGGGCGATGTCCAGTTTTCCGGTGGTCTGCATGTGGATGGCAAGGTCCATGGCAAAGTCGTGGCTGAAGAGGGCAGCGATGCCGTGCTCAGGATCTCGGAGATTGGCGAGATTTCCGGAGACATTGTCGCGCCCCATGTGATTATCAACGGCACGGTAAACGGTGATGTTTACGCCTCGGCCCACCTTGAGCTGGCCGAAAAAGCCTCTATCAATGGCAATGTCTATTACAACCTGATTGAAATGGCGATGGGTGCGTCGGTCAACGGAAATCTGGTGCATCAGCGCGAACCGGCCGGCCTGCTGACCCGGGATCAGCCCGGTACGAAGACCGATAACGAGTCTTCCGGCAAGGCCTATACTGAAGCAGAAGCTGCAGTTGAAGCCGAGGGTGGTGGAAAGTCCGAATAGTTGATTGTTTTAGTCAGGAATACCATAATCGTCCGAGTTGTTCACAGGTGATCCGGAGGCGAACTTGAGTGTAGTTCAGCAACAAATGGCCGCACCGCTGTTCTTCAGTGACAGTGCCGTTGCCAAGGTGCGAGAGTTGATTGAGGAGGAGGAAAATCCTGAGCTCAAACTCCGTGTCTTTGTCACGGGCGGTGGCTGCTCCGGTTTCCAGTACGGCTTTTCCTTTGATGACAGTCAGGACGAAGAAGATACTGTGATCGAGCGGGACGGCGTCAGTTTGCTGGTAGATCCGATGAGCTATCAGTATCTCGTAGGCGCTACCATCGAGTATCAGGAAGGGCTTCAGGGCTCACAGTTTGTGGTTCAGAACCCGAATGCCAGCTCGACCTGTGGCTGCGGGAGTTCCTTTTCAATCTGACCCGATCAGACTGAACGAAAAAAGGAGAGCGCATGCTCTCCTTTTTTGTTGGTGCACGATCTGTCCTGAGCTGTCAGGCGTGGTAGATAGCGCCCAAGATCCGCGGTCCCCGCGCGCCCGTAACGTCGGGAAGGTTGCCAGGATTGCCGGCAAGGGTCTGCTGGGCCAGCCATCCGAATGCCACTGGCTCGACCCATTGCGGATCCAGTCCAAGCTCTGCGGTGATGGCCAGCGGCGCTGGGCTCAAGGCCCGCTCCAGTTCTTTCATTAGCACCGGGTTCCGGGTGCCGCCGCCGCAGGCATAGATTCTCATGGCGGGTGCGGCCGGCAACTGGTGGAGAATGCTAGTAACCGTCAGCTGAAGCAGGGTCCTCTGGACATCAGCTGCCTGGAGGTCGGGGTGTCGCTGCACCAATGTTTTCACCCAGCCCAGATTGAACCGTTCCTTGCCCGTGCTCTTGGGTGCTGACCGCGTAAAATACGCGTCCGATAGCATGTCCTTCAACAGTTCGTGATCAACGTTGCCCTCGTCGGCCCAGTGGCCATCTGCATCGTAGGGAAGGCCGGTCTGGTTCAGGCACCAGGCGTCCATCAAGGCATTGGCCGGTCCGGTGTCAAAGCCAGTAACCGGTTCATTCGAATCTGCCGGAATCCAGGTAATGTTGGCGATGCCGCCGAGATTTAGGATGCATCGGTCCTCGGTGTCGGAGCTGAAAAAAGCCTTGTGGAAAGCCGGAACCAATGGAGCGCCCTGGCCTCCTGCGGCCATGTCCCTGCGCCGGAAATCGGAAACGGTGGTAATGCCGGTTTTTTCGGCGATCACCGACGGGTTGCCGATCTGTGTGGAAAAGGGCGCGAAACCAGAGGGCTGGTGACGGATTGTCTGGCCATGCGAACCGATAGCCCGGATTGCCGAGGGGGAAATACCCGAGCGTTCGATGACCCTGTTGGCGGCATCGGCAAAGAGGGAGCCGGTCAGGGTGTCCAGTTCGCCGATCTCATCCGGTGTGCCCTGATTCTGGCTAACCGCCAGGAGGCGGTGCCGGAGGTCATCCGGATAGTTCAGAGTCTCTGAGGCGTGGACCGTAATCGACCGACCATCAAAGGACACCAGCACGGCGTCAATGCCGTCCATGCTGGTGCCGGACATGAGCCCGATCCAGGCTTCCATGGCGTTTACTCTTCTGAGGCGAGAGCGAGTTGCTGGTAATTCTCTCGGAAGACGTCGAACTGTGCCAGACGTTGCTCGGTGTAACGCTTGAACCGTGCCATTTCCGAGGAAGGTACCGGCTTGGCATCCGGGAGTTTTACGGTCCGGGAGTTGCGCGGCGATCCGTTGAGGCGGAACTCATAGTGCAGGTGCGGGCCCGTCACCATGCCGGATGAGCCGACATAGCCAATGGTTTCGCCCTGCTTAACGCGAGTGCCTTTTTTAATGCCCCGGCCCAGGCGGCTCATGTGAGCGTAAAGCGTTGTGATGTTGTCACCGTGCTGAAGGATGACAGTACGACCGTAGCCGCCTTTCCAACCGGAAAAGTGTACCCGTCCCGAACCTGCGGCCTTGATGGGCGTGCCCGTGGGTGCGCCATAGTCTGTACCTTCATGGGGGCGTACGACGTCGAGAACCGGATGGCGGCGCTGGAGGTTGAATGGCGACGAGACCCGGGCGTTGATGGGAGTGCGCAGGAACGCCTTGCGCATGCTCTTGCCGTTGGGTGAATAGTAGTCACTGTCTCCGTTGCTGTCGGTATACAGCAGGGCCGTGTTGTCTTCACCGCGGTTGATAAAGCGGGCAGAGAGTATGCGGCCGGTATCGAACTTTTCGCCGTCCAGATACAGTTCTTCATAAACCACTTCGAAGTGGTCACCCTTGCGGACATCGTAAACGAAGTCGATTTCCCAGCCAAAGATGCCTGCAAGTTCCATGGTCAGGCGGTCGTTCAGGCCGGCCTCGCGGGCGGCCAGGTAAAGGGAACCGTCAATGGTGCCGGAAGCGAATGCCGGCCGTGCTTCAGGTTCGCGAATAACCTTCTGTCCGGTAAATCCGTCTTCCGTCTTCTCAATTTTGAGAGTTTCGAGCAGGCTGCGCTGAAGCTCGATAGCCGCCAGGTCACCGGCTTCGCTGGTCGCAAATCGGATCGTCTCACCAGCATACAGGCGCTGGAGTTTTTCGGCGTCGCCTTCTCCGTGAATGACCGACAGCATGACGCCGTCATTGAAGCCGGCTTTCTTGAACAGCGAGGACAAGGTGTCGCCGGATTCAATCTCGAAGGTTCTCCAGTCAAACTGGGGTTCCGCCGGCTCCACAGCTTCGGCCGTCTGGTTTGCGGAAACAACCGGTGACTGTTCGTCAATCGCTGCGGTGTTGGCAGCCTCCGGGGCAACCTGTTCTGCCTCGCCATTGCCGGTGACCGTGCCCTGTTCCAGGTCCAGCGCGTAGGACATGCGTTTGGCTTCCACGTCGGCACTGGGGCTCATAAGAATGGCGGCGGTCACTACGACGGTTGCAGTGGCGGCAATCGTAATGTGTGTTTTGGGCAACATTTTTAGCACGTATCGCATCCGTTTTAATCGGTATTCCGGTAGGTTGAGCTACCTAGTTAAAGCTGTTGTTAAAGTATAGACAGACAGATTACCGTATAAACAGCACGTGGGACAGCGTGGAACATTACGGTTGCTGCTCCATCCCCCCGGATTTTTGCTGACGGCACTGCTATAATGCGCCGCCCTGCTCGTCCAGTATTGCTTAAAAACTGTACGATAATATTAGCAGGAGTGCAGGTAACTCACAGATTTCTTTTGTAGAGGTCTGTAACTGTCAGAATCTATCGAGATCAAAACTGGGGACGTGTTGTTCATGGCATCTATTGATGAGGCGTTGGCCGTAATCAAGCGCGGCATTGACGAACTGATTCCGGAAGACGGGCTGATTGAGAAATTAAAAGAAGGTCGCCCTCTGCGTATCAAGGCGGGCTTCGATCCGACTGCGCCGGATCTCCATCTTGGGCATACGGTCCTCATTAATAAGCTGAGGCAGTTCCAGGATCTTGGGCACGAAGTGATGTTCCTGATCGGGGATTTCACCGGGATGATTGGTGACCCGACAGGCAAGAGTGCAACGCGTCCGCCGTTAACCGAAAAGCAGGTTGCCGAGAACGCCATCAGCTATAAAGAGCAGGTGTTCAAGATTCTCGACCCCGAGAAAACACGTGTCATGTTCAACTCCGACTGGATGAACAAGATGGGTGCCGCCGATATGATCAAGCTGGCGGGCCAGTACACGGTCGCCCGGATGTTGGAGCGGGACGATTTCACCAAGCGCTATCGCGCCGAGCAGCCCATTGCCATCCACGAGTTCCTTTACCCTCTGGTTCAGGGTTACGACTCCGTTGCCATGGAAGCGGATGTCGAGTTGGGCGGTACTGACCAGAAGTTCAATCTGCTGATGGGGCGCATTCTGCAGAAGGCGTATGGCCAGACACCTCAGGCCATTCTGACGATGCCGATACTGGAAGGTCTCGACGGTGTCCAGAAGATGTCCAAGTCTCTGGGTAATTACGTCGGCGTTAATGACTCGCCTGGCGAGATGTACACCAAGCTCCTGTCTATGCCGGACGATTTGCTGTGGCGTTACTTTGAATTGCTGAGCTTCCGTCCGTTGGCCGAGATTGATGAGTTTCGCTCGGCCGTCGAGTCAGGTGCGAACCCGCAGGACTATAAGAAGCTGCTGGCTGAAGAGATTATTACCCGCTTCCATGATGAGGAGGCGGCGAAGACGGCCCACAAGTCGGCGGGAAATCGGGTTGCCCTTGGCGAGATCCCGGATAATGTTCCTACGGTGGAAGTGTCCCTTGAGGGTCAGCCCGAAATGCCGATGGCCTCGGTGTTGAGGTTGGCGGGTCTGGTAAAGAATGGTGCGGCAGCCCGGGACGTGTTGGGGCGTGGTGCGGTCTTTGTTAATGGTGAGAAGTTTGAGGGCGATCGCCTGTTCGTTGAAGGTGATGATTGTGTGGTCCAGGCTGGCAAGAAGAAGATTGCGCGGGTGTTGATCACTGCGTGACCGGTTTTCGGCGATTTTGAGTTTTTTTCAGAATCGTCGTTGACACCTCTGAGCAGGTCTGTAGAATGCGCATCTCTTTCGAGGGGAACGCCACTGAGGCGGGCCAGAAATCGAGAGATAACCGCTTGAAAGTGTTGAAGAAATTGAGTTTCAGAATTCTTCAGAAAGCGGTTGACAGGGAAGCGGTTCAGTGTAGAATGCGCCCCTCGCAACAAGCAGTAGGCCGGTAGATTTTTCGGCGCTTTCCGGAGACGGAAAACAGAGAAAAATAACGGTTGACAAGGTGGCGGTTCGATGTAGAATACGC